>JAITVZ010000116.1 GCA_031285505.1 Propionibacteriaceae bacterium
TCACCAAGGCCGGTGGCAAGATCAGCAACATCGACATCATGGGTCGTCGGCGTTTCGCTTATGAGATCAAGAAGAAGTCCGATGGCACCTACGTGGTCGTCAATCTTGAAGCCACCCCAGAAACCGTCAAGGAGTTGGATCGTCGTCTGTCGATCGATGAGAAGATCCTGCGCGCCAAGGTCTTCCGCCCCGAAGACCAGAACTGATTCGCTGCTCGCGAGTCTCAACCCAGCATCAACCCAAGGATCAGCATGGCAGGCGAAACCACCATCACGGTCGTCGGTAATCTGACCGGCGATCCCGAATTGCGCTTCACTCCCTCGGGAGCAGCCGTCGCCAATTTCACAGTGGCGTCGACCCCGCGTACCTTCGATCGGGCCAGCAATGAATGGAAAGATGGCGATGCCATGTTCCTCAACTGCTCGGTCTGGCGCCAGGTCGCTGAGAACGTCGCTGAGTCTTTGACCAAGGGCATGCGCGTCATCGTCCAAGGGCGTCTGAAGAGCCGCTCCTATGAGACCAATACCGGTGAGCGTCGCACGGTGTTTGAGATCGACGTTGACGAGGTTGGCCCGGCCCTGCGTTATGCCGTCGCCAAAGTGACGCGCAACCCCGGCGGTGGCAACTATGGCTCCAATGGTGTGTCGAACAATAACTACAACAATGGTGGCGGCAACTATCAAGGTGGCGGTAACTATCAGCAGTCGCAAGGTTCGGCTGGTTGGTCGCAGCCGGCCAGTGACAACACACCGATGGCTGACCCTTGGGCCAATGCCCAAAGTGACGAGCCACCGTTCTGATCGATTGATCGGTCGATCAGCCTGCCTGGTCGATCAGCCCAGTCGGGCAAGGGCCGATGGAGCCTCCATCTGCTCGTAGGCACATTCCGGTGCGTCAAGCACCGGGCTCATGAAAGGGAGCACCACAATGGCCGCACGTAAGCCAATCATGAAGAAGAAGATTGCGCCGGTGAAGACGATTCACATCGGGCCAGTCGACTACAAAGACGTCGCCATGCTGCGTAAGTTCATCTCTGACCGCGGCAAGATCCGTTCCCGTCGGGTCACTGGTTTGACCATGCAGGATCAGCGTAAAGTCGCCCAGGCCATCAAGAACGCGCGTGAGGTGGCCTTGTTGCCCTACGCGACCACCGGCCGCTGATACGAGGGGATTGAATCATGAAACTCATTTTGACAACTGCTGTCGACAAGCTCGGCATCGCCGGTGACATCGTTGACGTTCGCTCTGGCTATGGTCGGAATTTCTTGCTGCCCCAGGGCCACGCCATCGCCTGGACCAAGGGAGCCGAAAAGCAGATCGCCGGCATCAAGCGGGCTCGTGACGCCCGAGAGATCCGCGGCATCGACCACGCTGGTGAGATCCGCAGCCAACTGGAGGGTCTGAAGATCAAGGTCGTCGCCCGGGCCGGTGAGGCTGGCACCCTCTTTGGCGCCGTCACCGCCTCCAACCTGGCTCAGGCCGTCAAGGCCGCTGGTGGCCCGGCCATCGACAAGCGCGCGGTGCGCCTGCCCAAGCCGATCAAGACCCTGGGCAATCACAGCTTCGACATCAAGCTGCATGACGCCGTCACCGCTCACTTGCCGGTGGAAGTGGTGGCAGCCTGAGCGGCATCGACCGCCAGTTGGCGCCGATCAAACCCTTGCTTGATCGATTGGCGGCGGCCTTCGCCGCCGCTGATCATCAGCTCTATCTGGTCGGTGGCCCGGTGCGCGACGCCTTATTGGGGGAGCCAGCCTCTGACCTGGACTTCACCACTGACGCCCGTCCTGAAGCGATTGAGTCGATTCTGCGCGCCTTCGGCGGGCCGATCTGGGACATGGGCCGGGCTTTCGGCACCATTGGCAGTCTGATCAGCCACAATCATCTCGATTATCAGGTCGAGATCACCACCTTTCGGGCCGATGCCTATGAACCCGAGTCGCGCAAACCGCTGGTGGCATTCGGCGATGACATTGTCGATGATTTGAAGCGGCGCGATTTCACGGTCAACGCCATGGCTCTGGATCTGATGACTGGTGCATTGGTTGACCCCTTTCACGGTCAAGCGGATCTGGAAGCACAGGTGCTGCGCACCCCTTCGGCTCCAGAGGTGTCTTTCAGCGATGATCCGCTGCGAATGATGCGGGCCGCCCGTTTCGTGGCCAGGTTGCGGTTGGTGCCGACAACTGGCCTGTTGGCGGCGATGCGCGAATTGGCTCCCCGCTTGTCGATTGTCTCGGCGGAACGCATCCGCGACGAGTTCAGCAAATTACTGCTCGGCGATCATCCCCGAGTCGGCCTCGACTTGCTGGTCCGCACCGGCGTTGCCGATGTCTTCTTGCCTGAGTTGGGGGCATTGCGTTTGGAGATTGATGAGCATCATCATCACAAGGATGTCTATCAACATTCCTTGACGGTGCTCGACCAAGCGATCGCCTTGGAAAAGTCGCGCGGCCACCAACCGGACATCGTCAACCGGTTGGCGGGTCTGCTCCACGACATCGGCAAGCCCCGCACCAAGCGCTTGGAGGCGCACGGCAAGGTCAGCTTCCACCACCATGATGTGGTCGGAGCCAAGATGATCCGCAAGCGGTTGACGGCTCTGAAATACCCCAAGGACGTCATTGAATCGGTGGCCTTGCTGGTGACGCTGCACCTGCGTTTTCACGGTTACGGCGAGGCCGGGTGGACCGATGCGGCGGTGCGTCGTTATGTCCGCGATGCCGGCCCGGAGTTGGAGCGGCTCCACATCCTGACCCGCTCTGATTGCACCACCCGCAACAAGGCCAAGGCCGATCGATTGGCCCGTTCCTATGAGGAGCTGGAGTGGCGCATCGACGAGCTGGCCAACCAAGAGGAGTTGGACGCTATCCGGCCCGATCTCGACGGCAATCAGATCATGGCTCTGCTCGGTGTCGGACCCAGCCCCTTGATCGGCCAGGCTTACCGCTTCTTATTGGAGCGGCGTCTTGATCGTGGCCCGGTTGATCAAGCCCAGGCTGAGGCAGAATTGCGTCAGTGGTGGGCCGACCAGGCGGTTGGCGACGGTAGCTGAGGGCCGTTAGGGTTGGCACCCCAAGCCGGGGCGTTGCTGTATTTTTGGGGCATTGGCGGCGGCACTTGCCCGCTAGCCGGTGGTATTGGCGCTGGGCCAGTCGCCGACGGCTGTGACTGCGGCGCGATGTTCCACGGCTGGGTGCTCCAGGGTGCGGCCGGTGCTGCGACTGGCATGGTCGGCACTTGAGTCGCAACCATTGGCAGTGGTCGGCTCTTTTCTTGGCCATTGCGGCGGAAAGCCCGGATCAGGAGGATCACCCCGACGATCACCCCCACCACGATGCCAGCCCGCCCGGCCAGGCTGAGAAAGACAGCCTGCATCATTGGCGAGTCGGTGGAGACGAAGGCGTAGCCACCAACTGTGGTGCCCAAGCATTCCACCAGATAGTCGCCGCCGGCTTGGGCTTGAAAGGAAGCAGCCGATTCAATGCCGTTGATCTCGGTGGCGTAATCAGATTCACCGGGTTGACTGATATCAGCGCCATCGAAGCTGACGCGGCAGTCGAGGTCTGAGTTAACCACCCAGACCTGATACCTGCCAGGGCTGCTGATGTGAATCGTGGTTGGGCGGTTGGCAGCGATGGTCTGCTGGGCCATCCACGAATTGATCACCTGAGTGGAGGCCCAGGGGAAAAAAGTCTGGCTGATCAATGGGACCAGGACTAAGACCATGACGGCGATCGCAACGCGGTTTTGGCGGCGCCGCTTGGCCCGGACAGCTGGATCAAGCGCCGGCAAGACACTGTTGGGGGAAGACATCGGCTAGCGTTTCTCGGTCAGATGCCCGGCGGGGTCGAGCGACTGGTGGCGGCACTGCTAGTGGGTTCGATGAAGGGAACGGCCACCGGTCCGGGGATGCCGGCGGCGTTCAGGGCGGCGATGGCCGCCTCACGGATCGATCGAACCAGATCGTATTGTTGATTGGGTGGGGTCTTGATCCGGATGCGCATGGTCAAGGTGGTGGCGGTGATCGACTCGACGCCCAAGAGGGTCGGCTCCTCCAGCAACTTATCGGACAGATCTGGATTGGCGCTGACTTCGGCTAACACCTGGTTGAGCACGGCAGTGACCTGGGCGACATCGGCGTCATAGGCCACTGGCACATCGATCAGGCCGGTTGAGTAGCCCTGGGAGACATTGCCGACGCGCAGGATCTCCCCGTTGCGGATATACCAGATCATGCCGCCGGCGTCACGCAGCTTGGTGATCCGCAAGGTGATGTCCTCGACCGTGCCGGTGATTTCACCAACGTTGATCTGGTCGCCAACGCCGTACTGGTCCTCGATGATCATGGCGATGCCCGACAAGTAATCCTTGATCAACGATTGGGCGCCGAAGGCCAGCACCACACCACCGATGCCGGCGGAGGCCAGAATCGGCGTCAGGGGAATCCCTAAAGTCGACATCAACATCAAGATGACCACCACCACCAGGGTGATCGTCCAGATTGAGCGGGCCAGGTGAGCCAAAGCGGTGACATGGACGACGGTGCGCCCCGGGCGTGAACCCGACACTTGAGTCAGGGCTGAAGCTGCCTTTTTGGCGATGCCCGACTCGGGGGCCTGTTCCAGACGCCTCATTCGCTTGGTCACCCGCTTGATGATCGTCACCACCACCAGATGGGCCAGCACCGCTGCGGCCAAGATGACGCCAAGGGTGATCGGCGTCTGCGGCCAGTTCCAGGTGAGGGCGAGCGGCGTCATGCGGGTAAGCCTAGCGGCTGATAGGCCGATTCCGAGGGTGCTTGTCACAAGGTACTCAAGACTGGCGCTGTGCGGATTGCGCCAGTCGAAGGAGTTTTGATTGGCGGGCTTGTCACTCATTTAGCGTAGTCACACCCGATGTGACTAGAGTGGTTGCCATGTTGACCGATAATGATATCCATACCGAAATCGACCGTCTGATCGCCCGGGAAGACAGCCTTCGGGCGGCATTGACTGGTCAGCCGTTGCTGGCCGAGGCCGAGCAAGGGGAGCTGCGTCGTCTGGGGGATAGTCTCGATCAGGCCTGGGATCTGCTGCGGCAACGCCAGGCCCGCCGCGATGCTGGGATGGATCCTGACAGTGCCCGGGTTCGCCCAGTCGCCGAGGTTGAGGACTATCTGGGATAGTGTCTCGCGCCGGAGATTGCTTGTTCCCCGGGTTTGTATGGGTGGGGCGGTTGTGATGGATGACAATCCCTCTGACTAGCCTCTTTACCCCTGTCAGTCGCCACGGCTGCCAGGGGTGAACGACCTCTTGGCCAAATAGGCTTGTCGGCATATTCTGGCTACCTATACTTCAAGGCAGGTGCTCGATTGGTCCGTGGGTGACCAAAGCACCAGGTGACGATGATCGCCCATCGGCACCAGGCCAACAACGAAGTGAGGTGTCTCAATGTCAATGCCAGTCACGGCGCCCGCCAAACCCAAGGTGACGGTGCGCGGGGTCGTCCAGCGGGTCGGCCGTTTCCTCTCGGGCATGGTCATGCCCAACATCGGGGCCTTTATCGCCTGGGGTCTGATCACAGCCCTGTTCCTCAACCCAGGTGGCTGGATCCCCAATGAGCACATGGCTCAGATGATCGGGCCGATGATCAACTATCTGCTGCCCCTGTTGATTGGCTTCACCGGCGGCAAGATGATCGGTGGCAATAGGGGTGGTGTCGTCGGCGCCATCGCCACCGCCGGTGTGCTGATCGGTGCCGGCTCGCCGATGTTCCTGGGCGCGATGATCGCCGGGCCAGTCGGCGGCTGGCTGATCAAGCAGTTCGACAAACGCGTCGACGGCAAAGTCAAGCCGGGCCTGGAGATGTTGGTCGACAACTTCTCGGCCGGCATCATCGGCGGGATCGCCGCGGTCTTCTTCTTCCTGGTGATCAAGCCGGTCGTCGAATTCGTCACCACCGCCCTGGGCAACGGGGCCAATTTCCTAGCCGAGCACAACCTGCTGCCGTTGCTGTCGGTGGTGGTCGAACCAGGCAAGGTGCTCTTCCTCAACAATGCCATCAACCACGGAGTGTTCACCCCACTCGGCACCGAGCAGGCCCTGGAGACCGGCCGCTCGATCTTCTTCATGATTGAATCCAACCCCGGACCAGGCCTCGGCATCCTGGTCGCTTACTGGATCGCCGGCAAGGGCATGGCCAAGGCATCAGCCCCCGGCGCTATCATCGTCCAATTCCTCGGCGGCATTCACGAGATCTACTTCCCATACGTGCTGATGAAGCCGATCCTGATCGTCGCCACTATCCTCGGCAACGCCACCGGCATCATCACCTTGATGCTGCTTAAGGGCGGTCTGATCGGCCCTGCCTCGCCCGGATCGATCTTCGCCGAGATGTTGATGACGCCGCGCGGCGCCTACTTCGCCAACATCACCGCCATCGTTTTGGCAGCCGTGGTCTCTTGCCTGGTCGGCATTCTCTTGCTGCGTCTCAGCAAAGCCGACGACGGCGATCTGGACGCGGCTCAGGAGAAGATGGCTGGTTTGAAGGCGCAGTCCAAAGGTCTGGCGGCCCCGATGGCTGCTGGCGGGATCACCGATTGGGCGGCCGTGCGACGCATCGCCTTCGCCTGTGACGCTGGCATGGGTTCGTCGGCCATGGGCGCCTCGGTATTGCGGAAGAAGATCAAGGCAGCGGGCTTGGGCGATGTCACCGTGGTCCACGCCGCTGTCTCGGAGATCCCGGGTGACATTCAGCTGGTGGTGACTCACCGCGACCTGGCTGAACGGGCCAGGACCTCAGCTCCGGGAGCGGCGCTCGTCACCATCACCAACTTCATGGCTGCACCCGAATACGACGCCTTGGTGGCGGATCTGGCGTCGGCCAGACGCAGTGCGGCTGTCTGATGTCCAGCTTCGACTACCTGGTGCTTGATCCGGCGGGCCTGCACGCCCGGCCCGCCGGTTTGTTGGTCAAATCCTTGGCGCCTTTTGACGCCGAGATGACCATCAGCAACGGCGTCAAGCAAGTGTCGGCCAAGAAGCTCTTCGCGGTCATGGGGCTCGGTGTCAAAGCCGGGCAGACGATCACCATCACCGCTGAAGGGCCGCAGGCCTTCGAAGCCTTGACCGCTGCCCGTGCCAGTCTCGACGAGAATCTGGCTCGATAGATGAATGAGGCGACCATGACCCCCCGACTGACTCAGCTGCTGCAGCTGCTGCTGAGCGCGCCCCGGGAGGTCATGGTCGCTGAACTGGCGCGACGTTGCGGCTGCTCCGAACGGACCGTCTTTCGCGAGTTGCGTACTGTCGCCACCCTAGCCGCCGGTGTTGGTTTGGAGTTGGTCACTCGTCCGGGCTTGGGCGTGGCGCTGGCCGGTGACGCCGCCACCAAGGCGTACTGGTCTCGACAAATATGTGGCAGTGTCGCCCTGCCCGTGGGCGTAGCACAGCGGCGTGACTGGTTGCTGGTCGCCTTGTTGACCGGGGCGAGAGTGGTCAAACTGGCCGGATTGGCCAGGCGCTTGGGCGTCAGTGGCGCCACTGTCTCCCACGACCTGGACGCCCTGGAGTCGGTCCTTGACGCCGCTGGGCTCAGCTTGGAGCGGCGACCGGGTTTCGGCGCCACGGTCACCGGTGCGGAGTCGGGCGTGCGGGCCCTGCTTGAGGCCCGTTTGGCCTGCGCTGCCAACAACCGGATCGGCGCTTATCCACCTGGGCCAATCGCCGAAGCTGTGGCTGGTCTGATGACCAGCCGTTTCGCCGGGGGAGTGGATCAGCTCACGCCCGAGTCGGCGGCTTCCCTGACCCGCCATCTGATTGTGTTGGTCGAGCGGGTCGGGGCTCGCGGCGCTCGGGCTCGCCATGATGGAGTCAACGATCCGCCGGATGACCAGTCGGCGGATGTGCCGACCACGAATGAAGAGGGGCACAGCCGTTGCTCATCAGATCCCAAAGATGTCGCTGCGACGGCGACTGATGCTGGTCCCACCGATGGGACAGCGCCAGCAGGAGAGCCGACCGCCGGGCGGTTGGCGAGCGGCAGTTGCGACCAGCCAAATGAGTCAGCGGTCCTGGCTGATTACATCATCGACTCTTTGGAGCTAGCCTTCGGCTTGGAACTCGGCGTCGAGCGCGCCGGCTTGGCGACCTTTGTCGCAGCGCTGAGACGCCGTGATGGTCTGGTCATGGCACCACGGCACTTGGCTTACCAACTGATCGAGCAGTTCGATCAAGCAAACTCATACCTGTTGAAACAAGACGACCGCCTGATCGCTGGGCTAACAGCTCACTTGGCCAGCGCCGCCCCGCGGATCCGTGGTCGAATCGAGCTGGTGGACCCGTTGCATGATGAGATGACCAGGGCTTATCCCGACGCGGTCGCCCGGTCGGCGGCGGCCCTGGCCGCCCTTTTCCCCGGTCAGGCGATCCCCGCCAGCGAGGCCACATTCTTGGCCACTCATTTCGGCGCCGCCCAGATTCGGCTGCGCCAGTGGGCCGGTCGTCCCTGGCGTGTGGCGGTGGTCTGTGACGTCGGCATCGGCAGCTCCTATTTGATGGCTTCGCAGTTGACCAGCCATTTCGCCGGTCGGATCGTCGTCGAAGTGCTGCCGACCAGCGACATCGCCGATTGGGACGACTTCGATCTGTGCGTGTCTTCCGTCGAGCTGGCCGCCCCCTTGGGCCCGGTGGTCGCAGCCCACCCGGTGCTGACGCCCAACGATCTACTGGCTGTCGCCGCCCAGTTGGAAGCTCTTGACTCGTCGGTCACACCGCCTCATCTGACGGCGACGCTACAGTCGGCCACCCGTTTCGGTGTCACCTGGTCGCGCCGCCATCGACTGATCGATTGGGCGTTGGCCATCGTCGATGGGTTGGCGGTCATCACCGTGCCGGCGCAGTCAACCGTCGCCAGTCTGGCAGGAGAGGCCGGCTACCGTTACGGCGCCGAGGCCACTGCTGGCCGAGCCATCTGTCAGGCCATCATTGACCGTCAGAACCTGTCATCGCTGGCCATCGAGGCCTTGGAGTTGCTGTTGCTCCACGTGCGCTCGGACGCCGTCGTCAGACCGATCGTGGCCCTGATCCAACCAGTCGGTGGCCGATTCGATTCGCTGGAGTTGCAGGGGCTGCGTTCGGGTTTGTTGATGCTGGCGCCACAAGACGCCGACAGTGACGATTTGGCTTTGCTCGGCCGGATCAGTGCCGCGCTGATCGACCGCCCTGACTTCTTGGAGGCGGTCCACCAGGGCAGCCTTGACGCGGTACGACGCACGATTGAGGACTTGTTCACGAACTGCTTGACGCAGCTGATCACCAGCCGGTGACCAGCTGACACAATGATGGCTTGGCTATCAGAAGGGAACGTAAATGGAGATGTTGCAACTGCCTGGCATTGTCACCGGTTTGGCCAGTGAGCCGCCGGAGGCGGTGATCCGCCGGGCCGGCAGACTGCTGGTCGAGCTGGGGTACGTCGAAGACCCTTACGTGGAGGCGATGATCACCCGCAACCAGAGCTTCTCGGTGGCCATCGGCAACCTGATTGCCATTCCCCACGGCGAGATGGCCGGTAAAGGAGCGATCCGCCAGACCGGCCTGGTGGTGTTGACTTATCCTGACGGCATCGACTGGGACGGTGAGCCAGTCAAGCTGGCCATCGGCATCGCTGCTGACGGTAATGAGCACCTGGACATCCTTGAGCGGATCGTCGAAATTTTCGACGACCAGGCGACGGTCGAGCGGGTGGCGACCAGTGCCTCGCCGAGCGAGATCGCCGCCCTCATCCTGGCGCCGAGTGGGGCGGCAGCATGACCACTGACCCCAGCCTCAGCACGGACCGCTGGCCGATTGAGTCCGGTTCAGCACTTGCGGCCAGCATCATCACCGTCACACCCAACCCGGCCGTCGACAAGACCGCCTACCTTGACGCATTGCTGGTAGGTGCTCTCAACCGCTTGGGCAGGCCGACGGTCGACGCTGGCGGCAAAGGGATCAACGTTTCGCGGACGCTCGAAGCCTTGGGCGTGGCATCGCAGGCCAGTGGCTTTGTCGGTGGGGGGAGCGGACAGCAGTTGTTGGCCTGTCTTGATGGGGCCAACTTCACCCTCGAGTTCGTCCCCGTGGGCGGCGCGACCCGAACGAACCTCAAGGTCATCTGCGCCAATGATGGCCTGACCGAGCTGAACGAGGCCGGGCCAACCGTCTCGACCGATGAGTTCAATTCCCTAGTGGACCGACTGCTTGATTGGGCGGCGCCCGGGGTGGTGTTGGTCTTTGCTGGCTCCTTGCCGCCTGGGATCGATCCGGTCACCTATGTCGCCCTGATCGCCGCCTGCCGCGACAAGGGTGCGATCGTCATCGTCGATGCCGATGGCCCGACCTTGCGTCTGGCCACGAGCGTGCCCGGGGTGATCATCAAGCCGAACTGCTTCGAACTCGGCCAGCTGGTCGGTCGTGAGACCGAGCCGAGCCTGGACGAGTCGTGCGCCCTGGCGCTTGATCTGATCGCCCAGGGGGTGGGTTTGGTGCTGGTGTCCGCTGGCGCGGATGGAGCCCTGTTCGTCGATCGGCGCCAGGTCATTCGAGCTCCCGCCGTCCCGGTCAAAGTGGCCTCGACCGTCGGCGCCGGTGACGCGATGGTCGCCGCCCTGGCCCTGGCGATCAGTCGGGATTGGCCACTCGACGAGGCGGCCCGTCTTGCCATGGCCTGTGCGGCCGGCGCCTGCACCACCCTCGGCACCACCCCACCACCCAAGGAATTGGTCGACCAGCTGCTCACCGAAGTTCAACTCGAGGTGCTTGATGCCCTCTAATCGTCTGGGCACAGTTGCTGTTGGCGCGTCAAACGGTAGCGCAGACGGCGCGCAGCGACGTCGTGAGCAGAGCGCCAACAGCAACTGTGCCCGGACGACCCCCAGCCCCAAACCTGAACCCCAACAGCGATAACCATAGAAACAACCAAAGCAACGATCAATAATCAAAGGAGACCCCATGAAAACCACCGCCGTTCGGATGTATGGCGCCAATGACCTGCGTCTGGAGACCTTCGATCTACCAGCGATCAAGGATGACGAAATCCTGGTAAGAGTCATTTCGGACTCGATCTGCATGTCGACCTACAAGCTGCTCCAGCAGGGAGTCAAGCATAAGCGCTGCCCGGCTGACGTCGCCGAGCACCCGATCATCGTCGGCCATGAGTTCGCCGGTGACATCGTCCAAGTGGGCAAGGCCTGGAGCTGCGACTTCGCCGTCGGCGAGCGATTCGCCCAGCAACCGGCTCTCAATTACAAGGGGAGTCCGGCCTCACCAGGCTACTCCTACCGCTGGTGCGGTGGCTCGGCCACCTACGCCATCATGCCCCACGAGGTGATGGAGCTGGGGTGCCTGCTCCATTACGATGGCGACTCCTACTTCGGGGCGTCGCTGGGCGAACCGATGAGCTGCATCATCGGTGGCTACCACGCCAATTACCACACCAACCCCGAGAACTACGATCACGCCATGGGCATCAAGCCGGGAGGCAACGTGCTGATCCTCGGCGGGGCCGGGCCGATGGGGCTGGGCGCGGTTGAATACCCGCTGTCGATGGATCAGCCGCCGGCCCGCATCGTCGTCACTGACCTGAGCGCCGAGCGCGTGGAAAGGGCTCGGGCGATCATCACTGCCGAATCGGCCGCTGCCAAGGGCGTCGAACTGCACTTCGTCAACGTCGGTGACCTGGAGGATCAACTGACCTATCTGATGAACCTGACCGATGGCCACGGCTACGACGACGTCTTCATCTTCGCTCCAGTGGTGCCTCTGGCCGAGCTGGGCGACAAGTTGCTGGCCCACGACGGCTGCATGAACTTTTTCGCCGGGCCGAGCGATGCTGGGTTCACCGCCGGCATCAACCTCTACAACTGCCACTACAACGCCACTCATATCATGGGGACGACCGGTGGAAACACGGACGATCTGAAGGAGGGTTTGGCCTTGTCAGCCAGCGGTAGAATTCGCCCAGCGGTGATGATCACCCACATCGGTGGGCTCAACGCCGTCGCCGAGACTGTGGCACACCTGCCACAGATTCCAGGTGGTAAGAAGCTCATGTACACTCAAGTCGAACTGCCGTTGACCGCGATCGACGACTTCGAGGCATTGGGGCACCGTGAGCCGTTGTTCGCCAAGTTGCACGAGCTGTGTGCCGGACACGCCGGTATGTGGAACGCCGACGCCGAGGCGGCCCTGTTGGACCACTTCGGCGTGGGTCCGATCGTCTGAAGGAGTCTTGATGGAGATACTGCGTGGCAAGTCGGTCTTCGGAGGCATCGCCTCCGGTGACGTCTTCTATATCAACAATGATGCGCTATCGATTGAGCGCCGCACGGTCGACGATCCCGGTGCCGAGAAAGCCCGGGTGGCGGCTGCCAGAGCCGCGGCGATCGAACAGCTCCAGAACCTCCAAGCCAAGGCTCAAGCCGAGGTTGGCGCCGATGAGGCGATGATCTTCGAGGTCCACCAGATGATGTTGGACGACGATGAGTTCAAGGAGGGCATCGACTCGCTGATCGAATCCCAGCACGTCAACGCCGAGTTCGCCGTCGAGCAGGTTGGCGCCGAGTTCGCCCAGCGACTGGCCAGCTTGGATGATGAGTACTTGCGCGAACGGGCTGCCGACATCCGTGACATCTCGACCCGACTGATCGACAATCTGCTTGGCCGCACCGGTGCTGCTTCCGGGCCGACAGCGCCGGCGATCATCGCCGCCTTCGACCTGACCCCCTCACAGACCATCGGCCTGGACAAGTCGATGATCCTGGCTTTCGTGTTGTCGGGTGGGTCAACCACCTCGCACACCGCCATCCTGGCCAGGACCATGGGCATTCCAGCGATCATCGGCTTGGGCGGCGACCTGTCGCGACTCGATGGCTTGGCCGCGGTCGTCGACGGCTTCGCCGGTGAGCTTTATGTCCAACCGGATGCCGCCGCCAGCGCGGCTTTGGCCAAGAAGGCCGAGAAGAGCAATGAGCATAAGCTGTTGCTGGAAGAGTCCCGAGGCAAGGACAATGTCACTCTCGATGGGCATCGAGTCGACATCTACTCCAACATTGGCGCGCCAGAAGACGTCGCTTTGGTGTTGAAGAACGACGCCGGTGGGGTTGGCCTGTTCCGCAGCGAGTTTGTCTTCCTTGACGCTGATGACTATCCGACCGAAGAGGAGCAGTTCAACGCCTACCGCAGCGTGGTCGAGGGCTTGGGCGGCAAGCGGGTGATCATCCGCACCCTCGATATCGGCGCTGACAAGCAGGTGGATTATTTCCACCTCGACCATGAGGAGAATCCGGCACTGGGCCTGCGCGGTTTGCGCCTCTGCCTGGAGCGTCCGGAAGTTTTCGCCACTCAATTACGGGCGATCCTTCGAGCCTCGGCTTTCGGCAAAGCTTCGATCATGTTCCCGATGGTGGCCTCGGCCTGGGAGGTCAAGGCGGCCCTGGAAGCCGTCGAATCCTCCAAGGAGCATCTGCGCCGGCGCGGCGCCGCCTTCGACGAGCAGATCGAGTGCGGCATCATGATCGAAACCCCAGCGGCGGCCATCATCTCCGATGAATTGGCTCCCTTGGTCGACTTCTTCAGTGTCGGCACCAACGATCTGACCCAGTACACTCTGGCCGTCGATCGGCAGAACAACAAGATCGACCGCTTCACCAACACCCACCATGAGGCGGTGTTGCGCCTGATCGAACTGGCTGCCAAGAATGCCCACGCCGCTGGCAAGTGGATCGGCATTTGCGGCGAGCTGGGCGCCGATTTGGAGCTGACGCAGCGCTTCTTGAAGATGGGCATCGACGAGTTGTCGATCTCCCCGGCACGCACGTTGGAGCTGCGGCACCACGTCCGCGGATTGCGGCTCGACGACTGATTTCCCCCGCCTGGCTAGATGGTCCTGATCGAACAGCTGATTCGATCAGGACCATCGGCTTTTCTCGGGGCTGTTGGCAGGTTGAGGAATCGCTTTGATAGATGATTGATGCCAACGGCTGGTCGTCCAGGTTCCTTGCGGATCAGACGGCTTGGCGAATCAGCCTGGACTGCAACTGGCCGATTGAGTCGACCACAGCGGTCGGCTCAGCTGCCAGCAACTCTCCGGCCTGGCTGGCGCCCCAGTTGACGCCGATCTGGCTCATGCCGGCGGCTTGGCCGGCCAGGATGTCGACCACTGCGTCACCGACGTAGACACTGTCGGCCGGGTCGACCCCGAGTTGGTCGCAGGCCATCAGCAGGGGGTCAGGGAAGGGCTTGTGGCGCGCGGTGTCATCGTGGGTGATGACGGTGGCGATCAGGTCGTCGATCTGGGCCAGTTCCAGGCCGATCTGTGCGCCGACCAGCCGTTTCGAAGTGGCCACCGCCACCTTGGCGCCAGCGGCGATCAGGGCTTCGACCAGGCCGCGCACACCAGGGAAGCCAACAATCCGCTGGCGCTGCGCTGCTTCGTTGTAGGCGATGTAGGCCTCGAACAGTTCAGCCGCACGATCGGGATATTCCCGCTCATAGCATTCGCGCAACGACTGCCCGATCCAGGAACGGATGTCAGATTCTTGGCGAGTGATGCCCAGAACTTCGACAAAGGTGTGTTGGAAGGTTTCAACGATGAAGGGGATCGAATCGATCAAGGTGCCGTCAAGGTCGAAGACTACTCCAGACCAGACAGGCGCAGATGGGGTGGTGGCAGTTGAGTTCACTGGGCCAGATTAGTCGACCAAAGCGGTGGCATCACTGTTGGAGCGCGACTTTGCCGAGCGCCACTTGTTGATGTTTCCGCTGGTCGCGCCACCCTGGGACAGTAAGGGGAAGGGCAGCGCCTCACCGGTCAGAGGCAGGTCCGGTGGTGGCGGCGGCGGAGGGGGAGGGGGAGGTGGCGCCTGCAAATTGCTGCGCCGGTGTTGCGGGGAAAGCTGCGCCGGTATCACTGAGGGTGCTCCCTGGTCGAAATAGTCAGGAAACACCGGCTGGCTTCCGACCAGCCAGCGACTGGGCCAAGTCAGCATCAAGCGGTTGAGATAGGCAGCGCTGATGTTGTAATCCCGGATCAGCGTCGCCAAACCGCGATCGGCGATCAGCAGTTGCTGGCAGGCCTTGACAAAGTCGGGTCGTTTCCTCAGCTTGGGTAGTGAATCGTTCACCTGGGCAATCAGTCCCTGAAGGTCTGCTGCCAGTTCCAGTTCACATTGCGATCGGCGCGCGGCATTGGCATTGAGCTTGGCCAAAGCTTGAGCCTGATTGCGCAATCCCGTGAGGCGCGTCACGGTCGGGTCTTCATGGGCGATGGCCTTCTTCACCAGGGCCAACAGGTCGGGTATTTGGTCCAAGCGACGCTGCAATGCCTGCGTCAGATCAGACCAGTCTGCAGCCATTTGCCGACGAGCCTGTGCCAGTTGCACCTGACTGACCGTCAACAAGACCAGGCCGGCGAAAACCAAGGCCGCCAGCACCGAAATCATTAGCCACTGCCAACTCACGGTTCCCCTTTGTCAAGCCTCCCCAGTGCCACTAATGAATTAACAATGTCACGAATGGCCTCGTTAAGGCAAAATCGACCGCTTTCGGCTGATCGGCCCCGCCTGGCGGAGGTCAAACCATCAAGTCGCGGGTGAGCGGCAATAGGTCGTCAAAGAAGCGGGCTTGACTGCAGGCGGCCATCCGCTGGTTGAAATCCCAGTCGGTCAAGCGACGATCGGCGTGGGCACAAGTCAGCAGGTTGTAGACCAGTTGACGGTCATGGTCGCTGGCTGGTTGGTTACCCCCGAAGAGGGGGCCAACGTCATTGGGTTCGCTCGACATGCCTTCAGTGTAGGCTCTGCTGGACGTTGGTTGGCATGGTTTTGGCTTGTTGGTGCTGGTTGTTTCGCGCCGATTGGCCCCAGCCTTGAATAGACTTGGGGGCCACCCGTCAGGGCAGCCCCCAAGTCCGTGAATTGCTGATCAAGCCGGAATGTTGCGCTTCGAAAAACCGAACAAACCGATGGCGATCATCGCCAAACCGATGACGGCTGTGACGATCAAATTGGCCCAGTTCGGCGGA
>JAITVZ010000125.1 GCA_031285505.1 Propionibacteriaceae bacterium
ACTTGGTCGGTGACGGTGTTCAAGTCACGAAGCGTGGTGTCATACCTGTCAGTCACACTATAGGCCGATGGCACATCCAACCCGATAAGGTCGCTGATCTGGTTCGCGATGCTTTGGATACGCGTGTGGATGTCTTGGAACTGGTCACGAGAATCAGTGTGGAACCTGGTCAACTCTTTCAGGGTGTCTTCGGACAGTTTCGCGTGCAGGTCGGTGTCGATCAGGTGATAGCCGTCCTTGAACAGCAAGAAACGCGCTCCCAGTTCGGCCAGGATTTCCCCGAAACTCGCGATGATGACCGCGTGAACCTCACTCACGTAGGTTTTCACTGCTTGAGCGCCACTACCCTGGAACGACTCCAAGCCGACCAGAGCGTCCATCGCTCCCTGGATGGCGGTGAGTTGCTCACCCCAACCACCTAGTTTGGTCTGAACGCTGAACCCTAGAGTGGTCAACTCGTCGTAATCAACACTGAATCCCACACCAACACCTTTTCTTTCTCGTGTCAGCTCATTCGCATGTGCGCTGCGACCCAACGGTCCATGCGTTCAATCGCCGCACAAACCGACCGGAGCCCCTCAAGGTCTTTACCCAGCAAAGCCTTGTACTTGGTCAGCAACGCCTCAACCCGAGCCAGAGCGACCCGGTACTGTCTCATCGTGTCTGACTGACATGCGATCTCAGCGACGTCACTGACCGAGGGGGTCATAGCATCGGTGGATGCGCTGATACTCGATAGTGAGACATCGAATTCTGATTGTTGAACACCGACATCACCAGACATGTCACCCTCCCCTTTTGCTGTCAGTTCACCGCTGAGCGAATGTCGGCCCACAGGCCGTTGATCGCGTTCGCGAGCCAGCCGATCACCCCACCAAGATCACGAGACTGGTTCTCCAGTTCAGTGATCCTGTGGATCACAGCATCCAGCATCGCGTCTGTCGAAGTGCGATAGGCATCCAAATCCCTGCCCAGGGCGTCTTTGACATGATCGTGATATTGGTCACGCGTTTGCCCGGCCCACGTCTCACCTGGATCCTCGTGTTGACGAACCGCTTCTCTCACCTCACCGGTCTCGGTTTTCTCGGTGGCGAGTTGACGTTCAGCACTGCGGAGTCGTTCTATCTGATCCTCGATGGCACGCTTGTCGTCTTCTGCGCGGGACTTCTCGGCTGATTTACGGTTGGCTTCACGCCGCATCGAGTCGGTGTCAGACATCACAGGAAACCTATGCTGACTGGCTGGCTTGAGTTTGCTCGTTGATCTCGACTGGGTTGCCTCGCAGGAACGTCGTTTTAGCAAGCCAGTTGTTGATGTTCTCCACCATCATGGTGTTATCCTCGTCTCGGAAACCCTCGAACACGACCCTGGCGATATCCTCATGATTGAAATATCCAAGCTGGTCACCCACCAACCCCTCTGGATACACGCAACCGCCATAGTCGAACACTCTGGTTTCCCCTGTGATGTTCGCAGCCAGACCACGCGCGACGATCAAAGTCTTACGGATGGCACCACGAACCACCACAACACTACCCAAAGGTAGAAACTCCACCCTATCCATAGCAAGCAGAATCCCTTCACCAACACTTCACAGGCAACTTCTCAGCAAGCCCCTGAACCCATAGTGGAACGTCAAACCAAGCTACAGCCCAACCGGATAACAGACTAGCACCAACCCGCAATTGCCGAAATAGCGTTCAGGAACCAGAAACTGCGCCGGGGCCAAGGCCACACACTATGCTCAACACGTCCTGAATGCCACGATTCTTCACCAGCTGAGACAGGCCACTATCCCGAAGCCAAATCAGGATTAATCGGGACCGCTGACGTTGGGCGCAGTCGCGCAGCCATCTGTGCCCTTGGCCATATCTCGTGCAGCCCCGGCCGCCGTCCCCCTGACCATAATCTTTGGCGCTCGCCATGATCCCGCCCACGGGTCCAAGCATTGACCGCCAGCGGCCCGACCATCAGCCAGATGACGTCATCGTCGTGGCTCTAGCTACCTGACACAGACACTCACTTTATCTAACTACAGTCATACGAACGGCCGTAAAGCCGATTCATTGCTCGTCTTACGCAAATAACTGCTGTTTCTCGCCCGTGAGATGACATATATGCGCACCTACACCATGCTGGGAAAAGCGACCGGCGCCATGAAGGCGGGGGGACATGGCCACCGCAGTGGTGATTGGCGACGATTTGACCAGGGGGAATGCCACCAGCGCCTTTGTGCGTCAGCCAGGGGCAAACGGCAGTGGCAGTGGCTGACATCGCCTGGGCGGACGATCTGGCGTCCAGCGGCAGGTCGTGTCACCATCGGCGGATGCCAACTGGCCGAGGAGTAAGACGGGCTGGACGCCAATAGACCAACGACAACGCCGCAAGGCGCTGCACTCGAGCTCAACCCAGCAACGAATTGCCGGTGCGAGACACCACTGGCCATAGCCAGTGGGCCGGCGAGCCGCGACCTGCCGACCAGTCAGCATCAATCAGCAACCAGGCCAATCGATGATCACACGCCGTCGATTAGCTGACGCCAAAGGGCGGGGAGTCAGCCCCGACTCTCCTCACCCTTGGCCGGTAAATTGCCTCGTTTTGCAGAAAACGAGCGTGCCAGCAAGAACAAAAACTACACGTGAGCTGGATGCACTGGTGACCCAGAGCCCGTGGCCTACCCCTGATCGGTGGGCGGAGCACCGCCGTCGCACCGCTCCATGACAAATCAGCCGACATCGCCACCATGGTTATAGGCATGAGAACTGTTGAACAAGCGTCCATGAATAGCGATTCACCGCCAATGACCAACCCGCAGCCACCGTCGACCACCACCGTTGATCGATTGCTTAGTCAACTATTGACTAAGCAGCTCAGCAACCGATACGGTGATGCCATGAAAGCGGTTAATGTGCTCGACGCCAAGACCCACTTCTCCGAACTATTGGCCAGAGCCGAGCGAGGCGAAGAAGTGATTGTCGCTCGGGCCGGTCGACCGGTCGCCAAGCTGGTGGCGCTTGGCGATCTACCACCGCGGATTCTCGGGAAAGGCTTCGCTGGCCTGCAGGTTGACCTGTCAGACAGCAGCTTCTTCGCTGCCCTGCCCAACGAAGAGCTCGACGCCTGGGAAGGCGCTGACGACCGCGAGGCGATCGGATAGTGAGATATCTGCTAGATACCCATGTCATCATCTGGATGACGATGGCGCCCGATCGTCTCCCTGAAAGCTTGCGCCAGCGACTGACCTGGCCGGCCGCGCAATTGTTCGTCTCAGCCGCCAGCGCCATGGAGATCGCCACCAAAGTGCGCATCGGCAAACTGGAGGCAGCCAAGCAGCTGACCGAGGAACACTCATGGGACCAAATGCTCAGGGATTACCGAGCGATCGAACTGCCGATCTCACTGCGCCATTCACTCTTGGCAGGCAGCCTTGACTGGCAACACCGTGACCCCTTCGATCGCTTCCTGGCCGCCCAGTCAATCCTTGATGATCTGCCACTGGTCACGGCCGACCGGGACTTCGCTGGCTTGACCGGTCTGACGACCCTCTGGGAGTGACAGCTCTCGCTGATCTGCCGGTCTAACGAGTATCTGGGCCGGTCGGCGCCCCCTGCCTTGCCCGGTTTGACGCTGAGCTGACCGGTCGTGCGCTGGCCGATCCGGCCGATCTGACGATCCCCCTAGGGCAACACGGCCACCCCGCCAGCGCCCTACCCGCCCATCCGATCCTGGTTGGCCTCATACCAGTCGTTCATTGGGCCGAAGAGCAGCTCATAAAGCGCCGCTTGGCGATCCATTTCGCCCGTCTCCTGCTCCGTGAAACTGCTGGGATCACCGGCTGGCAGATCGGGGAAGTCAAAGTTGATGTTCGGCGTCGGCCGCAACAATTCGGTCGGCATATCCTCGTTGGGGTGCTCGTCGAACCAATCCCATTGCGCCTCCTGGATTGCTGGATCCCAATTGGGGCAGGCCTCCAGCAATTGCGACAACTGCTCGGGGCTGATCGTGCCCGGCAGCAGGATCGTCGGCGACTGCTGATAATCCTTCAGATCGGTCGGCATCGTTGAATCCTTGAGGGCGGGGAAGCCGTTCTCGCGGGCACAAGCGGCCCACTCGTTGTTGACGTCGACCTGTTGCTGGGTCTGCTCAGGATCCATGCCCGGATCATCGGCGTTCCAGGCAGCTTGCTGGTCATAACCCGTCTGGTCGAGACACTGCCCGTAGATCTGCGAGTGATCGACGCCATCGACCAGCAAACCGATCCCCTCCCCGTTCTGGAAATCCTCCATCGCTTGCTGCTCGGCGGCGCTGGCCTCGGTCGGCACACTGGTCATCCCAAAATCCTCGCCGCGAACGACATAGGGCAGGGCATCTTGCATGGAAGAGCCATAACCGACTGTGGTCAGCTCACCCTTGGAATTCTCCTGAAGATACACCGGCACGCCGGCGTCATTCATGCAGTCGTAGAACTCCTTGGCCACCAGCACCAGTTGATTGCCGCCGGCCGCTCCGGCCTGGCTGCCACCCAGCGTCGGTAGATCCGGATTGCCTGCCGTGCAGGCTGACAGGCCGATCAGAGCGACAGCGACCACCAAGGCGCTCTTACCCCAGCCTGATCCACGACGATTACCCCGGCGTTGTGCCATGTCGATCCTCTCATCAATGAGACAGTTGCATTATATCAATTCTGGACGGCAGGCGGCCCGCGCCAGACCTAGACGATTAATTCCAAGGCAGCGAGGCCTGTCGGACACTCGGCGTTCTAGTGGCCTTGCCACAACACCATCTGACCGTCACCGATACGACCAATCCTTGGAATCAATCGTCTACCATATAGGGAATGACTGTTGTGCCAGTCGTGAGGAGGAATTACATCGTGGAGCAAAGACAGTTCGTTTGTGTCAAATGTGGCTGCAACCAGTATGACCAAGACCAATTTCAAGCAACTGGCGGTAACTTTGCCAAGTTCATGAATATCCAAAACAAGAAGATGATCACCATCAGCTGCCGAAACTGCGGCTATACAGAGCTCTACCGTGCATCTACCAGCACCGGCGCCAACGTGCTTGATTTCCTGTTGAATGGTTGATCAATAGCGCCGGCCCAAGCCACTCCCAGTGGCGTGACACCTCATACAAGTGAGCCCCCAAACCTAACCGTCCTGGCGACTGACGTCGGTCACCCGCATCACCAAACGTTCCGCCCGATCGCTGGCCGCTGGATCGACCAAGGCCTGGATCGACCAATCGTGGTTGCCCTGCGGGTCGGCGATGATCTGACGGACCGCCCACAAGGGTTGACCGGGCTTGACCATGAACAAAGCCGGGCCGCGGGCCGCCGCGTCGGTGCCGATGGTGTCATGCTCATCCCAGTAGTCCGACAGCGCTTCGTCCCACTGATCGCCGGTCCAGGCCGACGCCGACCAGGCGTCACCAGTCCAACCGTCGACCGATCCAGCCCAAGGATCGAGCCAATCGCCCGGCGCCACCCGGCCGACCGGCGGGGTCCAGCCGGGCGCCGATGACGCCTCCAGCCAAAGGCGATTGGCCTCATCCTCCAAGGCTTCCAAGGCGTCGACATCGTCATCGGCGGCCAACAACACCCGGCGGAAGAGGGCGTTGCGGATCAGGGTGGTGAAGACCTTGGCATTGCCGGTCAAGGGGCGTTCCGGCGCCGGTGGTCGCGGCCCAGTGGCGTCGCCGGGGTGGCTCAAGGCGTCCCACTCGTCGAGCAGCGACGAATCGGTCATGGCCACCACCTCACCCAACCAGTCGATCAGGTCGGTCAACTCCGGGGTGCGACTGGCCTCGGGGATGGTTTGCCGCAAAGCCCGATGGGCATCCGACAGGTAACGCAGCAACAGCCCTTCACTGCGTTGCACCTTGTAGAAGGCGGCGAATTCACCAAAGGTCATGGCCCGCTCGAACATGTCGCGGACGATCGACTTCGGTGACAGCCGGGCCTCGGCGATCCAGGGGCGGGTTTGGCCAAAGACCGCCAAGGCGCCTTCGAGCAGCTCGGCCAGGGGCCGGGGCCAAGTGACCTCATCAACCAGCCGAATCCGCTCGTCGTAATCAACCCCGTCGGCCTTCAACGAAGCGATCAGCTCGCCGCGGGCCTGATTCTGCTGGGCCAACAAAATGACAGTCGGATCTTCCAAGGTGGACTCGACGATGCTGACCATGTCCAGGGCGAAATCCGGCGATGCGGCGTCGAGCAGCTCGAAGGCCGCCAAGGCGAAGGCCGACAGCGGCTGGTTGAGGGCGAAGCCATCCTGCAGCTCCTCGGCCAGATCATAGTGCCGCCCGCCGGCGGTCGGTCGATCGCGGCGCACCACCACGCCGGCCCGGAGCAGGGCCTTACCCAATTGAACGGCTCGCAGCAGCAGGCGACGCCGGCCCTTGGCGTCAGGCACGGCGGCGTCGATGATGTGGACCAGGGCGGCAGCCGTGTCTTGGTCGCGTTGCAGCAGATGCAGCAGCATGGCGTGGCTGACCATCATCGTCGGGTGCAAGGTCTCGGGCGCAGCGGCGATCAATTTGTCGAAGGAGGCCTCGGAATAATTGGCCCGACCCGGCGCTGGCTTGGCCTTACGCATGCTGCGCAGCTTCATGGCGTCACCGCCGGCCTTCAACTCCAAGCGGGTGTTCTCGACCTCGTGATCGGGGGCCTGGGCGACGACATAGCCAACCGTGTCGAAGCCAGCCCTCCCCGCCCGACCGGCCAATTGATGGAACTCCCGGGCTCGCAACAGCCGTTCGCGGTGGCCGTCGAACTTGACCAAGGAGGCGAACAGCACCGTCCTGATCGGCACATTGATGCCCACTCCCAAAGTGTCGGTGCCGCAAATGACCTTGAGTAGACCCAGGCCGGCCAGCACCTCGACTAGGCGGCGGTATTTCGGTAACAACCCGGCGTGATGCACCCCGATGCCAGCGTCAAGCAGACGGCGCAGGGTCGGCCCGAAGCCCGGTGAGAAGCGGAAATCGGCCATCGCCTGGTGGATGGCGCGGCGTTCATCCGGGGTGATCAGTGGCATCGACATCAAGGCCTGAGCCTGTTCGGTGGCGCCCTTCTGCGTCGGATGGACGACATAGATCGGCGCTTGGGCATCATGGACCAAGCTGGCGATGGTGTCGTGGATGGCAGTGCGTTGATAGCTGTAGAGCAAGGGCACCGGCCGGGTGGCCTCGCCGATCTGCTCGGTGGCCCGCCCGGTGCTGGCGGTCAAGGCGTCGACCAGGGCGCTGACATCGCCAAGCGTGGCCGACATGATCATGAATTGGGCTTGAGGCAACTCCGACAAGGGCACTTGCCAGGCCCAGCCGCGATCCCGGTCAGCGATGAAATGGAATTCGTCAGCCACCACCAGGTCGATGTCGGCGCTCGACCCTTGGCGTAAGGCGATGTTGGCCAGGATCTCGGCGGTGCAACAGACGATCGGCGCTTCCGGGTTGACGGAAGCATCCCCGGTGACCATGCCGACCAGATCCGGCCCGAAGATCTCACACAAGGCGAAGAACTTCTCTGACACCAACGCCTTGATCGGCGCCGTGTAATAGGAGCGGCCCCGAGCTGCCAGGGTGGCGAAGTGCCCGGCGGTGGCGATCAGCGATTTACCCGAGCCGGTCGGGGTGGTGATGACAGTGTTGTCACCGGCCAAGGTGGCGATCAAGGCGGCCGCCTGATGATCGTAGAGCGCCAAATCATGATCGCCGACCCAGGATTCGAAGGCGGCGAAAAGAGCATCCGGATTGTGGGCCTCGGCGCCGCGGGGCAAGCGATCAGTCAGTAGCGAAAGGGTCACCCCCCTATCGTTTCATGCCGGGGCAAGCTGGATGACAAGCGCGATTGACCTGAGTCGCCACCCCGGCGCTGCGCCAATCCACCAAATTGGCAAGGCCTTGTTGGATCAGGTTGACATGCCCTCGGGTGCTGCACCGACGCAGCGTGATCCGGCCCCCCAATGACCCGCCAGGATCATCGCACCGCCGACAACCCCGGCACCAGGTCAACGCTGGTCTAACAGAGCTATTGGCCAAATGTTGGTAACCAGCGCAATGTGGTGGATCAACGCCGTCGGGCGGCTCTCCCCCCTGTTTTCGCCTCGGGATTGGGGGTATCGACTGACTCAGGTCAATTAACGGTCGATGATTGCCTGCAAACGCTCGACGAACACCCCCAGATCAGCGGGGGCATTGTCCCTCTGACCGTTGGACGAATAGCGACTCAACGATGAGTCGCTGCGACAAACCGTGATTGACCAGTTGGTGTAGGCGCCTGTCTCACCATTGGTTGAATAATGCTCAGGATAGTAGTGGCTCCAATCAGGGAGAGTGTCATCAAGCAGCACCGTCACATCCGCGATGACATCGGACGTCAGAGCGGCACTGTTTTGTGGGTTCGACACCCCCAAAACCGACTGCGCCGATGCCCAGGCAACCTGCTCATCATCCGCATTCAACCAATACTGCTCCGGAAAAGACGCATCCGGTCGCCATAGCTCAACCAGCAATTGGCGCCAACCCTGCAAGTCGTCTGGTGCCACCACTGAATCGTCGCCTGGATTGTGCAACAGGAACTGCCACTGATCCCGTTCACTGGCCTGATCTCGCCAGGTGTTCAGTGCTTGTCGCAACTCCTCCGGTGTCCAGCTTGTCCGACCAGAGCGGAGGATGGCTTCGCTCAGATCGACGCGATAGGTATCTGCCGGTGTGATCCCTGCGCACTGGAGCAGCGGCGCCAGAACCTGTTGGCTTGTCAGGTCGTCCGAGCGCTCATCAATTGAGCAACTGGGTGTTCCTGATGCTCCGGGAACACACGCGTTCAGCCCCATGAATAATGTTAAAGATAGCATAATAATTCCAATCATTGGCGCTCTGGTCTTGGCCCTGCTGTGATGCCCTGGCTGACGGGTTGGGGCGGTCAGACCAGGTGAAATGTAATCCGCTGTCCGGCAACCACTGGTCACTTGATCAGTTCCTCGGCCATCTGATCGGCGAACTTGTGGCCATTGGGAAACAGTTCCTTGGTGATGCTCAGACCCTCCCCACCGATCACTTGCTTGGCCGAATATCCGGCCCAAAACTCTGACGAGGCATTGTCGCCTCCACTATCCCAATAATTATCCTCATGACCATACTGGTTGATGCCCTGGCCACCGATGACATTACCGGTCATGGCGCCGAAGATATCCGAGGCGACATTGGCATCCGGCCCGGAGAGAAGCTGCCTGTCGAAGTAGTTGACCAGGTCATTCATGACGGCGCGGTCACCATCAGAAAGGGTGCTGGTGGTCTTATTCATCAGGGCATCGACAATCCGGGATTGCTGCTCGGCATCATCGGTGAACCGATCGAGGCGACCAACAATCGCCCCGCGGACATCAGCGCGAAGTGCATCGTCTAAATCCAAACCATTGATTTGGTAATCCTTGGTGACGGCACTGAACCACTTCTCTTTGTCGTCGACACCGTGGGCCAACTCATGCCAAATCGTGTAGTTCGAACCGCGCTCATTGTTGGCCTCGTTCTGCAGATCGACGTAGGCGGTGTCAATAATCGGGTAATAGACACCGGAGTCACCGTTGACCAGATGGAGCTTGTCCAGATTCTCCATATAGAGCGACCGCCAAGGCTCGGGGGTGGCGTCGAGCTGTTCACAGAGCCGTTCGATCGCGGCAGCTTGCTCTTCTTCGGTCAGTCCGGCGTTCTTGAACTGATCCGCCATGATCTTCTTGACCTGGCGCTCGATCTCATCGTATTTATCCGACCGTTGATAGCCGTCGGTGGGTGTGTCGGATGGCCCGGAGTTCTCAGAGACTGGGTCCAGTCGTTCCGGCGCGGCTTGATACCCCAACCACAGCAGGTTCACAGTTGGCGATGTGGCTTCAGCCTGACTTGTCTGGCGCTGATCGCTCGCCTGAGTCGACAAGGTGTCCGCCATCGTCATCAAACCCGCCGCACTCCTCGTCAGGCGCTGACGATGGTATCCGTGCCACTGCTGCTGAAATCTTCCGATGTCGAATCCATGCCAATTGTGTGACGCCTCATCCACCAATCGATCAATCTGCGCTTGGAGCTGTGACAGTCGCTGGCTTTGGCCCCGCAGATCACGCGCCGACCCTTCGACCTCGTCAGGCGACATTCCGACCTTAGCCATGGACACCCCCCGGTATCTCGTGTTGGCCAGAAGATTAGCGACATGGCATGACGCCGGTCAATGGGTCGAACTACCCAAACTGATCAAAGGAAACTGGGGCGCCGAGACAGCGGCGCATCGAGACTGTCAGGTGGAATCACCGCCGCCGTCCACCCTGGCCGGTCAGACAAGCACTGAGCCCAGCCACCACCATGAACACCAGGGCCGGCAACCACAGACAATCGGCCATGGCGCTGGCATAACCTTCGGCGCCCGCTCCCGTCAAACCGCCAGGCTGGGCGGCGCCAGCCTGATCGGGATCAAGCCCGCGGCCCAACAAACGCAGATTCATCACGGTACTCATCGCCGCCGCGCCAACGGTGCTGCCGATCTGACGCATGGTGTTATAGGTGCCCGCCCCCGCGCCGGCATCGGCCAAAGGCAGGTTCTGGGTGGCGCTGAGCGACAGGGGGCTCCAGATGCAGGCATTGCCCACGCCCAGCGTCACTCCGGGCAGCAAGGCCCACCAAATGTTGCCGTCAGCCGTGAAATAGAGCATGTACCAGAGCAGCGACCCGGCCATCAGCAGGCCGCCAAACAAAGCCACCTTGTTGGCGCCGAGTCGAGCGACCACCCGGGCGCCGACCAGGGGCGCCAGGATCGCACCGATGATCGCCGAGGGCATCTGGAACAAGGCCGACAGCATCGGACTCATACCCCGATCAACCTGGATGAAGTAGAGCAGCGGCAGCATCATCCCGGAGATGGCCAGGCCGACCAGGAAGATGGCTGAGTTGGCCAAGGCGAAATCCCGGTCGCGGAACAGCCGCAGTGGCACCAAGGGGTGGCGGGCACGGGACTGCTGGAGAACGAAGGCGACCAGCGCCACCAGCCCCAACCCGATGACGACCGGGACCGAGATCGGACCCCAGATGGACCCCCAGTCATAACCGACACCTTCTTGCAAACCGAAGATCAGGGCGAAGATGCCCAGGCCGGACAGTAACACCCCCAGCCAATCGAAGTCGGCGTGCTGGTGCGGCAGTCGGGGCAAGAAACGGGCCGCCAGAATCAAGCCGACCACACCGACCGGCAGGTTGATCAGGAAGATGGCCTGCCAACCGATGGTTTGCACCAGCAGGCCACCGATCATCGGACCGACCAAGGTGGCGATGCCGGCCACCGATCCCCACAAACCCATGGCCGCGCCGCGCCGCTCCGGTGGAAAGATCTTGACGATGATCGCCTGAGTCTGCGGTGTCATCAAGGCTCCACCGATGCCTTGGACCGCCCGCGCGGCGATCAAACTGGCGATATTGCCGGTCAGACCGCAGGCCAGTGAGGCGGCGGCGAAGATAGCCATGCCGATCATGAAAATGGTCTTCTGGCCGAAGCGGTCGCCCAACCGCCCAGCGATCAGCATCGGCGTGGCCAGACCAAGCAAGTAGGCACTGGTCACCCAGATGGTGGCGGTCAGCGAGGCGTTGAGCGATGACTGAATGCTCGGATTGGCGACGCTGACAATGGTGGTGTCAAGCATCAGCATGAAGAAGCCGATCAGCAGTGCCACCACTGCCCGCCAAGGGCGGAAGCCAGCTGGCAAGTCGGCGTCGGCGGTGGTGGTGGGGCTTGGCGGATTAGTGGTCGGGGCCGTTCGGCCGCCAGCTGAGTCGGTGTCGGCGGTGGTTGGGGCTTTGGGCGAGGTGTCGTTGGCCAGTGTTCGGCGTGAGCCGAGGTCGGTTGGCGCTTGGTCTGATGTTGGATCGATTGGGGTTTGCTGTGTAGTTGTCATGGCAGCCATGAGCCTAGACGATTGATTCCAAGGGCGGGTCGTCGCGGTGATGGTCAGGTGGCGATGTGGCAAGTCCCGGCTCCTCACTGCCCCATCCCTGCGCCCCGGACGGTCTCTTCGTCCACCTAATCAATGGGTCGCTCCGCTCGCCAGCCGATCAATGGCCTTGCTCGGCCAACAGCGCCATGACTGCCTTGCCAAATCCTGATTGGCTGTTGAGGTCGGCCTGCTCGAATCCCTCGGCCAACACCAGGGGATGGGCGTTGCCCATGGCGAAGGGCCGTCCGGCCAGCCGGAGCATCTCCAAATCGTTGGGCATGTCACCGAAGGCCGCCAGCTGTGACGCCGCCAGACCATAATCAGCCAACAAGTCCTGGAGTGCCGACGCCTTCGACACGCCGGGAGCGCTCAGCTCCAGGAAGCCGTTGTCGTGGACCAGCGAGAAGGTCAGGTTGAGCCGCCCAGCCACCAATGGATCGACTCGACTGAACAGCTCATCGGTGGGCAGTGGACGCCCCGCACCACGAATCAGCAGTTTCAGGGGCAAGCGCCCCTCTGGCTTGATCAAGGCCCGTGGCTGTTCAACCACCAGATCAGCGGCCATATCACTGGCTTCGGCATCGGGCAGTTCAGGATAATCGGCCATTCGGCCCCAGCCCTGATCGTATTCGGCGGCAAAAGTCAGATCGCGCCACTCCGCCCGCAGATCGGCGATCAAGGCCAAAGTGTCATCCCCCGGCAAGGGTGACAGGCGGCGAAAGCCCTGGACACCCAACTTCGAGACAGCCGCGCCGTTCGAAGCGATCAGGTCGATGTCCAGACCGGCCAGTGGCTCGATCAGGCGCACCCAACGGGCGGGACGACCAGTGGCGAAAACGATCCTGACACCGGCGTCTTGGGCCCGATGGAGCGCCTCGACGTTCAGGGGCGTCGGCCAATGATCGGCGCCCAAGAAAGTTCCGTCGAGATCAGTGGCGATGATGGCGATGGGGGCAGGCGTCGCCTGCCTCGAACTGCTGGTCATGGCATCAATAGTAGTCACGAGCGAGATGACGGGAAGGTAAAAAACCCGGCGGTGGCCACAGGAGAGGATAGTGGCACACCGCCGGGCCTGAGACGCTTCACATGGGGGATTCCAGTAAGGCGTCGTTCATGGGGCGACGATCAGGCGTCGCACTCGGCCGGAGCCGGATCAGCGGTGCAGACCGAACGGGTGGCATCGTCGACATAAACCTCAGCGGCGTTGTCGGCGGTCACCACCTGCGGGGCCAACAAATCGGTCGGCACGATCTTGATCCCGTTGTCGTAGGTGGCGGTGTCGTTGACCGTCACCGGCTCGCCCTTCTGCAACTGATCGACGATCTTGACGATCTCGGCCACCAGCTTCGAGGTGTCCTTGTAGATCGTCATGTATTGCGTGCCCTTCATGATCAGCGGGATCGAGGCTGTCTCTGAGTCCTGGCCTGAGATGACGGTCTTGTCCTCGGCCTTGCCGGCGCTTTCCAGCGAGGCGATGGCGGCGCGGGCCAGCGTGTCATTTGGCGACAGAACGCCGTTGAGCTTGGCGTCGGTGTAGTTGGCGCCGAGAATGGTGTCCATCCGCTTCTGGGCGTTGGCCGCCAACCAACCCTGAGTGGCCACCTGCTGCTGGGTGACCTGGCCCGAGCGGACGATCAGAGCGCCGCAATCGATGCCCGGCTGGAGCACGCTCATCGCGCCTTCGAAGAAAGGGGTGGAGTTGGCGTCATCCGGCGAGCCGGCGATCAGCTCAATGTTGTAGGGCGGTTCGCCTTGATCAGCCATCATGCCGTCAATCACCGCTTGACCCTGCAACTGACCGACCTTGTAATTGTCATAGGCCACGTAAAGGTCGACCGACTCGGTGTTCATCAACAAGCGGTCATAGGCGATGACGGTGATACCGGCCGCCTTGGCTTGATCGAGCTGTCCGCCCAGCTGGGAGCCGTCGACCGCGCCGACCACCAGGACCTTGACGCCCTGGGTGATCATCGAGGTGATCTGGTTCTGCTGCTCTGACACGCCATTGGTGGCGAACTGGACCATCGGCTCGTAACCGGCCGCCTTCATCTGATCGTTGAACATGCCCTCGGCCTCGACCCAGTTCTGTGAGGTCTTGGCCGGCAAGGCGATACCGATCTTGGCGCCAGCGTCGAAGCCAGTCGATGGGGTGATGGTCGACTCAGTGCCTTCGGAACCGGTCGCCACCGAAGCGGAGGCGTCCTGCAGGCATTGCGTCAGGGCGGCCACATCAACATCGTCCGACCCACCAGTGTTGGCGCCACTGGAGCCGTCACGGTTACTGGCGCCACAGCCGGCCAGCATCAGCGTGCCGGCCGCCGCCAAGGCGATGGCCATTTGGGGGAATTTCTTCATGGTTACCTTTTCTGTGATGATTCCGGAACGATTCCGGCGATTGGGTCAGACCGGTTGGCCTGGGTTGGAAGAACTGGGGCCAGCCGGGCCACTGGCACTGCCGGGCGAACCGCCGGTCCGATCCGGCGGCTGGCTGATGCCGGGCGACGCCGGCTTGTCGGCTGAATGGGCCGAATCAGCGGGCGGCGGGATCGTGCCAGCGGAGCCAGTGCCGGCGGCACTGGTCGCCAGCGCCGGAGCCTGGATGTCTGGCTGCAACTCCGGGGCCTGATCGAGCGCCATCTGCTTCTTCGGATTGAGCCCGCGCATCAAGGCGCCGATCAGCGAGGGATGGCCCTGGCTCTTCGAATAGAGGTCGAAGGCCACCGCCACCAGCAGCACCAGGCCCTTGATGATCTGGGTCATGTCCGAGCCGACATTCATCAACTGCAGGCCATTGTTCAACACCGCCATCACCAGACCGCCGATCATCGCGCCGGTGACGGTGCCGACACCGCCGGAGACCGCGGCCCCACCGATGAAGACAGCGGCGATGGCGTCCAACTCCCAGCCGACACCATCGCTCGGCCCGGTGGAATGGGAGCGGCCGACGAACATGATCGCCGCCACCGCCGCCATCAGCGACATGTTGAACATCGACAGGAAGTAGACCTTCTTGGTGTTGATGCCGGTCAAAGCGGCCGCCGCCCGATTGCCACCGACGGCATAGACCGACCGGCCCAGCGGCGTGCGGGTCGAGATGAAGTTGTAGATCAAGACCAGCACCACCAGGATGCAGCCAGTCACCGGGAAGGAGGTGCCAGTCCGACCCGAGCCGAACAAATAGGTCAGATAGCCAATGACGGCGACGATCACCAGCAAGCGGACGATGACCGTCCACAACGCCGGAGCCGCTGAACCCAGCTTGACCATCCGGGCATGGCGGCGCAGTTGCAGGAAGATGATCAAGACGGCGGCCACCACCCCGAGCAAGAGGGTCGAGTTGTTCAAACCGGTGGTCGGCCCGAACTCCGGCAGGTAGCCGCCACCGAGGTATTGGATCTGCTCAGGCACGCCGATCGACTCGGCCTTGCCAATGAATTGGTCGAGGCCGCGAAAGAGCATCTGGCCAGCCAAGGTGGTGATGAAGCCCGGCACGCCAATGAAGGCCAACCAGGCCCCCTGCCAAGCGCCGATGACCGCGCCGACCGCCAAACCGACCAAGACGCCGCCCCACCAGGGGATGCCGAACTGGTGGATCAGGAAGGAGAACAGCACCGCCACCCCAGCGCCGATGATCAAGCCAGCCGCCACACCGATCGACACCGCCGCCAATCGACTGCTGCCCGCCCGAATCAACCGCCGGGCGATCACCACCCCGCAGGCCACGCCGACCACCAGTCCGACCGGGATGCCGATGATCAGATACCAATCCGACCCGCCGCGCAACGACAAGGCCATACAGATGCCGACCACCGCCGCCACCGATCCGGGAGCCAGGTCGATCTGGCCGGTGATGATGACGAAGAGCATGCCGACCGCCATGATCAGCACATAGGAGTTGCCGTTGAGGATGGCCTGGGCGTTGGTCGAGGTCAACACCTTGCCATCGGTGCGCCACTGGAAGAAGATGACCAGGGCCACCAAGGCCAGCAGCATGCCGTACTGGCGCAGATTGTTGCCCAACAGGGCCCGGAGTTGTGTCATGATCAGTCCTGCGTGGTGGTGGGAATGGGTGATGGCGTTTGGGCTGGCCCGCGGCTGGCACTGGGCGGATAGGCCGGTGGGCCGGGCCGAGCCGGCGTCAACCCCGGACTTGGGGACGACAGCGGCGCCGGAATGGAACCCGCGGAGGCGGAATTAGCCGCCGGTGCTTGGTCGCCAGGCGTCGGCCAATGGACCACGGCCGTTGGCCGGGTGTGCCACACCGGCGTCAACGGGGCGTCGAAGACCGGGGATGTGGGGGCCGCCGGGCGAGTCACCATCGCGTCAGGTGCGCCGGTGATTGGGGTTGAGGTCGGTGACTGCGTACGCGTCACCATCGCTGCGGGTGAGCGGCCTGGTCCTCCCGTAGGGGTCGGCGCGACCATGGCCGTCTGGCCAGTCGTCGCCGGGATGTCCGCTGCGGGCACAGGGTCGGGTGCAGAGGCGGGCGCAGCGGGTGTCGGTGTCGCCGGTGCAACGGGCCCAGGCGTGAGTGTAGCGACCGCCGTGGCGGGTGACGCTGGCGCGCTCGGCGTGGGTGTAGCGACAACGGCGGTGTCGGTCATCTGGCGCATCAGCGACTCCTGGGTGGCCGACTTGGCCTCGACACAGCCGGTGATCTGCCCTTCGAAGACGGTGTAGATCCGGTCGCAAACCCCGAGCAGCTCCGGCAGCTCCGAGGAGATCATCACCACCCCTTTGCCCTCGTCAGCCAGGCGATTGATCAGCGCGTAGATCTCGTATTTGGCGCCGACGTCGATGCCACGGGTCGGCTCGTCGAGGATGGCCAGCACCGGCTGGGTGAACATCCACTTGGCCAGGACCACCTTCTGCTGGTTGCCACCGGACAGGGTGGAGACGATCACGTCGATGTTGGCCGCCTTGATGCGCATGTCCTGGCGGTATTGCTCGGCGGCGACGATCTCCTCCTGGGGATGGATCACCCCATGCGGCGCAATCCGCTTGATGCCGGCCGAGACGATGGTGTCAGCGACGTTGTCGAGCAGGTTCAACCCCAGGACCTTGCGATCCTCCGGCACATAGGCGACACCATGCTCAATGGCCGCTCGAACATTGCTTAGCACCACCGGCACACCGTTGATGCGGATGCTGCCGTCGCGCCAGATGCCATAGGTGCGACCGAAGATCGAGCGGGCCAACTCGGTGCGCCCGGCGCCCATCACCCCGGCGAAACCGACGATCTCACCGCGACGGACATGGAAGGAACTGTGCTTGCAGACCAACCGGCCGGCGATCTGCGGATGCTCGACCGTCCAGTTGTCGACCTCGAAGAAGACCTCGCCGATCTGCGAGTGATGCTCCGGGAAGCGGGCGTCCATCGGGCGACCGACCATCGCCTTGATGATCCGATTCTCGTCAGCGCCATCGGCCAGCACATCGATGAATTCGACTGTCCGACCATCGCGGATGACGGTGATGGTGTCGGCGATGGCGGCGATCTCGTTGAGCTTGTGGCTGATCATGATGGCGGTCAGGCCCTTGGCCTTCAAGCCACGCAGAATATCGAGCAGGTTGGCCGAGTCATCCTCATTCAGGGCTGAGGTCGGCTCATCGAGGATCAGCAGCTGGACATCCTTCGACAGGGCCTTGGCGATCTCGATCAATTGCTGTTGGCCGACACCGAGATTCTTGATGGCGGTGTCCGGATCGATGGTCAGACCGACACGGGCCATCAGGTCCAAGGCCGCCTTGCGGGCCGCCGTCCAATCGATCACCCCGTGATTGACGACCTCATTGCCCAAAAAGATGTTCTCGGTCACCGACAGCTCGGGGATCAAGGCCAACTCCTGGTGGATGATGGCGATGCCCTTGGCCTCCGAGTCGCGGATCGAATGGAAGGCCTGCGGGGCGCCGTTGTAGATGATCTCTCCGGAATAGGAGCCATGCGGCCAAACACCGGAAAGCACCTTCATCAGCGTCGATTTGCCAGCGCCGTTCTCGCCGCAGATTGCATGAATGACGCCGCGGCGCACGGTCATGGTGACATCATTGAGGGCCTTGACGCCCGGGAACTCCTTGGTGATGTGGCGCATCTCCAGGATCGGTCCGGAGGCGGCGGCCTGGGCATAATCGGGGCGCGAGGCGGTTGGCAACGCAGCGGTCGACGGCGTGGTCGGCGCGACCAACCCGGTTGGCGCGGTCGGCGATGCCGGGGTCGCAGTGACGCGTTCGGCAGTCGACCCTGGCTCGTCGTCGCAGCTCATCTCAACATCCCTTGCTGTCCCGGGTGGCCATCGACCACCTTGGCGACCTGATATTTTGATGAAAGTGAACACCTATCAGGCCAAGCGCTGCATCTGTCACGAAGAACGCTCTTTTTTAACCTATGTAGACTTCCTTAGGATGTCAAATTGACATAGTTTCACTTCACTGTGATATGAGCAAAGTGGCGCGGTACTCCCAACGCCGACCGCTGTCCCAGTGCTGCTCCCCAGGCCCCGGACCCCTGCCCCAAGCCGCCTGGCAGTGGACAAGGGTACACTTTAGCCATGTCTGTTATTCACACATACGAGACTGGTATTCCCGTCGGTTTGCGGGAGCTTCGCGCCCAACTCGCTCGTGTCATCGACACCATCAAAGACGGCCACAGTTACACCGTGACTGAACACGGTCGACCAGTGGCCCGCCTCATCCCCATTGAGAACCGCTCGACCTACGATCGCCTCGTCAACGAGGGTGTCATCCAACCCGCCACACGCACCATTCCTCGTCCCAAGGAACCGATCGTTGCCAAGGCAACTGTCAGCGATCTCATCTCTGAGCAGCGTCGATGATCGGCTACGTCGACACTTCAGCTGTTGTGCCCTTGATCATCCATGAGCCCAGCAGCGATCGCTGTGTTGACCTGTGGATGCGCTGCGATATTCGCCTGTCGTCCGTCATCGTCGTCGCTGAAGCCATGGCGGCCATCGCCATGGCCCATCGACTCGATCGCCTCACCGACCAACAACACGCCCAAGCCTGCGATCTCCTTGAGGCCCAGTTGGACGAGTTCACTTTCATCACACCCACACTGACCATTGCTCGCGCCGCTGGCCGTCTGGCCGATGATCATGGCTTGCGTGGTAATGATGCCATCCATTTGGCGAGCGCCCTGGCCGTCAACGAGCCACATCTGGTCATGATCTCCGGTGATCGCGTGCTGCTTGAGGCAGCGGCCGTAGCCAATCTCGCAACGATAGACACCAATCAGGCGATATAAGGCCAGTTGCACCGGCGCAACTCCAACCACCTTATTCGACCTCATCACCCCCCAAGGGTGAGAAATCCTCGACGCGAAGTGTTGAACGCCGCCCATCCGAGGGCGCCAGGCGTGGAGACACCTTGACCCTTACTCAGCTGACATCAACTGCCCAGCCAAAGTCAGCGCACGCTCCAACTGGGCGTCGCCCAGATGGCCAATAGTCGGCCCGATAGCTGAGCGACGAATAGCCGAGATTTTGTCGACCTCCAGCCAACATGGTTTGGTCAACCCATTAGCACCATCCGGTTGGACTGCCACCCGGTAATGGGCCTCTGGGTCCAGCACATTGGTGAACGGAATCACCACCACGGATTCACCGGTCGAAAACCGGTCATTCTGGAATATCAAGACCGGCCGGGGCTTCGCCGAATATGGCCTACCAGCCGCCAAGACCACCGACCCGAAGGCGGCAATCACCATTCACCCCAGGGTGCCCGCACCTCGTCCAACCAGGTCAATTCCTGTGTGTCATTCGGCGGCACCGCTGACAAACTCAGCGGAATCATTCGATCGCGCACGGTCTGAACGGCCAACATTCGCATGACTGTCGGTGCATCCAAACCCACAGATTGAGCGATCTCACTGAAGCGCTTTTTCAGGTCTTCGTCCATGCGAACCGTCAATGTCGTGCTCATTGTCGCCTCCATTGTGCCCATCTGAGATACAAAGTCTATCAACTGAAGACAATGCGTGGCGCGGTGCGACACACCACCCGCCCGCCCGCCGTCACTAGCCGGACGCCCGCACCACCAAAGCCGGACGGATGACCTCTGGAGCGACCTCTCCGGGCGCGACGCCATCTTCGATCAAGCGCAGCAGGATCCGGGAGGCCCGGTTGGCCAACTCGGCGCCGGGATTGGTCACTGAGGTCAGGGTCGGCGTGGTCGAGGTGGCGATGTCCGAATTGTCGACACTGACCAGCAACACTGCTGATTCGCCGGAACCCGCCGCATCACCCGCAGATACCCGCCGACCAGAAGGCCCTTCATCGCCGAAAAACGCCTTGGCGGCCATCACAGTCATGACTTAGACTATTTCATGAGATTTTTGGACACAATTAGGCCTTATATGCTAGTGTCATTTGCGACGAAGGAGAATCAGCCATGCTCTTGAGCTTCACTGTCAGCAACTTCTGCTCCATAAGGAATGCACAAACCCTCTCAATGCTGAGGCCCGGTCAGGGCACCACCTCCCGGTTGGCGCTCGGTGAAGACCCTGCGGGTGGGGACATCTCGCCTCTGGCAGTAATCTTCGGAGCCAACGCTTCCGGAAAGTCGACACTCATCGCCGCCATGAGCTACACCATGTGGCTCGTCACCTCTTCAGCCACCCGAGAGGCGACGAAGCCCCTGCCGATGCACCCGTTCCTACTTGACGACCAGTTCAAGTTTGAGCCATTCAGCGTCGAAACCCGTTTCACATGTGGCGAGCGGGAGTTCATCTATGCCTTTACGGTAACTAATGGCGAAATCAACACCGAGAATCTGCGCGAGGTGATCCGTCGTCCAACGCGGAGTTCGACCCAGACTTTATTCAACCGCACCATGCAGGGTGAAACCATTCAGGTAACAACGGCACCAACTCTCAAGGGTCACAAGAGAACGATCATCGCGGCCACGCGTCCAAACTCCTTGTTCCTCTCAAAGGCGGCTCAGGAGAACTACTTGCCGCTTATGGATGTCTACCGCTGGTTCGCCGACTTCACCTTCGGTGTTGGTCGCGGATCCCTGGCAACTACTCCCACTCAGTCGTCACTCGACCGCTTCGAATCGGACCCAGAGTTCGCCGCCTGGGTAGCCGACCTGCTCTTACAAGCAGACCTCGGAGTGACCGATATCAGACTCAGCACGGCATCACGACCACCGAAGCACTTGGTGTCAGCCCTGACAGCAGCAATGGAGACGGAAGATCCGAACGAAATCGCTCGAATCGAGGAGGAACTCGCCCGGTCCTCAAGACACCCGATCCTCAATCACCGCTCGGTCACAGCGGGCACACTTGGCCACCCTCTCCCATGGAACACCGAATCGAAAGGCACTCATCTACTCTGGGACCTGAGCAGTGACCTCTATCAAGCTCTGAAGACCGGCCGGACTTTCATCATGGATGATGAACTGAGTGACATGCATCCACTGATCGTCAAATCGATCATCCAGGCATTTCAGAGTTCCACGAGCAACCCCCACGGCGCCCAACTCATCTTCACCTCTCACGACGTGACCCTACTGGGCACCTGGGCCGGTCAGGGTTACCAGTTGGAGCGCGATCAGATCTGGTTCACCGAGAAGGATTACGCCAGTGGAGCGACATCGATAATACCGCTGACAAATTTCCGCACGCGGAAAGATGAAGACACAGAGCGTTTGTATCTCCAAGGACGACTCGGTGGAATGCCAGTAGTCGGCTATCTGCCCCCTGTTGATTGAAGAAGCCACCATGGGGGATCACAAAGCGACCAGTCGCGAGCGTCGAAAACCGAACAGCCAGCGTCAAGCAAGCCGCCGCTTTCTAATCGTGTGCGAAGGCCAGACCGAGGCGGCATACCTTCGCCAATTAAACAGAATACTAAGAGGCATTATCTCCATCGATCCGGTGATTGATCACTCATCACCTCAGTCGGTCGTGAACCGGGCCATATTGCTAAAGAACGGGGATCGCCGATTCGGTATTGCCGCGGCTGAAGCCGACACTGAGGTTTGGGCAGTCTTCGATTGGGATCAGCACTCCGAGCAAGTCCAAGCCGCCTGTTTGGATGCCAAATGGAATGGTGTCAAAGTGGTTCTGTCTAATCCATGTATCGAGGTTTGGCTCCACTGGCATTATGCCGAGTACATGAGACTTGGCTGTGATCAACATCGGGCACAGGCAGATCTCAAGAAAACACGCCCTGAGTATGTGAAAGGCCGCCGCACTCCGGAAGTGCCTCTCTCCGGTATCCGCGAGGCTGTCAATCGAGCGCGGCTGGCTGAGCAAAAGCATCAAGCAGAGGGACGGTCCTTCCCTGAAGATCGGCCATCGTCTAGCATGTATATCTTAATCGATGCCCTCACCAAAGCCTGGGCGGACGCCCGGCCTGACGATCACTGCCCTCTGTGGCCAAATCCATAACCTTGGCCTGCTGCTGGGGCCGGTCCACCATCGTAAACCAGCCTCCGTCCCAGGCTTAGACGTCATCCTCAGTGTGTAGGAAGTTGTTCAGTGTCTTAGCCAGGGCCAACCGTCGCCGGTCCCGAAAAACCTCGAACTGATCGCCCTGATCCAGACCTTCCGAGAAGTCGACAGCCTGAGCCAGGAGATCCGTCGACTCAAAGCTCTGAGCATAGTCGTGGGGAGCCTTGTCGCTAATCACCTTGTTCGTTTTGGCGCCGATGAAGGCCAGATTGGCGATGTCATCAATCTCACGCGAACCGAGCTCTGGGCGCAGGGCTTTCATGTAAGCCTTGGGGAAGATGTGATGATACTCAATCCGGTTGGCCTTGTCAGCGTAATTGGCCGCGATGTTCAACTTGGTCTGCCAATCCCGGGCGCCGCCGCTGGCGAACGCGATAAAGAGGGTCTTGAACACTCCGCTGAGGGTGCTCCGCCCGATCAGATCATCCGCCGAGAAGCCCAGCTTACCGAACTGCTGACGCAGGCGACTGGTCAACTCGGTGGGCCCGCCGCCGTCCCGGATGACCGCCAGGTCCTGGTCAAGGATGGTCTCGGTCGAACCCCGTGAGTAGCGACCCTTGGCATTGGCGATCAGCAACCAGCGGCGATAGGACCGCTCCTCTTCACCGGACAACACGTAATCGCGGCTGTGGGCCCAGGCCGCCGTCGCCACGATCAGGAATGGTGAGGTCAGTTGGTTCGAGTTGGCGATGCCGCAGTTCTTCTGCAGAAAGTCGATGGCATGATTGGTGGCGTGCTGTGCCTTTGCCCAGGCCCATTTCAGCTGATCCGCAGTGAATCCGGCGACGACATGGAAATGCGACTGATTGGTCAGCAACGCCACCATGACCCGCAGGGGCACAGCGTAATCAAGCTCGAACCCCCGCTTCGACAACTCACCCAGATAATCGTCAAACAACTGGAGTGAACCCGGCCACTTGGCTGTCACTTGCGCCATCGCCAGGTCGGCGCTGCGCAGCTTGGCGCCCAAAGAGTTGACTCGCACGAAAATCTCCGTCACCTCCTCGTAGGACTTGTCCTCCTCCAGGATGTCCACCCGATATTCATAGTCTCGGATGGCCCGAAGAGTGGCGAGACGCTGGAGGTAGCGCTCATATTTGGGATCATCCCAGCCTGTCACACCAGCCTGTTTGAGTATCTCCGTGTCGGACTGGGTAAAGACATCCGTGACACATACCCAATTGGGTAGGGCAGCCAGACGCTTGGTGTACACGATGAACGCCCGCCGGTTGGCTCTGCGCGACAGTTCATCGTGGCCGAGATCATCGGTCACGTCATTCAGATCGTCTTCCGGCTCGTCCGCACCGGAATCGGCGGCCTCAGTGACAACCTCCAACTGATCTGGATGATCGAGGTTGAACAGGATGTCAATCGGTTTGACCCGGTTTCTGACCGTGACTTTCTGACCCTTGAGCACCGCCGTCAACGAGGTCAGGCGCTGTTGGCCATCGAGTAACAACAAGGGTTTCGTTGTCACTGGCGCATGATCCGTGTCGACGGCCAAGCTGTGCGTGCCGGTGATGGCGGTGCTCGGCTGCCAGGCCAGGATCACCCCCGACGGGTAACCGCGGTAAAGGCTATCGAGGAGGTCCCGCACCTGGGTCTTCGTCCACACGTAACGCCGCTGCATCTCCGGTAGCTGCAACTCACCCTGGTCGATTTTCGCGACCAGCTCCCACACCTTCATATCAGTCTTCGACATGATCGAAATCCTATCGGTAGCGTCTTGGATTGGGGTCAGGGGCGTCAAGCCGGGCAGTGAAACCGCGCACCCGCCGCTAATCCAGCCCACCCACCACTACGAGTGTATGAAAAACGCGGGGGTATTCAACGTTTTAGCCGCCATATTCGTACACTCGCGAATCGGCACTGCCGACACACCACCCGCCCGCCGTCACTAGCCGGACGCCCGCACCACCAAAGCCGGACGGATGACCTCTGGAGCGACCTCACTGGGCGCGACGCCGTCTTCAATCAGGCGTAGCAGGATCCTCGATGCCCGCTTGGCCAACTCGGCGCCGGGATTGGTCACTGAGGTCAGGGTCGGCGTGGTCGAGGTGGCGATGTCCGAATTGTCGACACTGACCAGTAACACTGCTGATTCGGAGTCAGCAGCCGGGGCAGTCCTGTCAGGCAGGGGAATACGGCCCGTCGAGGCGAAATGCCCTGACCCGGCACTGCCACCGTCGGCAACAATATGGGCCACCAGGCCTGCATCACCCGGAGACACCCGACCAAAAGGTCCTTCATCGCCGGAAAACGCCTGCCGGTCAGCCGACGCCGGGTCCTCGACAGACTGCCGACCGATCAACGGCCATTGGCCTGTCTGCCTCACCCCCGGCAGATCCCCAGCCTGACGCAAGGCCACCAAGGCCCCAGCGGCCATCAGGTCGGACTGAGCGAACACCGCGTCGATTGTCGGATCAGCGGCCAATACCAGGCGCATCGCCTCCTCACCCCCTTGACGGGTGAAGGGGCCATGGGCGATCGGCCCAGGCTCCAAGCCGTTCTCCTCCAGGGTTTGACGCCAACCCGCCAGGCGATCGCGAACCGGGTTCATGTCGACCGGCCCGGCGATGCAGGCGATATTGCGCGCCTCGCGGCTGATCAGGCGCTCGGCCGCCAACTGACCAACCAACCAATTGTCAACGTCGACGAAGGGCCATGTTTGCCCCGATTGCTCATCAACCGACACCCAGGGACGGCCGATGAAGACCACCGGCACCCCCGACTCGGCCAGCAAATCGGCCAATTCGCTTGAGCCGTGCTGCGAGACGACGATGGCTCCATCGACCACCCCCGGTCGCAGCCGCCCGGCCAGCTTTTCGACCGGTTCGTCGGGGTGGACGATCAACAGCATCACCTGATAACTGCTGCCATGGAAACCGTCGGAGATGCCCCGGATGACCAGGGACAAGAAGGGGTCACCCAACACCAGGGAATCTGGCTCAGGGATGACCAAGGCCACTGCCCCAGCCTTAGCACCAGCCAGCGCCTGAGCCGCCTGATGGGGGGTGAAGTTGAGCTTGGCCGCCGCCGCCCGCACCCGCTCGGCCGTGTCGGACGCCACTGATCCAGAACCACTCAAGGCCCGTGAGGCCGTGGCTCGGCTGACGCCAGCCGCCTTGGCCACGGCATCGAGAGTTGCCCGTGTCATCGTTGTCCACCTTCCATTAGGCCTTGTCAGAATAGCCTGATCGTTGTCCAGCTGTCGGTCGGCCTCAGGCAATGGTCAGATCATCAGTGGCCGTGGCGACCAAGCAGCTGCCGATCAGCCAGAGCGCATCCGTCGTTAATCGCGCTGCCCGGCGCCCGATCCGCCAGGGGCGGTCGCCGATCCGTCTGTCCGGCCCCACCCATGTGATCGCAGAGCCGAGCGCCGGTCCGGTCTCGGCCAGCCTGAACCAGGGGAGCGCCCAGCGGCAACATCGGCCAGTGTGACTCAACCCTTGACCGCACCGGCCATGATGCCGGCCACCAGTTGCTTGCCCGCCACGAAGAACAGGATGATCAACGGGAAGGCCGACAGCACCACGCCAGCCATCATGATCGTGTAGTTCTGCATGTTGCCGCCAGCCAAGTTGGCCACCGCCAACGTCAGCAACGGGTTGTTGCTGGAGTTGGTGCCGATGATCAGCATCGGCCAGTAGTAATTGGTCCACTGGGCGACGAAGGTGAACAGGGCCAGCAAGGCCCCGGCTGGCAGGGCCGCCGGGATGGCCACATGGTAGAAGGTCTTGATCATCGAGCAGCCATCGACCCGGGCCGCCTCGATCAGCTCGTAGGGCAGGGCGGCGGTGATATATTGCGTCATCCAGAAGACGCCGAAAGCGGTCACCAAACCGGGCAGGATGACGGCGGCCAGCGAACCGTAGAGGCCCAGCTTGCTCATGATGATGTAGAGCGGGATGGCCGACAGTTGGGCTGGGATGGCCATCGTCGCCACGACGAAGACCATCAAGGGCCCGCGACCCTTGAAGCGCAGCTTGGCGAAGGTGTATCCGGCCAGGGTCGAGAAAGCCACCACCGACACCGACATGATGACCGCCACCATCAAGGTGTTAAGGAAGGCCTTGACGAAATTGAGGTCGTTGAAGGCCGTCACCAGATTGCTCCAGAGCATCGAGCCGAAGCCGAGCCCCGGGAAGTCATGCATCTGGTCGACGGTCAGGCTGCTCAACTGCACCGCGTAGTAGAGAGGATAGATCGACACCAGGATGACCAGCCCCAGCAACAGGTAGGTCGGCCAGCCGGGGCGACGACCCTCGCTGGTCAGGCTCATCTTCCGATTGCGTTTGGCGACCGCCCGAGCGGCGCCCTTCCCGGCGACGGCGGCGGCGAAAGCCACCGACGGTTGCGTCTTAGCACTCATCGTGAAACCTCCTTGGTCTGCTTCTTGGTCTTGGGCGCCTTGACTTCACCGGAGGACATCCGCGACGTCAGCAAGAAGCTGACGATGCCGAAGACCACCACCACGATGAACAGCAGCCAGGAGATGGCGGCGGCGCGGCCCATGTTGGAGGAGTTCGAGGAGACGAAGCCGGTCTTCCACATGAACTGGGTCAGGGTCAGCCATTGGTTGGAGTTGCCGCCGTAGCCGGCGCCGATGGTGTACATCTGAGGCTCGTCGAAGATCTGCAAGCCGCCGATCACCGAGGTGATGATGACGAAGATGAAGGTCGGCCGGATCATCGGCAGAATGACTGAGGTCAACTGCTTGAGGCGCCCGGCGCCGTCGATGACCGCTGCCTCGAGCGTCTCATGGGGCACGGCCATCATCGCCGCCAGCAGCACCAACGTGTTGTAGCCGATCCAGCGGAAGTTGACGATGCTCGAGACCGCCACCCACGAGGCCAGCACATCGGAGTGCCAGCCGATTGGGCCGATGCCGAACCAGCCCAGCACGGTGTTGATCGTGCCGGTCTGGTCGGCGAAGAGCATCCGGAAGATGATGCCGGCCGCCATCGGCGCGATGATGTAGGGGAAGAGGACGCCCATCCGCCAGAAGGTCTTGGCCTTGAGGTTGCTGGTCAGCAGGTAGGCCAGGATGACGGCGATGATCAGTTGCGGCACCGACGACAACAAGAAGATCGCCACAGTGTTACGCAAGGCGGTGTAGAAGTCGGGCTGCTGCAGCACCCAGGCGAAATTGCCCAGCCAATCGGTGCCGTTGGGGCAGCTGGCGCCGGCGGCCTGCTTCTCGCCCATGGCGCAGGCGACGCCAAGGTCACCCTGCATCGAGTTCCAGTGGCGGGTCGACAAGAAGATGGTGTAGATCAAGGGAAAGAGCCCCATGACCGCGAAGAGGATGAAGAAGGGGGCGATGTAAGCGTAAGGCGAAGCCTTGAGGTCGAAGCGGCTCCACTTGGCGCGTCGCCTCAACGCGTCTTCGGTGAAGAGTTTGGGTTGGGACACCGGGTCCTCCTTGTCCTGGGCGGGTGCGAAACGATGGCTGGTGGCCGAGTCCAGGCCCGACCGCCGCTGGCGGCCCGCCGAGCCGCCATGGCTGACGCCGGAACCGTCCAGCACGATGGATGACGGGTGGACTCGACCGGTCAAGCACCGGCCGAGTCTCCCGCCCAGACTGGCGAACTGCATGTGATGGTGGGGGCGAGGGCGAGCCTCACCCCCACTCAAGTTTCGCCAGCGACGGCCTCACCACCGCTGGCGGATTGAGGCGGGGCATCAAGCCCCCTACCCCAACCCAGGGGTTAGCGACCCCGGGGATGTCTGACCCCTCCCCCCCAGGCGGGATCAGACATCAGCCCAGGATCACAGGTTGCCGACCTCCGTGACCCAGGCGTCCCACGCCGTCGCGGCGTCAGCCGTCTTGTCGACGTCGATCGTGTTCAAATTGGTGACCAACGCATCATTGATGTCGAAGTAAGCGCCGCCCTTGAAGGGAACAACAGTGACAGCCTCGGCGCGGTTGCCGAAGATCTCGCCGACCGGCGCGTTGTTGAGGAAGGCGTCAGTCTTGCCGGTGACGGCCGAATCAGCTTGGGCCTCGACAGCCGACGGGTAATTGGAAGCGGAGGTGAACACTGCCACCTGCTGCTCGGGAGCGGTCAGCCACTCGACCAGCTTCTTGGCCTCTTCCTTGACCTTGGACTGCTCAGGCACGACCAGGTAGGAACCGCCCCAGTTACCGCCACCAGTGGAGTCGTCATAACCGGAAGGGAAGACATCGGCGATGTCCCAACCGACAAAGTCTTCACCAGCGCCGCCCTTGACATTGTTGATGATCCAGGCCGGGCAAAGCATCGTGGCAAAGCCGGTGGCCGACTTCATACCAGCCGACCAGTCCTCGCCCCACTGCTGCAAACCAGCTGATTGGGCGGTCTGGGCTGACAGGAGGTCGTAAGCAGCCTTGACGTCGGCGTTGTCGGTGGCGATGATCGACTCATCGGCTTCCGAGATGTAGGCCTCAGTCATTTGGTTGACCATACCCTGCCAAATACCGGCGAAGGAGTCGAACCAGTAGGCGCCAGTGCCGGCGGCCATGAACTGCTGGCCAACCTCGAAGTAGTGGCTCCAGTCACCCTTGAGCAAGGTGGCGACCGACTCACGATCGGATGGCAGGCCGGCGGCCTCGAAGAGGTCGGCGCGGTAGCAGATGCCCTCCGGGCCGATGTCAGTGCCGGCGCCAATCAGCTTGCCGTCAGCGGTGGTGGCCGAAGCCGACTTCCAGTCCTGGTAACGGTCAGACGGGATGACGTCGGACAGGTCGACCAGCTTGTCGGCGTTGGCCATCAGCTCGGGCATCCAGTCGATCTCGGTCGCCTGGATGTCGTAGGCGCCGGAACCGGTGCCCAGGGCAGTGGTGAAAGCGGTGCGGGCATCGCCGGACTGAGCCGAGACCGTGACGTCGATGACGATGTCCGGGTTGGCGTCCATGTACTTCTGGTACAGGTCGGCGCCCGGCGCGGTGTCGGTCGAGGCGGCGTAACCGAAGTTGTTGAAGGTGTTGATGGTGATGTGGGTCTTGCCATCGGCGGCCGCGCCACCGTCACCGTTGTTGCTGCCACAGCCGGCCAGAGCCATGCTGCCGGCAACGACCACCGCTGAGAGGGCGGCAATCCGCTTTGTTTGAATAGAACGCACTTTGATGACTCCTTTGTAGTCATTGACTGTCGTGATGCTTCCCGGGGTTCGGACCGCCTGGATCCGACCCAGCAGGCTGGTTCGGAGGTGTTGGCCTTCAACTATGGAAGCGCTTCCAAAGCAGACTGTACACAGTGGTTTCGCGCTGGTCCAGCTAATTACGTACTTCCGACACAATTGTTACCGATTTGTTATAAACCAATGCCGGTTCCGCTCGGCCATCTACCTACTGACGCTGGCTGTCCATGACGGATTGGCCGTGGAACCGCTTCCATAACCTGGCCAGTCTGAGCTAGCCTGTTGTCTGGCGTCGGGGGGCGGCTCATGGTGATTCGCACGGCTCGACGCCCAAGTGAGGGCAACATGCAATACGGACACTTCGACGACGACGCCTACGAATACGTCATCACCGACCCCAACACTCCGCTGCCGTGGATCAATTACCTCGGGCAGGAGGACTTCTTCTCGCTGCTCAGCCACCGTGGCGGTGGCTACTCTTTCTTCCGCGACGCCAAGATGCGCCGCTTGACCCGCTTCCGCTATCAATCGATCCCGGTCGACAACGATGGCCACTTTTTCTTCATCGACGACGGCCAATCGGTCTGGTGCCCGACCGGCGCGCCAATCACCACTGGTCTGGACGCCTGGCAATGCCGTCATGGCTTGGGCTATTCCCGCTTCCACTCGCGCCACGGCGACATCGAGGCTGAGATCACCTACTTCGTGCCACTCGGGGCGACCGCCGAGGTCCAATTGGTCCGCCTGACCAACCACGGCGCCGGCCCGGCCAGGCTGCGGCTGCGCTCCTATGTCGAGTGGTGCCTCTGGGACGCGCTAGATGACATGCTCAATCTGCAACGCAACCTTTCCACCGGCGAGGTCGAGGTCGACGGCTCAACCATCTACCACGTCACTGAATACCGCGAACGCCGCAACCACTACGCCTTCTACTCAGTCAACGCCCCGGTGGCCGGCTTCAACACCGACCGTGGCGCCTTCATCGGCTCACCCTGGCAACCCCTGGCGGCGGCGGTCGGCGCCAGAGCCACCGAGGCAGGCGACGAATTGGCCAGCGGTTGGCACCCGATCGCCTCGCACACCCTCAACGTCGACCTGGCGCCCGGGGCGTCTCAGGAATATGTCTTCGTCCTCGGCTATGCCGAATGCGCCGACGACGACAAATGGCAGCCGCTGACCACCGAGCAGCGCTCAGCCCCGATCAATGAGCTGTTCGGCGGCGCGACCATCCCCCGGGCAGCAGCCGTCAACAAGACGCCGGCTCAGGCCTTGATGGCCCGCTTCCAGACCATCGACCAAGCTCAAGGCGAGTTGGCCAAACTGAGCGCCTATTGGATGGACCTGCTCGGCCAGTACCAGCTCCAATCGGGCGATCCACAAATGAATCGTGGCATCAACTTATGGAATCAGTATCAATGCATGGTCACCTTCAACCTGTCGCGCTCGGCCTCTTATTTCGAGACCGGCATCGGCCGAGGCATGGGCTTCCGCGACTCCAACCAGGACCTCCTGGGCGTGGTGGCGATGGTGCCGGGCCGGGCCCGCCAGCGCATCCTCGATCTGGCCGCCACCCAATTCCCGGACGGTTCGGCTTACCATCAGTACCAGCCACTGACCAAGCGCGGCAACCATGATCTCGGATCGGGCTTCAACGACGATCCGCTCTGGTTGATCTGGGGGGTGTCGGCCTATTTGAAGGAGACCGGCGACTTCTCGATCCTCGACGAAATGGTCGATTTCGACAACGATCCGGCTCTGGCCAAGCCGTTGCTCGACCACTTGACGGCCTCCTGGAGCCACTTGCGGGCCAACCTCGGCCCCCACGGCCTGCCGTTGATCGGCAGGGCCGATTGGAACGACTGCCTCAACCTCAACGCCTTCACCACCACGCCGGGCGAGTCCTTCCAGACGACTGTCAACCGCGAAGGACGGGTGGCAGAGTCGGTCTTCATCGCCGGCATGGCCTGTGCCACCGGGCCCGATCTGGCCGATCTGCTCAACCGCTGTGGCCAACCCGATCAGGCCTTGATGGTGCGGATGGACGTCGACGCCATGCATGAGGCCATCACCAAGCACGGCTGGGACGGGGCTTGGTTCCGGCGCGCCTACGACGCTTTCGGCGCCCCAGTCGGCTCGATCGACAACGACGAGGGTCAGATCTACATCGAGCCGCAAGGCATGTGCATCATCGGCGGCGCTGGCCTCGACGACGGTCGGGCGGCTCGGGCGCTCGACTCGGTGGAAATACGCTTGGCCAGTCAGCACGGCATCGCCATCGTCGCCCCGCCTTACACCCGGTATCACGTCGAGTTGGGCGAGATCTCCTCCTACCCGCCGGGTTACAAGGAGAACGGCGGCATCTTCTGCCACAACAACCCCTGGGTGATCATCGCCGAGACCATCGCCGGCACGCCCGATCGGGCCTTCGATTACTACCGGCGCATCACCCCGGCCTACCGCGAACCCATCAGCGAGACGCAGATGACTGAGCCATATGTCTTCCCCCAGATGATCGCCGGACCAGCCGCGCCCCGCTTCGGCCAAGCCAAGAACTCCTGGCTGACCGGCACCGCCGCCTGGACCTGGCACGCCGCCGCCTGCTGGCTGCTCGGTGTGCGCCCCAGCCTCGATGGGCTGGTGGTCGATCCGGCGATGCCCAGCTCATTCGGCGACTACACCGTCACCCGGCGCTATCGCGGAGCGACTTACGTGATCGAGGTTCACGGCTGCGGCACTCACTCCAAGGGCAAAGGCACGCTGACTGTCGATGGGCAGCCGCTGGTCGGGGACACCCTGCCGGTGGCCGACGCCGGTCGGACTGTCCAGGTGGTTTGGCAGGGCTGAGGGGGGTCGGGGTTGGGTTGGTGGGCCAACTGCCTCGAAGCCAAGTGGACCGAACACCGCTGCCCGCTTGAGTGGCCAGACAAGCCGGGATGCGCGGTCACGCTACCGGTGATTTCTGACAGCCTTCCTGGCGCCCGATGCATCGGAAAAGACCAGAGTGTGATCCCGTGCGCATGGCGACCAGAACAAGACAGTCATGATTGCGCTCGTAGACAAAGAGCCAATCGGGACGAATGTGACACTCGTGGGCACCGGCATAATCACCGAACAAGACATGATCACGATAGCCGCTCGGCAGTTCATCACCTTTCAAGAGAAGCGAAACTGCAGCATCAAGGAGGCTCAGGTCAGCGCCACGCTTGCGCAAACGTTTTAGATCCCGCTTGAACTGACTGGTCTGACGTAACGCCAACGATTGATCATTCATCAAGGTCTGTTATCAATTCACCAAATGACGAATAGGTCTTGGCTGGCATACGGCCTGCGGCAATGGCTTTACCTTCGGCTATTGCCGCCCCGGTGTCCGCGTTGTAACGCGGTTGACTCACCTCGAAGGGAATACCTCCACAGGCAACGAATCGATGGATGAAGATATTCACTGCCTGCGACAGGGTGATCCCCAGTGGCGCCGCAGTGGCTTCAGCCTCGGCCTTGAGGGCAGGATCTATTCGTGTTGTCAGTGTCGCTGTCTTCATATGTCCCCTTTAAACCCATCGATGACGATTGTTCATCATTCGCGGATAATTTGTCGACAGGAAGCCATCTCATGTCCTAATCGGCCCCAACCGCTTGATTTCCAGGATTTGACCAGGGTCTCGCCCCCTGCCGGTGGACGACGCCGGTCGGACCGTCCAGGTGGTTTGACCAGACTCAGATCGCCGAATAGATCAAACGAGCGTCGTTGATGTGGCGCAGATCGTGGAGGTTGTCCGTGGTGGCGGCGCCGGCGGTCACCAGCAGATAACGCTGGCCGTCGACCTCGGCCAAACTGGCCAGCGATTGACCGGCGGTGGTGGTGTAACCGGTCTTGGCGCCGATGATGGCGAAGCCGTCGCCTTGGCCATTGTCCGCCTGGAAGAAGGTCGAGGTGACGCTCACCCCGTCGGGATGGAGGTTGGTCGGGGCGCTGGTGTGGCCATGGGCGGTGAAGATGCTGGCGAATTCCGGGATGGTCAAGGCGTGATTGAGCAGGGTGACCATGTCATGGGCGGTCAAATAGAGATCCGGGTCATAGGCGCCGCTGGCGTTGGTGAAGTGGCTGCCCGTCATGCCCAGTTCGGCGGCCTGATCATTCATCAGATCAGCGAAGCTGGCCTCGTCACCGGCGACGGCTTCAGCCAAACCGATGGCACAATCAGCACCCGATGGCAGCATCATGCCATAGAGGAGGTCGCGCACATTGACCATCTCTCCCGGCTCGAAGCCAGATGTGGTCAGGTCAAGCTCAGCCGCCTGGTTGAAGATGTCAGCGCTCAAGGTGATGGTTCGATCCAGCGGCAGATCAGCCGCCAGCACCACCACTGCCGTCATCATCTTGACCAGCGACCCCGGAGACATCGCCTGATCGCCCGCCTGATCGAGCAGTGGCGCGTCCGGTTGGCCGAAACGGGTCAGATAGGCGCTGGTCGAATTGAGCGACAGGCTGTCCAAGGTGGGGCCGACGGCGCCATTGGCCAAGGCCGGCAAACCACCTGGTCTTGACCCACCGGGGCCATCCAAGGCCGACCAACCCCACCAGCCGAGCGGCAATGCGATCACCAGGATCAGGATCGGCAACAGCCATCGCAGCGGGTGGTGGCCCGGTTGGTTCCGCCGACCCGGTTGGCTCGGTTGGCTCCGTCGGCTCCGCTGTTTGGCTGGAGCCGGCCGGAGACGAGTGGCGGGTGGAAGCTGGGGCATCAGTTGATCTCCGAACATGTGGTGGCGTCAGCAGTCAGCCTAACCAGCGCCAGGGCCGCCCGAGCCTGGAACGATCCAGTCTGCAGGGGGAATTCGGGGGATGCGTCAATCGGCTTCATCCATCGGCAGGAAGGAAATGCTGACAGACATCGGGAAGAGGCGAAAGTACGTTGCTTTTGTGGGCAGTATGATGATCCTCAGGAGGTACGTCGTGAACACAGCCACCCTGTCAGCCAGAGGCCAGATCGTCATCCCCGCAGCCGTGCGCCGGGCCGCGAAATTCAGGCCCGGCGATCGACTGACGATCATTATCGGTGAGAATGACGGCGAGATCCGGATCCGTCGCCAAGAAAGCCTCGATGAAATCGCCGACCGCCTGTCGCGTTATGCCAAACCCGGCATTGAACCATTGCTGGACGTCCACGAGTTTTACAATCAACGCGAGCCGCGGGTGTGACCCATGCCAGCATCACTTGACACCAATGTCCTCTTGCGATTCGCCATGAAGGATGTCCCAGATCATTATGACCGTGCCCGGGCGCTGCTTGGTCGCCAGGGGGCGTCATTCGCAGTAGCGGATGCCGTTTGGATTGAACTTGCTTTCGCCTTGGACCGCCATTACCAACTCGACCGACCGGCCATCGTCGATGTCATCACCACTCTTGTCAGCATCGACAATCTGGAGGCAAACAGCTCTCTCATCGAAGCGGCCTGCGCCTCGTTCGCCGTGCACCCCAAATTGAGTTTCGCCGACTGCTACCTCGCCGCCAAAGCAGCTGACTGCCAGCGGGTACCCCTCTACACTTTCGATGAAAAGCTCGCTCATCAGCATCTCGCCGCCGAATTGGTGCCATTGCACTGAGTTTCAGGGGCGCGGGCTAGTGCTGGTCCCACCGGCGACAATCGCTTGATGCCAGCTGAGTTTCAGGAGCGGGGGCTAGCGTCCTGCGCCATTTGTTCGTTGCTGACTTGGGGCGGCCTCGGTGGCCTTGGCAACCAACATGCCTCATTGATAGTTTTCTGATATATTAATCCGAACGCCATCGTTTCCTCCGGAGCACCAGCGATGGCGCCACCGACCAAGCAGTCAGAGGACAGAGATTTAGGCCATGGTTTCAAATCGCAGCAGTTCGAGCCATTCTGGCGACGCCGCCACCAACAAGACGAAGCCCGGTCGGGTCAAGCACACCAGCTTCACGGCCAACACCACCAGTGGCCGAAGCGACCAGTTGGATGATCAGGGCATCGCTCCAGTCAACATCAGCGGCTCCCACCCGGTCACGCCCACTGTCAGCAGTAGCGCAACCCATTCAGCCCAAGTGGCCAAAATCCGACCGGCGGATGCGACCGATTCGGCCCGCCCGACCCGTCCAGCCAACAAGCACCAAGAGCCTCAGACTTCCAGAACCAGCCCAGCCCCTCCGTCCACCAAAGCTAGCCCAGGCAATTCGGCTCAGGCCCACCAAAGTCATCGGGTTCGCGGGGACAACCAAGCCCACCCGGGGCATACGAACCATCCGGCCAACACCCGGCCATTGGTCTCGGTGGTGGTGCCGGTCTACAACGTAGCGCGCTATCTGGAGCAGTGCCTCGACTCGATTTTGGCCCAAACCCTGACCAACTTCGAGCTGATCTGTGTCGATGACGGCTCGACCGATGATTGCCCGACTATTCTCAAGGCCTATGCCTGTCGTGACCGGCGGGTGCGGCTGATCACCAACAGCAATCACGGCTATGGCTACTCAATGAATTGTGGCCTTGACCAGGCAAAAGGCGATTGGTTGGCGGTAGTGGAATCCGACGACTGGATCGAGCCGACTGGCTTGGCCAGCCTGGTTGAAGCCGCCCAGACCCACGACGCTGAGGTGGCCAAGGCCAACTTCTACCTCGATTGGACCCGGCCGACACCGCGCCGCGAACTGTTCGAGTATTTCGACGAGGATGAGGACGGGCGGGTGATTGAGCCGGCCAGTTGGCGTGGCGGCGAGATCCTGCGGCGCAAACCGTCGATCTGGTCGGCCATCTATTCGCTAGCGCTGATTCGCCGTCACCGCCTGCGCTTCCTGGAGACCCCGGGCGCTTCTTTCCAGGACACCGCCTTCACCTTCCAGGTGTTCGCCTTGACCAAGCGCCTGGTCTGTCTGGGCCAAGCCTTCCTCCACTATCGCCAAGACAACGAAGCGTCATCAATCAACTCCAAAGGCAAGGCCCTGGCGGTTTGCGACGAATATGAGGCGATTGAGGCCTTCGTCCGGCGACTCAGCGCCGACAACGTCGAGCAGACCGGCGGGACCGGCCCTGCAACCACCGACAGCCCGGGTATCAGCGAGACCGCGGTGCTCAGCTCATCCGTGGTCACGCCAGACCAGGCCAGTGCGACCGCCCCCAGCCGCCCGCTGCGCTCGCCGCTGATGGATGTGATGATCCAAGCGCTCTATGACACACTGATCTGGAATTACGAGCGGCTTGACCAATCGCTGAAATTCCCCTTCCTCAAGCTGGCGGCGGCCTGGTTGCGGCGGCTGCTGACTGAGCGGGGCAACCTTGACGGCTTGTTCGCCAGTGAGACTTGGAAACCCGCGGCCTACGCCTCGATCTGCGCCGATCCCTTGGGATATCACACCTGGCGTGAAGATGAGCGGGCGGCTCGCGATGGGGTGGCGGCCACCCTGCGCGGCGTGCCGGCCGACTTCATCCCCCACCCCCGCTCGGCTGACCCCCAATTCTCGATCGTCGTGCCGGTTTACAATGTCGCCCCCTACCTGCGCGGCTGTCTCGAATCGCTGGTCAACCAGTCGCTCGCTGATATTGAAGTGATCTGTGTGGATGATGGCTCGACCGATCAAGGGCCGGCCATTCTGGCCGAATACCTGCGCCGCGACGGTCGCATCCAAGTGATCACCCAGGCCAACCACGGCCTGGCGACCGCCCGCAACCGGGGCATCGCCGCCGCTCACGGGCGCTATGTCCTGTTCGTCGACTCTGACGACTGGCTGGCCGAAACGGCTTGCGCCAAGCTTGCCACGGCCTTGGCTGACCGCCCAGCTGAGGTCGTCGTCTTCGGCAGCTCGCCCTACCCCGGATCACCAGCGGTCCCGGCTTGGCTCGATGACGTCCTGCCGGTGACTGACCACTGGCGCCGCCGCCTCAGCCTCGACGACGTGTTGACTGACAAGACCTTGCAGACCTTCTCGTGGCGTCACGCCTTCGAGCGCGATTTCCTCAACCGCCACCGCCTGCGCTTTCCCGGTGACCTGCGCTTCGGCGAGGATTTGGCCTTCGGGCTACTGGCCTTCCCCCAGGTGCGGCATGGGGCCTTGTTCATCGCCGATCAGCTCTATCACTATCGCCATTGGCGGCCGGCGTCGCTGATGGCCAAAGCCCAGGCCAATCGACACAGCTTCGCCCAATCACAGTTGCACCTGATCGAAACGGCGGCCAGTCTGATCGCTGGTCAAGGCCGCCATCCCGATGGCCTCTGGCTGGGCTACTTGCTCGATCAGGCCTATGGGGCCCTGACCCATTGCCCGGAGCCAAACCGGACCATGGCGGTCAACCGCTTCCTGATGATCGTGCGCCGCTACGGCCTGAGTGGCTGCGCCGACCATCTGACCGAATCACAGCGTGCCTTTTGGCAAGACCTGCAGCACCAACGCCACGGCGCCCACCTGCTCAACCAGCTCAAAGGGCGACTGACCCGCCGCCTCCGCCAGGTGGCCCCACCATCACGGGCTCAGCTGAGCCGCCTGGCCGGTGACCTAAATTGGCAGATCAACCGCCAAAGTGGCTCAATCGAGTGCCAAACCCAGCAACTCGACCGCAGCGCCGCCGCCCTGGAGCGCCAAACCGCTGCCTTGGAACGGATCGCCGCCGCCTTGGAAGGACTTGAGGCGCCGGTGAAGGATGTGGATGCGACAGGCAGCAAGATCGCCGCGCCAGTGTGAGGCGCAGGCTTGGCGCGGTCAACGCCAATCTGTTCCCCAGCGGCAGGCGAGCCCCGGGTCAGCCACTCATCCGACGTATTCCACTGGCAGATGATCGCTCGGCCCATCGCAGCGATGCAAGGTGACATAGAGGTACAGAGCGGCGCCGCCGGCAGCTTTGATCAAGTGTCTAGATTGCCCGCTGCCGTCGGTGGCGCAACAGGCTCTTACCCCAAATCACTACGAATACTTTAGGGTATCTCGATGTTTAGGTCATTTACATGTTCCTCGTGTTAGAGTTAGCGGGTTCAGCTTCTCAGACGCGGCCACACCTGAGACCTTCGGATAAGCAGCTGGACAAATATCTGAATACATTGTGCCTCTGAGGAATCCTCAGGGGCACGGCGTGTTTTCAGTACCAAGAAATGACCGCAATGTAACTTAGATCCATGTAGCTCACTAGTAGCTACTGCAGCCAGAGAGTGCGAGACGACTCATATGGCGACCGATCGATTCGTCGGCGATAGAAAATGTCTCCCTTCGCGTTCTTGCCTCGCGCGAGGGTAAGGAAGGGGTAGGCATATGATGTCGCATGACTGCCGAGCACTGCCGCTCGATCACACTGACGGCGGCCGACGCCGATTCGACTGGGCAATGAATTATCACGGATCGCGCTGCAGGATCGACCTGTTCCGGTGATCAAGGAAACCACAACTGCAAAGCGGTCACGCCCGTCGCACTCCATGCCTGGCCCGATGACTCAGGAAGTCACGCTGGAGGAACCCTTACCAACTCGCGGCCAAACAACCCCCGATGGGGCCGCAACCGCTGAAAGGCCCAACTTCGAATGTGATTCGGCCTATCGCGCCTTGGGCGCCTTTGACCTGGCCCAAAGTGACGAAGATGAAGCCGGCCGGACCCGGCTCGATCAAGAGGGTCGCTCACCAACGAAGCGCATCTACGGCGCCTGGAAGACCGCATTGGAGGACTTGTCGTCGCGCCAAACCGATCTCCTCATCACCCCTGCCCGGAGCTCTTTTGCCCTCTTCTATGCGGCCTGGCATGGCGGCGTTTACCCCGGCACCGCGCAAACCACACCAGGCTTCTCGCAGTTCTTCAAGAAAGACCCAGAGGGGCAACGCCGCATCATCTCGGATCAATTCATCACCCTGGCCAGCCAGGCCGATCCAGACCTATTGGCGCGCCCACAAGACAGAGATGACCCCAAAGTCTTCATTTTGGATGATTTCCGGCTGAATCGCATCAAACTGGACGACACCTGCCGCAAGACCTGGATGGCGTTACTGGCCAGCCAGCACACGACGACTGGAGAGCCTGTTATCCAGGGCGATGCCGTGTTTGACACCGTTTATGACGCTATAGCTGACGGGGTGAGCGACGGGCTTGACGGGCAGGACACGGCAACAACCAACACGGACCTGCTAGCCCAATTGAAAGCTGATGACCTCCACGACGGATGGATCAACAACCGCTACATTCATGCAAAGCCAATTCCCGAGCAGCGCGACCTGGACCCTCGGGGGCGGAACCCCTGGCACCGTCATCATCCCTTTCTCGCTGATGTTGCGGCCCGTCGCACGGCAGTGCTCCACCGCTACATGAATCAAGTCTGCCTGGCCAACTCGACACCTCTGGTGGCCTGGTCCCCCCTGACCGATCCCGCCGCCGTGCCGTTCGAACAGTTCAGCGCACTGCTCTATGACCAAGAATCCTGGCACTGGGTGGAGATCACCGCTGCCGCCAACGAGGGCCATGGACGACGTGATTTTGTCCTACTTCCGCAGGGCCTCCTGGGCGAGAGCATCAGTAAGGCGCTCGGCGAGAGTGTCGGCCTGGTGGACTATGTGGCCATCTATGCCAGCACCTCTCCCGAGGGGTTTGAGACTCGCTTCAGTTTGTCGCCAATGGTCCGATTGAAGGCTTTGGATGACACAGCAGTCACAAACTGGGTCGGGAAGCTCCTAGGCCGATCTGTGAAAGAGATCATGTCCGATTATGACGTCCGCCGTGGCGAATTGGCCGCTGGCGAAGCGCCATCGTCCGGCGAGGATGGTCCTCTCGACGACAACACATATTATTCTCCCGCGACCTTCTGCGACCAGATCACCAAGGAAGGCGTGCAGCTGCTGTCATTCATGCTCGGACGCCGGGTCATGGAGGCGATGACGGCCCACCTCAAAAACAGGGTGGCCGAATTGAGAATCGCTGATCCCCAGCAGGCAGACAGCCTGATCCGGCCAGAAAACCGGGAGTACGCTCGCCTTCTGGTCGGTGACAAGCTGTTCCGCTTGATCGATGGCGCCGAGCCGGGAATGCAGTGCCCCTTACCCGATGAATCGTTGCTGGCTGAATCAGCAGAAAGATCGATCTGGGAGCCCCGGACGCTGCCCGAAATGTGGCCGGGTCTTGATCCGAGTGTCACCAACATACAGATCGGTGACGATCCGCTTGGTCGAATGCTGTCGGATGAGAACACCCAGTGGATTATTCGAGATCACCACGGTCTTGGTGACTACTCCGTCGAGGACGAACCCGGCGAGGAAACCGCATCCCAGCCAGACCTCAACATTTACGACGAACTCATGGGGTATTGTCGATTGAGCCGTGAGTGTGGGGTGAGTGACTCCACTACCGATACCGCCGATCCCGCGAATGGCCATGTTCCCTGGAAAGATCCGTCGGGCCAATGGCACGCTTGCAGTAATCTGGAATGCCGCCAGTGGAAGGGGGGGATCCTGCATCGCCGCTCTGATAAGACACGCACCCTGACGCAGATCAAGAATAAACTTGCGAAACGTTGGCAAGCCCGCCACTGCGACCAAGCTGAGGTGGCAGCCCAATCGCTGCCCTCCAACCCGCAGGCTCATCTGACCCCGCCACGACTTCGCCTCTATCTACTGGTGCTCGGCGCCATCGGCTTTGCCGTGCCGACGGTCAGGAAGTCGGACGACGGTATGAGTTTGGAAGAAGCCTTCGCCAGAGGTGAGTCCGGTCGGCCGACATATTCCAATCCTCTTGGCGGGCTATGGGCGCCGGGGTCGCTGACAAGCTGATCGTTGGGGGCTCCCCCAATACGCCATCAGTCCAGCCTTGCAGGCCAAATGAGCGAATTCAGTCCAGCACCGGTTATTGATGCGACGCCGCATACTCTTGCTTAACGCAACCTCAATGACAAATTACTGCTTGCACAGAGCTGGCGCGCAAAGTATCCTGTTTGACTAAGACCAAACCGGTGTCGAGGTCGAAGAGAGGAACTACCATGGGGGGCATGGCAGTCGGGAATGCTGCAACTGTGGTAGACGCCCTTGAGGACTATCTCCAGTTCGTCGCGAACAATTGTCTGCCGACAGCAGGTCATTATGAGGCAGTGAGACTGTGCGACGCCACAAACGGCAAGTATCAGGAGTTACGGACTAAACAAACAGCCCTGGTCCGGTCACTCAAATCGATGGCTGATCACGGCGATGACCGCACTAAGCTCGACGCCTACCAGCTGGTCGCCGGGCTCTGCGACCTCATCACCACCTGCTCGCAAGCCACCGTCTGGCAGTCAGATGACCAACGCATCCACGCCCTCGGTTACCTACTGCTAGACCTGTACAGCTGGTTCGTGCCATGGGACACCTTCAAATGCACACCCATGCCGGGAGCGATAGCCCAGTCGGGGGTGCCTCAGCTCCTACCCGATTTAGCGGCCGGAATCATGCATCGCTGCCTCCAACTCATGCGCTCTCAAAGGCCCCCTACTGGCGGAGACCCCGTGGCTGGCATCAAACAGGCATTGGGCGCCATCTTGGAACACATTCACCCAGGGGTCGCCAGTCCTTCAAGAGCAGCTAACATCATCCAGGATATCCTCAATAATTTGATACCAGCAGCAAAACCGCCCTGGCATTCAGAGGGCGAGCCCACGCCGGCCAAGCCCACGCCGGAGGACCGTTATCGGGTGTCGGACGGCCTCAACTGGTGGAGCTGCGCAAAGCTGCAAGGCCCTATTTGGGAGACTGTCGCCAGCATCCTAGAAGATCGGCTGAAAAATGACCCCAAGCGCGACTACTTCAAGGGGTGGCCTGGCCTCATTTTTGCCTACGATCTGGCTTGGCCTGATAATAAGGAACAAAAGCAGGGCAGTGGTCACGATGTAACATATGATCTCGCTGCCTGGATTGACAAGAAACTCAAGTTAAGGTCCCACTGGCACGAAAATGCGGCGGACTGCGACAAGGCACGGGGCGATATCCTGAAAAATGTGAGCGATCCTCACCCTGGTTCAGATCCAAACGGCACCCCACAGGATGGCTTCCACAAGTTGAGCCAGGACATGTACTGGCGGGTCCACCGAACTGGGGGCAATCCATTTCAGGGCGCAAGGGACTGGTCAAACGACCCCGCCGCAGCACAGCCACCAACCGGGCGATACACATTGCCCTTGGAGGAGGATGCAGCCTCGCTCTATCTTGGGATGACAGCGGAATGTGCCCTGCGTGAAATGTTCGCGGACAAGCTGGTGCTCGATCTGCCATCGGTGGACCGTTCCCTGTCACTGATCAATTGGAGCGGCGCTAAAGCGGCTCGCATCCTCGATATCGACGTCATCGCCAAGAGGGCAGGAGTTGCTGACCAGCTGGAGTACATGACCTGGGGGCAAACGGCACCGATCGCGATAGAAGCGCACCAAGAGGGCTTTCACGGCATGATCTACAAGAGTGTCAAGGTCACGACCGACCGCAATGTTGTGCTCTTCACTCGAGGGGCCACCCCCACCGTGCCCGGCGTGTTCGCCATCGAGCGCACGCAACAACTGTTCGCCTCGACCGAATTCTGGACTTACGTCAAGGCGCGGGCCTGCGAGGGGGCGCTGACTTTTCTCGGCCGGATGCCCGACGATGTCAGGTTGAAGAAGGTGGCCAGCGCGACATAAGCCGTCGCAGTGATCGCCCCGGCAGCACCATGACACAAGGCGGCATAGATCAGCGGGTCGAAACCCACTAGAAGTGAGAAGCCGACGACCGGACCCGCTTCGGCTCTTTGATAGACCATCTGCCTCAGCTGCGGCCGATCGGCGCCCACCACGACACCGTCCAGGGCAGCGCCACCGCTAGCGATGGCCGGAGCTATCATAACCAGGCCGACTGGCAGCACATCCTCTACCCTGATCCGGCCAACACACAAACCTGCCAATCCCTCGGGGCGCCAAACAAGAGCCCCGCCCGGCCTCTCCTATAGCTGTAAGCTATATCTATTGCATTGTGTGCAATGCTCATTTTGAAAGCTGAGGCCGCCCAAGCATGTCCCCTCTGTTGCCATATTGCCTGGTCGGATTGGTCGTGGTCTTGGTGCCCGGGCTGGCCATCGGCGCCGTCGCCCGCCAACGCGGCTGGCGCTTGTTCAGCCTGGCCCCTTGGATATCAGTCAGCGTCATCGCCTGTGCTGCCATCGTGGCCGACTGGGTCGGTCTGGCTTGGGGTTGGTTGCCAGTGGTCGCCTTGGCGATCATTGCTGGTGGTGCGGTCTGGTTGATTTGTCGTTTTGCCGTCGCCGGTGGCCGACCCAAAGCAGTCGGCCGACGTCAGGCCACGGGTCAGGGTGGAGGCATCAGCGGCGCTGAGGGTGACCGGATGGCTGCCACCAGCGGGGCTAGTAGCGCTGGTCGACCCAGTGCATTCGACGGCGGCATTGCCCATTCGGACGGGCGGGTCGACATCACGCCGTCAAGTCCCAGCCGCCACCGCCGCAACCCCTGGCTGTGGGGGGCTTGGCTGATCACCGCCACCTTCGGGACGGTCGAGTGGCTGCGGCTGATCGGGCCGGCCGACTCGATCTCGCAAACCTATGACGCCATCTTCCACCTGTCGGCCCTGCGCTGGATCATCGATTCCGGCAATGGCTCTTCCCTGACTTTCAGTGCCGGATTGGTCAGCGACCAGTCGTTCTTCTACCCGGCGGCCTTTCACGATCTGACCACGTTGATCGCGCAACTGCTTGGGTCGACCAATGTCGTTTATGCCTGCAACGCCTGCGTCTGGCTGATGATGGCCGTCATCTGGCCGCTGGGCATTTTCGCCCTGATCGACGCCCTCTTGCCCGCTTTGAGCCGCACCGGCCTGCTGGCAGCCGCCATCATCATCAGTGGCAGCGCCGGGCTGCCCTTGCTAATGCTGTCCTGGGGGGTGCTCTACCCCAACTGCCTGGCATTCATTCTGCTGCCGGCGGGCTTGGCGCTAGTAGCCCGGCTCCTGGGGTTGAACGCCGGCTCGGCAATCCTCGGCGACAGGGCGGTGTTCAACGCCGCCAACCCGAAGGCCAGCCTCGATGGCACCGCAGTCGACCCCACAGTCTCCCCCTTGAGCACTGCCATCATCTTCAAGGCGCCTACCCCCCCAGCTCACAGCCTGGGCATCACCACAACCGATGGCCCGATCGGCTCGAACGACACCGCTGCTGCACAGGTGCTGGCCCGCAGCGGCACGCTGGTCGATGGCTTGTTCCTCGTGATCGGCCTGCCGGGATTGTTCCTGGCCCATCCCAGCGGTCTGCTGGCCTTGATTGCCATCAGCAGTCCACTGCTCCTGGTTTGGGCCTGGCGTGGCCTGTGGCGCAACTGGGTCGGGCGCCAGATCATCGATCGGCGGCGACTGTGGATCAGTGGCAGTTTGCTCATCGCTTTTGTGATCATCTGGCTGTTCGCCCGCACCGGTGAGGCCCGACCGCCGATCAACAGCTGGGAGGCGTCCGTCGGCGAGTTTCTGCTGGCGGCGCCGGGCCAGCTCCAACCGGCTTGGTTGCTCGGTGCTCTGATAATCACCGGCCTTTACTGGCTGGTGCGACGCCGCCAGTATCACTTCCTTCTGGGCCCGGTGATGGTGCTGCTCATCCTCTGGCTGGCAGCCTCGGCCATGCCCGCCGGCGACTGGCGTGACCTGCTGACAATCGGTTTCTACGACGATGCCATCCGCCTCGGTGCTCTCAGCACTGTGATATTGCTGCCAGTGGCGGTGATCGGCGTCGAAGCCAGTCTGGAACGCCTGCGTCAAACCCTGGCACGGCGGGGGATCACCAGTTGGCAGGCCGCCATTGACTTGGCGGTGTTGCTGGTCCTCTTCATCGGCATCGCCATGTCATCGGCCCTCAACGCCGCCATTGAGCAGGGGCGCTGGTCATACGCCATCGCCGCTGACTCCCCGCTGCTGGACAGCGACGAATACGCCCTGATCATGCAACTGGATGAGCAGATCCCGACGACAGCCGTAGTGGCCGTCGACCCCTGGAACGGCTCATCGCTGGCCTACCCTTTGGCCGGGGTTCCCACCAGCAGCCACATGGTGGACTTCGCCAGCGAAGCCGACCAAGCGATCAACGCCGACCAAGGGCTCATCCAGTTCCGATTGCGCTATGCCGCCAGTGACCCGGCCGTTTGCGCCGCCCTCGACCGGACCGGTGTCAGCTACGCCCTCAGCTTCGGCTACCGCGAGGTCCACGAAGGTCAGCATCCAGCTCCAGGCTTCGACCAACTGAGCAGCGCCGAGGGATTCGTAGAAGTCGACCGCGTCGGCCAAGCGGCGCTTTACCGGATCGACGCCTGTTAGCGGACGTCGCCGGGGAATCATTAGCCGACCGCCGCCGAGGATGACTCCCCCGATCACGCCACCCAACAGCCGCCAGGAGGCTAGCCACTCGCGCCTAAACAGTTTGCCGAGCATCGCGGCCCTCGCCACGGTTTTCATGGCAACTGTTGGAAATTTCACAAATGTCCCAGAAACTCCCTCATGGTATAGGCATGGCTCCAATCTCAAACCTGCCTCCAGCACCGGCCGAGTCTCATCCTTTTCTGGCGTTACGCCGGGATCCAGTGTTCCGGGCTGTGTTTGGCAACCAGATGCGCCCCGGGCCGCTTCGGTCCCTGTTGTCCAGCATCCTGCGTCTGCCCAGTGAGGAGCTGCAACACCTGGAGATCATTGATCCTCGGTTGGGGCGCAGACACGTCGACATGAAGGAGACCGTGGTGGACGTGCGCGTTCAAACACGCAGCGGCCGAATCATCTCAGTGGAGATCCAGTTACAGAACGAGTCCGGCTTCAATGATCGATTGATCTACTACGGCAGTCGGATCCATTCCGAACAACTGAAGCCCGGCCAGGGCTACGCGACAATCTCCCAGACGATCGTCATTGCCATCACGAACTTCGTCGTGTTCCACGACCAAGGCCCTTACACCACCAAACTGAGTATGACCTCAGACGACGGCCGTCGTCGGCTCTCAAACTCTCTGCAGGTATGGGTGCTTGAGCTGCCCAAAGTGCCGGAAACGACGGATGAATCACTATTATGGGATTGGCTATCACTGGCGAAGGCTTCAAGCCAAGAGGAGTTGGACATGATCGACACCAGAAACCCTGACCTGGCCGAGGCTGTCTGCACGGTCAGCTTTTTCAACGCTGAGTACACCGCCCGCTACTTTGCCCTGCGCGAAGAGATGGCTGAACACGACCGCGCCCAATCCCGCATCGAGGCCCAAAGACAGGGTCGAACTGAAGGGCTGGCTGAGAGCCGGGCCGAGGGGCTGGCTGAAGTGCTGGCCGAAGGGATGGCCGAAGGGCTGGCCCAGGGGTTGGCTGAAGGCCGGTTCGAGGGGATGGCCGAAGGTCGAGCCGAAGGTCGAGCCGATCTCATCAGACGTCTCCTTGCCGGTGGCCTTTCAGCTGCGGACGTCGCCCACCTGACCAGCATCGACCTGGAGGAAATTGAGCGTCTGATTCCCCGCCTTGAACCTGAGGTCGATGAGTCACCAGTGGAGCGTCCCGGTGCGACCACTGAGCGGGAATGCGCACCGTCTTCGCCGGAAGACAGGTGATGACCCCCTGCTCATCGCTCAGCAGGCGTCAACCCGGTACAAAGCGGCCGCGCCGACTCGAGCCAGCTCGGTGAAGCCGGGGGCCTGGGCGAGGTTGTCCAGACCAGGGGCGGGATGATCACCGCCATCGATGCTGCTCGATGGGAAGTCAAGGGCGTAGCCGATCCCCAGGTCAGCCAGTGCCGAGCAGACCGTTGGCTCACTGGCGGCGTCACGCAAATGAAATTGGATGATCCCCAAATCGGGGCTGGCGGCCTGATCCTGGTTATAGACCCAGGCGACATCATGGCTGCTGCTGGCCAGACCAGTCAGGGGGTAGACCATCGACGATCCATCCCAGGCATCGGTGGCGATGACGGCGTCAGCCTCGACCAGGCCCGGCAGTTGGTCGATCAGGGCCTGCTCATCGCTGGTCAGCAGCGGCGAATTCGCCAACAGGGCATAGGACCAATGCCCTTGACTGATCGCTTGGCTGATCGCCCCGGCCTGGCTGCCCAGCAGCAGGCCAAGCAGTGCCAGTAAGACGACTACGGCGCTGAGCCCCGGCGCTGGCCGGTTGATCCAGGCCCGAAGACGCTCTATCAGGCCGACCACCAGCCAATTGAAAGCGATGATGGTCAACGGGGCGATCACCACCACAGCCAGCCCGGCCAAGCGGTGGGCGTCAGCCGCGAACCCACCGACCAGCAGATCGCGCCACCAGGAGTCACTGCCGCCCGAGGCGACCATCGACAGGGAGGCGGCGACCAGCGCCGGCAGCAGCCACCAGCGATATCGCCGCTGACGACAGGCGACATAGAGCCCCACCACCGTCAGACCGGCAATCAGCCATGACGGCCACAGCCCACCCATCGCCCCAGTCAGCAGGTCACCGAAAGACGTTGTCAGACTGGTGATTGGCGCACGTGATTCTGGCTTGGGCATCAGCCACCAATAGGCGGCCACGCCCGCCAGGCCGACCAGCGCCAGCAGGGCGAACAGGGGCCAGCGATGCGGGTGGCGCTCGAAGCCTTGGCGATAGCGCCGCCAGCACCAGACCAACCACAGCGGCGCCGCGCAGGCCAGCAATGCCTGAAATCCGTTGGGATGTGCCAGATAGAGACCGATCATCCCGAAGCCCAAAGCGATCCATTCGGCGGCGACGGGTCCGGCCGTTGGTCGGCCTGCGGCGACGGGGCTGGCCGACAGTTGGTGGACGGCGCGATCAGCAGCGGTCACTGAGCGCTCCGGGGCGGACTGGGCCGCCTGGGCTCCAGCCTTACGCCAACCTACTTGTGATCCCCGTGCCATCGACCGCCCTGCGGGCAAGGCGCCGCTCGCGCCAATGGCGGCTGATCCGGCCAGCCCGAGGCGCCGGATCAGCAAGGCCAGGCCAGCGGGCATCAGAACGATCGATAGGCATTGTGGATAGAGCACCCCCCAGGACAGCATCCAGATCGGCAGCGGGGCGAACGAACAGGCGAGGACACCAGCCCCGATCAGACCGACCCGGCCCAGTCGCGGCGCCAAGGCATTGACCAACGCGAACAACGACAACGGCCAGATGATGGCCATCATCACCCAGGCGACCGCATTGGCCGCGAAAACCACCGAATCGGCCCCGACCAACTGAGCCACCAGGGCAGCTAGGTCATGGAAGGCCGCCGGATAGAAGCTGGCCGGGCCGGTGCCGGCCATGGTGTTGAAATCTAGTGAAGAGCCGTTGCCGGTGTCGATGATCCAGCGAATGGCGCTGAGATGGAAAATGCTGTCATAAGTTTGTGAGACGGCATCAGCTGCACCCAACAGTCGAGCGAATTGCCAGCTCGCCAGAATCATGGCCAGCAGCAGACCGGCCAGCTGCGCCAGTGATCGGGTCAAACCAGCGGCAGCGATAGGGGCGGCAGCCGAGGTCGAGCTGATCGCCTGCCCGGAGTCGTCGGATTGCGTTATCGGGCCATATCCAGCTGGGTTGACCGCAGTCAATGGGTTTGTTTTTTCCTCAGATGAATGGCTGACTGCCGCGGCCAATCCGTCAGCGCCGAGGCTGCCCGCTGCAGCGCTGTGACGATGATCTGGTATCTGCCCCGCTTCTGGCCAGGCATCACTGATGCCCAAACTGGCGGCCAATCGATCGCCCGATACCGTCGACAACTGTTCCAGTCTGGATAAATCACTGACCTGGCTGGCGCTGGCCGTGGCTTCGAGTGCCCAAGGCTCAAGACCGGGATTGAACCAGCGCCCGGCCACGGAGCCATCAGCGCCAGTCGCAGCGGTGTTGACGGCTTCTCCCCCGGCCCCCTGCGCTGCTGCCGGATCGGCCTGACCCGTCACTGGCGACACAAACGCTGGATCAGGCCCATCCCAGAATCTGCTGGCGGACTGGCCACCGACATCTCCCCAAGGACGCTTGGCCGCCAGATCGTTGGCTCGGAGACGATTGGCCATCAGCTCCGCCCGGGCCGCCGCTATCATTTCGCTGGCGCGACTGACACCGGCCACGCCTGCCAAGGGGCCAGTTGCGACCCACGCCGCTGGAGTCGCATCGACGTCGCCAGCGCCCCAATGGTCGGCAGTCTGCGGCGGCGGCTCGGGTTGAGGATTGTCGCTGATACGGTCAGTCTCGCCGACCCTGGCGGCACTGGCCGTGGCCCCACTGCCCGGCGAGTCAGGCGTCAGGGCTCGGTCGACAAGAAAACCATTGGGGATCTGGCCACTGGCAGGCTCAGCACTGGACCCCGGAGTCACCAGTTGGCTGGCGCCTGCCGCCGGATCCGGCTGGCAAGCCGCCCTGGACGCTGGAGCCCCGGACAAACCGGCATCAGCCGCCACGGCGACGGGTTGGCCGGCGGCCGCGGGCAGACCGAGAATGGCCTCCTCGGTCAAGAAATTGCCGGGCTGCTGGTCACTACTGCCGCCAGCGACCAGGCCGTCGGGCTGAGGGAGACCAGGCGCCCTTGCTTCTCCCGGGTGGCGAAAGAGGTAGTCCCATCGGAAAAGCAGGCCGAGCGCCAGCAGAATCACCAGTGGCAACCAACCCCATTGCAGTCCCACCCAGCGGGCCAGCACCGCCGCCACCGCGATCAGGGCGATCGACAGCCACGGGGCCACCGTCAGCCAGGTCCAGCCGCGCAATCTGATCAGCCAACCGAGCACCAGGCCCGGCGCCAGCACCAATACCAATGCGACGGCGCAATAGGGTAACAACGCGAAAATGGTCAGGCTCCTTTACCGATCATGGCTCGGTTGGCCATCTGACAAGCGGCGATAAAAGTCCAAGCCGGCCTCGATCGGCCCGTCGAAGTGGGCCGAGCCATGGTCGATGACAATCGCCCGGTGGCAGAACTGAGCGGCGGTTTCCAGCGAATGGGTGACGAACAGCAGCGTCAACCCTTCGCGGGCGATGATCTCGCGCATCCGCGCCGAGCTCTTGGCGGCGAATTCCCGATCACCAACCGACATCACCTCATCCAGTATCAAAATATCGGGATTGAGTGAAGCCGAGAAAGAGAACCCCAAACGGGCCCGCATGCCCGATGAGTAGGTGCGCATCGGCTGATCGATGTAGGGGCCGATATCGGCAAAGTCGATGATATCGTCGAGCCGAGCAACGATCTGGCGTTGGCTCAAACCCCACAAGCGGCCGCGCATGATCAGGTTGGCCCGGCCGGTCAGTTGATCATCGAAGCCAGCGCCGATATCAAGCAAGGCGCTGACCCGGCCATGCACCGCCACCTCGCCAGTGTTTGGTGTTGTCACACCGGTGATGATCTTCAAAGCGGTCGATTTGCCAGCCCCATTGCGACCGAGCAAAGCGACCGATTCGCCGTGGTTGATGGTGAAACTGAGATCGCGATTGGCATGAACCATCTGATGGGGCACCGGCCAGATCAACGAGCGAAGATGATCGCGCGGGCTGCGATATAAACGATAAGTCTTGGTGACATGCTGGAAGTCCACCGCCACCAGCGATCGGCTGGCCCGGGTCTGGGTGAAATGGGGCCGACTGTCAGTCAATGGCGTCGCCAAGGATGATCCGACCGTCGCCGGGGAAGATCTAAAGGGCATCAGCCACCTCCGTCGCCAAACGCCGCTGCACCAGAATCGCCAAGACGATCAGCACCACCATGACGCCGACAAAGGGCCAGAGCAGGTTGGGCCGCTGCCAAATCCAGTAGCGATCAACCAATGAGGCCCGCACTGAGGCGACGAAGAAGCTCATCGGATTGATCGAGAATATGACCTGCAGCCAGGCCTGGTGGACGCTGTTGACGTCGAAAAACACCCCGGACAGCCAAAACAACGGCGTGCCGAGCACCCGCACCAAGTTCTGGAAATCCTTGCTGATAGCGGTGATTGGTGCGGCGAAAATCGACCAGGTCATCCAGAAGCCGTACATGACCAGCACCACCAGCGGCAGTTGAACGATATAGATGCTCCAGCCGGTGCCGGAGACGAACATCAGCGCCAATACCAAGAGCATCATGAACAAAAAGACCAGCAAACGGGCCAGGGTGAAGAAGTTGGAGATGACCGTCAGGGGGAATTTGATCCGGTTGACCAGGTAGGAATATCGCTGATAGACCGTCGCTCCTGACATCAGCATGCCTGAGCAGAATTGCCAGGGCACCACTCCAGCGGCTAGCCAGGTGACATAGGGCACCTGCTCCACCGGGCTCGAGGTTTTCAATCCGACCGACAGCGACAACCAGAGCACACCGACATACATCGCCGGGCTGACCAGAAACCAGAACCAGCCAAGGATGGCGCCGTCGGCCTCCTTGCGCACCTCAGTGACAGCCAGGTGCCAGACCTGATTGCGCCAACGCCAATTGTCGCGAAAGAAGCCCACCAGCGTCGACCACACGGCCCCACGTCCCTCTCTGCCGATCACAGTCGACGGCCGAATCGACCTGCGACTAGATATATCTGAGTGATATGGTAGCACTTAACTGGCAATTACCAATGCTCCTGGATTGTCATGATTCCGGGATGAGTTGACGCCCAGGTGGCACCCTGCTCCCGCGCTGAGGATCCAGTGCATGCCAGGCGACCGAGCCGATATCTCTATCAGGTGGGCGAATATGGATACAGGCCAGTTATCAGGTGGCGTCAACTGTGGGGATCTCCGGTTTAAGCCACCCAAGATCCGGCGATCACTGTGGAGATTGAGCGCCGATGTTGGATCAGTGGAAGGAATTTGGTGAGGTGACTCAGTGTTAAAAGGATGGTAGATGATCGATCAACGCTCCCCAATCCGAGGCAAGGCATGAAGCTGAGCTTTTTGCTGCCGGTCCACAACCGGGCCGATCTCTTGCCAGCGACCATCGGCAGTCTGCTCACGCAAACGATGCCGGCTGATGATTACGAGATCATCGTCGTCGATGATCATTCCAGCGACGGCTCGGCCGATGTGGCCCAGCAGTTGCTGATCGCCAGTGGCCACCCCCATCACCGGGTCATCCATTTGGCTGGACGGGCGCGGCTGCTCTCCAACCACCAAGTGACGAAAGCCACGGGAGTGTCGGGCAACGATCCCCTAGCCGCCACCGAAACACCGTCCACCCTGGTCAACCCCGGAAACTTGTCGCGGACCGCGGCGGAATCGCCGGGCGATGATCCCGGGATTGCCCCGACGACAGGCCTTCCCTCCGGAGGCGCCAGCACCCCGCGCAACCTGGCCTTGCGTCACGCCCGCGGTGACTGGGTCTTCTTCGTCGATTCCGACGATCTGGTCGCCCCGGAACTGGCCGAGCGGCTCTGGCACTGGGGGCAAGCGCATCATGCCGACATCGTGGCGCTGCGCTACGACGATCCTGATCGGCCGATGCTGTCCCCGGCTGGGGGCGGTCAGCCCTCATCCAGCGCCGCGCCATCATTGCCTGCGTCGCCCGGCCGTCTGGATCACCGGACCGCTGACCAGTCGCCACCGGTAGGGCCACTCGACCGCCGGGACAACAGCACAACCGCCACTCTGACCGCTGCCCTGCCCGTGCCTGCCAGCAGCCTGCGGCCACCGATGGCCTTCGCCAGTCGGGGCAATCGAGCCCGCGCCGATCTGCTGGCCGACCACTGGCTCTATGCGACCATGGCCCACAAGGGCTATCGCCGCTCCCGCCTCTTGGCCAGCGGGGTGCGCTTCGATGAGTCCCTGGCCCTCTATGAGGATCTGGTGTTCAATATCGATCTGCTCTTCGGACGAGCGTCTGCTGATGACGCCTGTCTGCCACCGCCGCGACTGGCGACACTGGCCGACCAGCCCTACTATCACCTGACCGATCATGGCGGACCGCGCCTGCACGATCAGCCGCAGGCTCTGGCCCGGACCATGGCCGCCTTCACGACCGCCCTCGACCGGGTCCAGCGGTCGCCCTGGTATGACGATGCCACCCGTCAGCAGGTGGCGGCAGTGCTGATCAACCGCTGGCTGCGCCACGGCCCGACCCGCTGGCCAGGCGGTTCGGCGACTCCTCCGCAAGCCACCCCATTGACATCACCAGTGGGACCACTTTGCTCAAATCCCCACCGCAGCACCAACACCACCTCCAGGCTCCGATCCACTGCGAAACAACAGCATCGACCTCCCCCCCACTGCCAGGACCCCTGGCCGAGCGATGAGTGGCTCAATCGATGGTCGCGCCTGCTGAGGCATTTCCCCCGGGCAGCTGATCGTCGGCTCAGTCGCCGCTCACGGCTGTTGGTTTGGGCACTGCGACCCGCCAAACGCTGGCGACTGTGTTTGATCGGTCAGCTGTTGAAGCGGTGGCCGCGATAGCCCCTCAGCGCCCCAGGGCCTCCTCCACGGCGGCGAAGGTCGGCTGATCGAGCGGACCGAAAGCCATCGCGCCGAGGTTTTCGGCCATCTGTGACTGGCTGGTGAATCCCGGCAATGGCACGGCGAAGTCACTGCGGGCCAGGATCCAGCCCAGCGCGCCTTGCGCCAAAGTGCGACCGCCTGAGGTCAAGAGCTGACGAATCGCTTGCAGACGGGTCCAGTATTCATCGGTCGGCACGCCACCATCGAACCATTTCAGCCAATCAGGCTGGGTGCCGCGGATATCGTCGAGTCGGACGGGATGTTCGGCCGAATAACGCCCGCCCAACAGGCCCATGGCCAGTGGCGAGCGGCAGATCGCCCCCAGGCCCGACTCAGCACAAGCCGCCAGGGCCGCCGGGTTGTCATCGAAAACGTTCAACTGAATCTGGGCGCAGGTGGCATGCTCACCCAAGGCGAAGCGCCGAATCTGATCGGGATTGTCGTTGGACACGCCATACCAGCGGATCAACCCTTGGCTGACCAGCCCCTCAAAGACGCCGGCAATATCATCAACTTGCCGGTCGGTCAGGTCGAAGGTGTGCAGTTGGTAGAGGTCGATCACTGATCGCCCCAGCCGGTCCAGCGACGCTCGCACTGCCTGCTCAATGTATTCAGCGGTCAGATTGGGGCCGAGAGCGGTTTGGCTGGCCTCATCAAACGAGTTGCCGACCTTGGTGGCGATCTTCACGGCCGGGAAATCATGCAACAAGGGGGCCAGAGCCCGCTCCGAATGGCCCATGCCATAGATGTCGGCGGTGTCGATGAAATCGGCGCCTTGCTCAGCCGCCCAATAGAGGGCCCGCTGGGATTCAGCGGCGTCACCGCCGGCATAACCGTTGGGCTGGCCACCGGTCGTGCCGCCCAGCGCCCAGGCACCAATGGAGATGGCCGGAACGGTCATGCCCGAGCGGCCCAGGGTTCGAGTTGGATAGGTCATGTCTCCCCTTAAATCAACTGTGATTCCAGACAGGCATCGAAGCTGCCAACCGGCGATCGCAGCCGGTCAAGATCAGGTTAGTCCCAGGAGGTGACAATTCTGGACAGCGACGCCGAATCACCGATTAGTGACGACCATCAGGTCAGGCTCTGCTAGACCCCGGTTGACATGAGCCGATGGTGCCGCGGCCACTCGGCGCGGCCAAGGCCACCCATCACCGCATCGCTCGTCAACCCAGGTTCCATGTCAACGCTGGCCTAACACAGCCTCAGGTCAACCGCTCGCAGATCTGCCAACAGTTCATCGCCACTCCAACCAGCACATCTCCTGGCGCGCAATGCATGTTGTTTGACAACCACAACCGGCCCCACCCTGGCTAAGGAACCGATGAATAATGCTGTGTCGTCAGATGGGCGCTGGGGCGAGTGAGACTCGATTCCTATATCTAATACACGGGCTGGACGTCCATCTCCAGACAAGGGGTCGAAGATCGCCCGTCCCGGGGATCAGATGCCGGCGCATGATTGATCACTGTTTGCCTACGAAAGCCATGGCCATCAGTCGGTCAGACCAGCCGCGATTCGTCGAAAGCGGGTGAAATCGACATCGACGACTGGGGATCAAAGCCAGGGCCCTGCGAGAACGCTCCGGCTTGGCCTGCATGCCCGCCTGGGCTCATCGCTCCACCTCGACCCATCGATGCGGTCTGGCCCGCCTGCTGGGCCTGCGCTGCCTGGGCCGCCTGCTGGGCCTGCGCTGCCTGCGCCGCCTTGGCCGCCGACCGCTGGGCGGCCCCATTTGCCCAGGCGCCGATGCGACGACGATTGGCAATCAGCACCAGCACGGCGGCGATCACCAGCAAAGCGATGACGCCGATCAGGATGAACCCGACCAGAGTCATGCCCTTGGCCGACAGCTCGACACTGCGCCCATCGGTGAAACCATCGACAGTGGCTGATGAACCATCGGCTGAAACTGAGCCGTCGAGCACCTCCAGGCTGAGACTGGCCGGCACCTGGATCAGCCAACTGGCCTTGCCATCGATCGCCCCCGGCAGCAGGTCGGTGATCGGCAGACTGGCGGTCAGCCGATAATGATCGGTGAAACTGGTGGCATCGGTGTCGCGGGTCAATTCAAAAAGGCTGGCCGGCATGATCATCGCCAGATGGCTGGCATAACTGGCCGGATCGTCACCGCTGATGGTAATGGTGTAGACGACCTCGGAGTCATAGGCGGTTCGCTCAAGCCTGCCAGCCGCCGGCGTCGGGGTGAAGGCCGTCTCCAAGGCCCCGTCGGCCTGGCTGTCGATGGCTGGATCGACGTGGATGTCGATGGTGCTGCTGACCGAATGGTCATAGGCGATGGCGGTGTTGGCCTCGACCGCCGCCACCGGCAGACCGAATTCGAAGACATAGGTCTGAGAGCTGCCTGGATTGATCGCCAATTGACCGCCTTGACCACTGACCCCCGACACGAAGCTGCCATCACCGATGTCCTTGACTTGCCAACTGGGTGGCAACGTCCAGATCGATTGGATCTGGCCATAACCGGCTGGTGAGCAAACCGCCGCACAATCAGCCATATCGACCAATTGGGCTTGGAAACGAGCGGCATTGTCGGGCGAAACACTGACTTCCAAACTGACTTGGGCATCACTTGAAGCCAGAGCCTGATTGGTCATGATCGCCAATTGATCGGCATGGTTTGTTTCGAATGCCAGATGCCAGATATGGTCATCGCCGCTTTGCTCATCGGTCAGGGTCGCCCCCGTCGGCGTCGCCGCCGCCAAAAAATCATCGATTGGCTGAGGATCGTCGGCATATCGCGACTGCGTCATGACATAACTGACCGTGCGCTTGAATGATTGATCGTCAGTGATGGTCGAATCCATATCGACACTACTGAAGCCATGATCGTCCAATTGATCGAAGGCCAACCCACCCCAGACAGAAACATCATGCGATTCGCCCTGATAAACCAGCTCATTGTCACCCAGGGTGAAGATTGACGCCTGCCGACTTTGATCGACCACGCCATCATCGACCAAAGCCTGGGCCAACCAGGCCATCAAGTCTTTAGAATCAAAGTTCTCGTGCCATTTGGCCCCGCTGACTAACCCGCCCTGTGGCATAGCCAGATCGACTTCGACATCGCCATCTTGGCCACCGGCGGCCAAAATGGCCGTGACTTTGTCGCGGTATTCCTCGACCGTGGCGAAATTGATGGTGAACACGCCCGTATAAGAGCCGTCGCCATGGGCAGTCGACCCCGAGTAATCCAAACCATCCGGTTTGTGAGCGGCGATGGTGGCATCAATCGCCTCGATGCCACCAGCCGCGTAATCCATGGCCGAGGCATCAACCTTCACGGTCATCACCCGGCTGCCCACCGGGCCGTCGTTGAGGTTGTAGACAGTGTCGATGTCAGCCTCACAGGCCGCCAAGAGCAACGCCAAGAGTCCGGCCAGCAGGCCAATCGTCAGTCGTTTCAGTTGTCGCCTTGATGATGCCGTCTCCATGTCCCATTCCTCACTATCGGATCCACCGTCGCCCAGTGGCCACCCCTGCGATGACATCCGATGACTACAAGTATGCCTCGCAGGCCCAGGCCTCACCGGCCGCAGTGGACCTCAGGCCATGGTGGAGACGGTGCGGGCCACTAGCCCAAGGTGTTGAGGAATTGAGCCAACAACAGCCAGGCGCTGATGCCAACGAACAAGGCGCCAAAGAGGACTGCCACTCCAGCGCCAATCGCATGAGGCAACAAGGGTGATTTTTCGAATTGATGGAGTCGATTGATGCCGAGATAGATCGTCGACTCGCTCATCACCAGATAGCCCACCAGCACGAATAGACCAACCACAGTGAACAACCACCAGCCGACGCCGCCGGGAATGAAGCCCAAGCCCAGCACAACCAGCATCGGTAATGTCCACAAGACATTGGCCGCATATTCGACCCCACTCAACTCACCAAAAGCAGCGTTGCTGCCCCGCGAACGCAGGGTCAAATGTGCCAAGAGCATGCGCAGGAAAATCGCCAGGATAATGCCGACAAACGACAGGGCGAACAGCGCCAATACAGTTCCACCGGGCAGATGAAGCCTATCGAGCCATTGATCCAGGCCGGCCCCGCCGAAGCCGCCTAAACCACCAAGCCCAATCAGAGCCCCAAAAAAGGACTCAATCAATGGCGCGATAGCCTCATCGACCACGTCGGTGTAGTTGCGCACAATCAACTGGGTGACCAAACCGGCCATCAATAGGGCGTTGATGATCAACCACAACCAATGCAATGGGCCCTTGCCCGGCCGACTGGCCTGGTTCAAAGCATCGACGGCCCGACCGCGCCACAGCGAGCCGATGACGGCCAATGGCCCGGAGCCACCGCTCGTGGCCACCGCGGTCGGCGCCTGGCCTGGCTGCGCTGGGAAAGCGCCCGATTGGTCAGCGCCGACGAAAACACCTGGTGTGACGCCAGCGGCGCCAGGGACACCAGCAGCACCAGGAGCGGCAGCGACGCCGGGATAGGCAGGATTGGCCGCCTGGGCAGGATAGGCAGGATTGGCCGCCGTTGCGGCATAGGCAGACGGTGCCATCGGCGTGGCATAAGCGCCGGGCATGGCGACGACCGGTGTCGACGCCTGAATGCCGCTATACCCCACCGGGCCACCAGACAGCGACTCAGTGACGACTGGAACCCCGGTTGGTGCCGCATAAGACGATGCGGTCGCAGTGGCATCGGCTGCCTGGGTTGCATCTGGCGAAGCAGCCGGATCAACGCTGGCTGCAGCCAAAAGCGGGTTGCCGCTTGGGGCAGCGTAAGAAGGGGCCGTCAGATCACCAGAACTGGCGGTGCCGGGTGCGAACGCAGCGGCAGCTGGAGCACCAGGATAGGCGCCGGCAGCCACAGCACCAGCAGCGGCCAATCCAGCCGCACCCAGGCCGGCCGCTCCAGCGGCTGCAGCCACCTGGCCGGTTCCGACGTCAGCAGCTGAATAAGCCGGCGCCACACTGTCAACTGCCACCATGCCCGAGCTGTCAGCCGATGGTGGCTGCGCAGCGGTTGTCGCGAAGTTCGCCCCCTGTTCAGTCGTGGTATCCACGGCGGGCGCAGCCGACGCGATCGGCGACCAAGCTGGGGGCTCCAGCGTGGCGTTCTGGCCGATGGGCGCGGTCGGATCGGCCATGATCACCGTTGGTTCCGCCCCGGCGCGGGTCGCAGTGTTGGCGGGTTCGATGGGATCGGGCATGACCTCCGTCGGCTCGCCGTTCGGGGCCGGCAACACCTCCGTCGGCTCGCCCGTCTGGGAGTAGAGGACCGGCGTCGGTTCAGAGCCGGCAACGGCCCCGCTTGTGGCTGCCCCAGCCGCCTCGGGTAGAAGCACCGTCGGTTCACTGGCCGCTGCCCAGGAAGCCCGATCGGCCTGGCCCGAGAATATGCCATGGGCTGGCTGCGCCTCAACCTCAGCCTGATCGGCTTCACGAGCGGCGAAGGGGTTGATCGGCGCGACATGACCATCACCATCGGTGTTGGCCACCGTCGGCGTTGGCATCTCATCGACCAAACCACTCCAGGTGGTGCCGACAACGGTTTGATCGACCGGGGCGATCTCCTGGCCATCGGGCGCGGTGGCTGTGTCATCCGCCATCGGGGTGGCTGAAGCATCGGCCACCGGCTCACTCATCTGACCGATCGTTGGCACCGCCGCCGCGACCTCGTCGGGCGCGGTGGCGGTGGCGGTGACAGGCGCAACGAAGGCATGGCTCGGATCAGCCGGCGTCCAAGCCGGAACCTCGACAGTGGCCGGGGAGACAGTTCCCCATTCGGGCACGCCGCCCGACTCCGGGGTGACGGCCTCGGTGGCGGTGACGCCGACCGGCTCGGCTGTGTCAGAGGCCTCGGTCGCGCCATCACTGGCCCCGCCATCACTGGGCATTGCCTCAACAACCGGCGCTGCGTCAACTGGTAGATCCATAGTCGGCTCATCAATCGGCGCTACGTCAACTGGCAGGTCAACGGTTGGCTGATCAACCGATGCCGAGTCAGCGGCCCAAGCGGGCGTCTCACCGTCGACTGGCGCTGACTCAACCGGCGCCACCCGGTCGCCTGACACTGACTCAACTGGTGCTTCCAGTGCCTCATGATCAATCAAAGCTGTTTCATCTGGCCCCACGGCAAACGACTCCGACGCGACTGACCCGGATTCGATTGGGCCGACTTCGGCTGACCAAGAATCATTTGGCAACGACTCGGCTGGCGCCGGCTCAGTCGGGCTCGCCCCGCCTGACACGAGCTCATCTGACGACATCTCCCCAGCCTCTGACTCGGTCACCACCACCGCCTGCTCAACCGCTGGCGCTGACGCCGGCTCGGGGCTGACCTGGTCGTTGGCCTCGGTCATTGACGTCACTGCGTCAGCGGCCTCGACCGCAATGGCTGGCGTCTCAAACGATTGGTCGACCATCGAGCCATCGTGGCTGGTCGATCCATTGGTGCTGGCCGAGCCATCGGTGCTGGCCAATCCTTCGACCGCTTGACCATCGACGACCGAGCTGTCCACAGGCTGATCAGTCCCGGCTACGGCCTCATCACCGTGAGCGTCGACAGGATCGGCCGACGGCTGCAGCTCGGTGACCGCATCGTCGGACGAACCGTCGCCCGACAGGACGTTCTCGGCTGGGGCTTCGGCCTGATCATTGACAGCGCCCATCACCTGCTCGGCGTCCGACCAACTGCTGTCGCCCGTAGTTTCGGGCTGCTGCGCGGCAGCGGCTGGCAGATCATCGCCGGTCAAACCCGGCACATCATCGACAGGCGACAGCCCGGTCTCAGCCTGCCCATCGGCAGCCGCTGCATCGCTAACAGCTTCGGCCGAAGCGACTGGCACATCGCTGATCGGCATCAGACGGGTCGCATCGATGATGCCTTCGGGGACCGCATCGCCGATCAGGCCAGCGGTGACAACATCACCGGCTGAACCAGCGTCGACCACTGTGTCGGGTTCGAAGCTGTGTCTGGCCACTTCGGTCTGTGGTGCTGCGGTGACGACTGGCTGACTGACATCTGCTGGATCCGCTTGATCCGGCTGGGCCGGTTGCTCGGACCAGTCCGCCTGAACCATCTGGTCCGGCTGGCCCGCCTCGTCGCTGTGATCGACACTCGGCACGGCAGTGGTTTCAACCGGCGCCCAGGGTGCGAAAACAGTCGGGCTGTCATCAACTTCGGCTGTGTCCGCCGTCGCGCTGTCTGGCTGGTCGACCGCCGACGCTGCTTGCTCGGGGGCCAGTCCCTGCTCGGCAACTCTGACTGGCGTTGTTTCGGCGCTCTGATCGACCGGAGTCGAGCTGGTCGCCAACGGTACCCAAGAGTTCGCCTGCGCGATGGCTGTCGACTCAGCAGGGATTACGCCTGCAGATTGAGAAGCAAAAGCTTCCGCGGCTCCCGTATCAAAGGCTACCGAAAGGGGGGTTTCTGCCAAAGCGGCCGGAGTCCCTTCAGACAGTGCGTCCGTGGCGCCGGCTGCTGGGGCGTTGAAATCGGCCAGTGTTTCCGTGCCTGGCCAAGAATGGGCTGGCCGATGGGTTGGAATGACCGGATCAGCCGGCCAGGTTGACGGTGTCGGATCAGCCAGACGCGGCTTCGGCTCGTCCTGATACGGCCGGTCGATCGGCTCCACCGTGGCGGCGGCGTTCCAGGGGTTGGCGTCGCGCAAATCGCCCCAGGTGCCGCCGGATTCGACCACCTGGCTTGGTGAAAACTCTGACTGTGCTGGCGTCGTGCTTTGATCGCCGACATCCGCTGGCATCGCCCCTGTGCTTTGAGCCACCGCAGCAGAAGTGCTGGCCAACGGCGCCCAGGAGGTCGCCTGCCCGATGGCGGCTGCCGGATCGGCCGGTGTCGCCTCCGGGATGAAGGCTTCAGCCGCAGCTGACTCGCCGGTGAAAGCATCAACCGGCGCTGTCTGCTGCTCGTAGGGCGCAGTCACCACTGGTGTGTCAGCGGCTGGAGTCGAGACGAGGTCCGGCTGGCCGATCGACTCAGCCTGGGGCTGGGGCTGACTGCCGGTCAGAGGCAACAAACCGGCCTTGCGCTGGGCCACCGCTTCCGCCAAGGCTGGGTCACCGAGGTTGGCCAGCCAATCCAACAGGCCATCATAGGTCGCCGGATGGGCCACCACCGCCAGGCGCAGATCGGGACGGTCGGCGGCGATGTGCATCAAATCCAATTGGCTGGTTGCTGGATTCCTGACCGCTTGAGCAGCCGGATCTGTCAAATCCGCTTCGGGAAAACTCATTGCCAACCTCTTTCGATGAGTGGAGACCAAGGCGCCAGGCCGGATCGTCGCCGATCAACGCACGTTTTCAAGGCGCAACCCTGGCCAACGACAATACTAACGATTATGCCAGTCTTGGGCGATATATTGTTGCCTTTTTTACCAACAATTGTCCTAGCGGAGCGACGATCCATGGGAGCTGTGCAGAGCATATTCTGCTCTGCTAGACCACAGTTGACATGCGCCGACGGTGGCGCACCGACGCCGCGCGGTCAAGACCACCCATCACCGCATAGCTAGTCAACCCAGGTTCCATGTCAACGTTGGTCGAACAAAGCCAGACATGTTCAGAATTGTGGTGTGCTCCGAGACGGGCGGGGACCAGGTTTTCACGCGCACTCCCCCTTGGCCCGCTCATCAGTGTGCTCAGAGGCGGACCCGGACCAGGTGCCGGGTGTGGTGGTTGGTTGAGTGGTGTGATTGGCCGAGCGTGCTTGCGATGGTTGGGTCTAGTTTCGCCGCCGGTGGAGGTGGTCAGGCAGTCGCAACTAGACCCACAAGCTGGCTAACTCCGTTTGGGCCAACCCAGACAGGGGAAAATCCATCCTTCAATCACCCCTGCTTGCCGGCCAATTGATTTCTTAGGACAATCTGTGTGTTCAGGAACCAAGCTGATCAACGTGCTAGTCATCATCAACGCCGTCAAGGCAATCACCCGGTCCAAGGGCCGCAACATTTTGATCATGCTGATCGTGGCCGTCATCGCGGCGGCTTCGACCATCGCCTTGTCGATCCAACGAGCCGCTGAGCGGGCTGAGACTGAAGGCCGCGCCAACCTGCAAATCACTGCGACCATCGGCTTGGATCGCCAATCACTGTTCGAGTCAGCTTCGGGCGACTCATCGGACGACACTGAGTCGAGCGACGCCGCCGAGTCGGATCCTGGGGCCAATATGGACTCGATCCGCCAAGCGATGGAGCAATATCCCGATCTGAGCCTGGACCAACTCCAGGGCTACGCCGATTCGGCCTATGTCAAGGACTTCCTATATTCGTCAACCCTGTCATTGGACACGGCCGAGGGCCTAGAGGCAGTGTCGGACGACACCGACAGCTCATCGAGCGACGATTCCAGCGAGGACTCGACCGACGACTCATCAGCAGACAGCGGTTCCACAGACGCTGGGGCGACTGCGGGCGAAGGCGATCGACAGGGCCCCACCTTTGGATCATCCGGCCCGATGATGTTCGGTGGCCGGTCGATGGGTGATGTCAGCCTGATCGGCTACGGCTCAGAGGCAGCCATGACCGACTTCGTTGCTGGCGATGCCGCCTTGACTGATGGGTCGATGATCGATCTGACCGCCGCCGACAACGCCTGCCTGGTGTCAAGCGAATTCGCCAGCTTCAACTCATTGGCAGTCGGTGACGCCATCACCTTGACCAATCCGGCGGCCACCGAAGAGACCTACACCTTGACCATCGCTGGCATCTACGAGAATGACAGTGCTTCATCGACCACGACCAGCGGGCCTGGTGGGCAGATCTTCTCGACCTCCCAAGACGCCGCCAACCAGATCATCGCCTCTTATCCGAGCGTGGCGGCGATCAGCGACAACTCCACGGCAGTGGCGACAGAGACCACTGATTCGAACGGTGATACCGTTTCCACCGCGCTGAGCGCCAGCACATCAGCCAGTTACGTCCTGGCCAGCCCAGATGACTACTCTGCCTTCCAGGCAGAGTTAACCGCCAATGGGCTCGACAGCCACTATCAACTGAGCTCCAGCGATCTCGACAACTATGAAGCCAGCCTGGTGCCGTTGCAGAACCTGTCGTCCTTCGCACAAACGCTGCTGTGGATCATCCTCGGCGTCGGTGCAGTCATCCTGGTGACGATTGCCATCTTCGCCATTCGCGAACGCAAATATGAGGTCGGTGTCCTGACCGCCATCGGCGTCTCCAAGCCCAAGGTCGCCCTCCAATTCGTCGCCGAGATGCTGATCGTGACGGTGGCCGGTCTGATCGTCGGTCTGGGGATCGGCGCCATCGCCTCACCGCCGATCGCCAACCAGCTGCTCAGCGCCCAAGTCAGCGCCCAAGAGTCGCAGACGGCCAGCGTCGAGCAGAACTTCGGCCGCGGTGGTGGGCCGGTCAGCGTGGCCGGTGGCGCAAGCGGCAATGGGCCAACCTTCGCCAACTTCGGCGATCAAGCCGTCGACTACATCTCGTCGATCAACGCCTCCATCGATTGGGCCGTGGTCGGGCAGCTGGCGGCCATCGGCATCGGGCTGGCCATTCTGGCCTCCTTGGCTGGTGTGATCTTCGTCCTGCGCTATGAGCCACTGACCATTTTGTCCAACCGGTCATGACCGACCGACCCTTGAATTCCATGAAAGAAGCGACCATGTCCAACATGTCACCAAGCATCGACTCGCAGCTGGGGCTCGGCCTGGCAACCGACCCCAATCAGGAGACTGGACCCGCAGCGGCGACTCCTCCCGCCGCCAGCCAGGAAGTCAACCACAGGACTGCCACTGCCCAAGATGTCCGCCCGACATCGCCCCCAACCATGGCATCGGCCTCAGCTCACGCTGCGGCTCACACCGCCCCGCGGGCGATGGCTGCGGCTCCGGTGATCACGCCGGAGCGAGCCGAGCCTTCTGATAGCAACACCAGCGCGGGGCCGAGCAAAACCATCCTGCGCCTCAACCAGGTCGGCTACGCCTACAACCGCGATCAGCCCGTCTTCAGTGGTTTGGATTGGCAGTTTCAAGACCGGCAGTTATACGGCATCATTGGTCGCTCGGGGGCTGGCAAGACAACTCTGCTGTCCTTGTTGGCCGGTTTGACCAGTCCGACCGAAGGTTCGATCGATTTCGAAGGCCAGGATCTGGCCAAGATCGATCGCTATCGCTACCGCAGCCGGGACATTGGGGTTGTCTTCCAAGCCTTCAACCTGCTGCCCCATCTGACCGCGGCTGAGAATGTCGAGCTGTCGATGCGGGCCAGTGGCAAGACAATCGCTCACAAGCATGATCGGGCCTTGGCCCTGCTCGACCGGGTCGGCCTCAGTGCCGAGCTGGCCAACCGGCGAATCCTCAAACTGTCCGGTGGTGAGCAGCAGCGAGTGGCCGTCGCCCGCGCCCTGTCTTACGACCCCCAGGTCATTTTGGCTGACGAGCCGACCGGCAACCTCGATCTCGGCACCCAAGCCGACATCATCGACATGCTGACCGACCTGGCCGGTGAAGGCAAATGCGTCATCATCGTCACCCACTCGCCCGACGTCGCCGAATGCGTCGACAAGCTCTATGAGCTGAAGGCCCAATCGGTCCGCTCGCGCAGCCGCCACCACAGAGCTCGCGCTGGCAAGGCTGCTGGGCGAGGCAACGCCACGGCTGGCGGCACTGATCAGGTTGGCAGCCGGGCCAATTCAGAGGTCATGATCTGAGGTCGGCAACGGCTGACACTTTGAACCTGAAGGGGAGGCACTGCCCAGGGTAGTGCCTCCCGACTGTTCGTTGGCCATCGTTGAACGGTCTGCTAGATGGCCCCAACTTCACATATCCAAGCGCCATCGTTATGCGGTCCCGTCCTGATGAAGATCCTCTTCAAATTGACACGCCCAAACCTGCGTTTTACGCTAGTTCTTTGATTGCATTTGTGGCCAAGCTCCGCGAACTAGGTCACTCTTCACACGAACGCCCGGCCTGCGGATCAATGACGAGCCCTGAGCCTTCAGCAAGTGTTATTGTTAGACGACAGGGGAAACTTGGAGGAGTTGTGGCTGTTCCCGTTGCCTACTCTGGAGCCGCTGAACGCCGGCGGCGCTACCAGCAGGCAGGAAGTTTCCGTCGATGGCTGATGGACTGTACCGAGTTCATATACACCGATTCAAATCGTGGCTCCTATCCTACTGAACGTGGTCGCACCAATGGCGGTGCCAGGGGGGCATTCCTTCCGACCCAGCCCCAGACTTCAGTGGATGCCGCCCCTTCTCCCTCCGCTTAAGACCAGAATCTGATCGTCAATGTCTTTCAAGTGCCCCTTGTGCCAGGGGCACTCAGAATACATTGACGATAGACAAATTGTTTCTTGCTACGATCAAAAACCGCCAACGCCTGAGGTCGTCGCCATATATATGCCTTTAATGAAAGCCTTATATGGCCCACAACAACTACTTAAGCCCCTGGGACCCAATGACGGGAATCAGGCCGCGGCCGTGCCGAAAGACCAGGACCTGACCAAGCGGTTCCCTTTTGTGATCCGCCGCGTTGAGAGCATGAATATGATTGGGCGGCACGGTGATGAGCGCCATGTCAGTTTGGATATCGACGCCCGAATCATTCGGCGAGTCATACGCAGTGTCGGAATGCTACCATCAGACGATGTTGGTCCCAAGGAATTCCTGTTGCCTATCGCCTTATTCAATAAGGGAATTCTGATTGACTTTGACGCCAAAGACTCACACCGAAACCTCAACTTAGCCAGTAGGCAAGTCTCATATGCGGCTGGATTTAGTTGGCTATTTGCCCTATTGCCAGAAAATGATCGTGAAAAGGTGGGTAATAGTACAACGCTCCGACAGATAATCTGGGACATCTGTCGTCGGGATGCCAACACACTGAATGCGCCAGAAGCACGGCCAGGATGGATAGCTTATCTAGGGAACGTGCACCACCTTCTTGGCATCGAGAAAAGACCCAGCTGCCAAGACCGACGCTTATGGCGGAGAATAGTCGGCCCGGATGCATCCAGCCCGTTCGCCTTGGGGCTACTCTCCCTCTGGGATGATTACATTCCAATGGTAGTTGTGCGCAAGAAGGTCATGGGCAAGCAGCGACACTTAATTAAAATCAAGGTCATCCAAGGACAAATGCCCGAAAGCTTCGCTCATCGCGCAAAATCATCGATGCTTGACGAATCCGGTAATGAAGTTATGGCTAACTCAGGGCGCCGCTCAAAGGAAAGCCAACCCCGATCCATTAAAAGGCCACCCAGAGCCATTTCTTTCTTCGGCAAACCAGTAATAATTCCAGTGACTATGCAAGGATCACTCGAGGGTCATTGCGAGCATACTGAGTTTCGACTACCCAAGGGTGTTGAGAACCTTATTCGTAACTGTGGGCTGAGCGCATCTACACTTCTTCTTACTTGAATATGGAAATACGCGAGTCATTAACGAACATTAGCGGCTCTTCACAATTGGGGGTGTAGTTTCTTTTTGAAACCACCTGTTTCGAGGAGGCTTCGGGCTATATAGTTTGTGAGGTTGGTGAAGCCGAGGGCGGTGCCGCGGAGGTGTTCTA
>JAITVZ010000129.1 GCA_031285505.1 Propionibacteriaceae bacterium
CACAAACCCTCCTCAACCACATCCGCCAACCCATCCCCATCAACATCCAACCAACCCCGACGATCCACCACCCCAGCCGTCAACACCACGGAGCTGCCCACCGGGTCAGCAACCACCGGCACCGGAAACAACAAACCAGGCGCCATCAACAACACGCCCAAGCGCCAAAACCACCGACAAGCGAGAGCCAACTTCATGGAGTCATATTGACATCAATCCGCCAGTCAAACCCACTAATCCATGAAACCGTTACCAAAACGTTACAATTCCTGGATCGGACACTTAGAGACTCCGCCGATAGGTCATTTGGGGGGATGGTTTCGGGTTAGCTGAAGGACTTATCGGCGGAATCTTTTAGCCAGAAAACTCCAAGCCCCCCAAACACACCCATCGGCGCCAAAGCGAGATCTGGCGCTCACCCTGGTGGCAATCGTGATCTCTGGCCGAAGAATCACCCCAAACTGGACCAGACCCAACAATGACGACGACCCCACCCAAGACCTTCCAACACAAGATCTGGGGCTTGCCAGATGAATCCGACAAGCAGTCACCGCCCTTCGGCGCGAAGGCCACAGCTTCGCCGACGCTGGTCAGGCCTTCGATATCCCCCGCACAGAGTGCATCAACTGGCTGGGGTGTGACGGATTCTGGTCCGCATTGCCTCCCAGCCACGGGACTTCAGGACCGGATCGACTCACTTTTCGACCTCTTGTTCCAGCACCTGAGGATCACCCATCCCGGTATGAGGAGAATTCATTTCGGTAAACAAACGAGGCCACATTCTCAGACCTTTCTTGGCTGGTGTCCGTCACAATTGATCCATGAGCCAGGAACCATCGCTACCTGCCACGGGCGCCAGACCAACTGCGTCCGCTACTGCGCCCACGCCCCCACCATCGCCCGTGCCAGCCCCCACCGGCCCCGTGAACGCACCCATCGGGCTCACTGCCACCACCCAGATCGTGCCACCACCTGCCCCCATGGGGCCGGCCACGCCTGACCAACAGCAGCCAGCAGGCCAATTGCCGACACAATTCCCGCCTGCCATTGCGACGTTCTCAGCCCCAGCGACATCCAGTCAGCCCACCTCAGCCCACGGCGATTCACCCGAGCTCGCGCCACCGGCCATCGCTGCGGCCCCTGCCCCCACACCCCAACCAACCCCTATATCGGTCAGCGCCGTGACCGTGGCGGATCCCCCCCAACCGCCACGCCAGACCCGCCGCCAGGCGCACCAACGTCGGTCGGCCAACCCAGATGAGCAACGAGTCCGCAAAGCGGCCATGTCAGTCGGGGTAGCGGTGGCATTGACCAGTGGCGCAATCATTCTGATCGGCGTGGTGGTGCTGATCATTCTGTCAGTGGCCAACGCCGTCCAACTGCGCCCCGATGTCACACCGATCTTCGACGACTTCGGCCGCCTGGTCCACATCGAGCAACGGCCACGGGTCGGCTGGATCAACGCTGACCAGTTCATCTGGGCGCTGTCCATTCTGGCGGCGGTGGTGCTGGTCCTGACGCCCTTGGTCGCCTGGTTGGTGGCTCAGCGAGCCGTCAAGCCGATGGCGGAGGCCCTACGTCTACAGCGCCACTTCGTCGCCGACGCCTCCCATGAGTTGCGCACCCCCCTGACCGCCCTGTCGTCGCGGGTGCAAATCCTGCAGCGACGCCTGAAATCTGGCAAACCGATCGACGACATCGCCGAGCAGCTGCGAGCCGACACCAGCCATGTCACCCGGGTATTGGACGACATGCTGCTGACCGCCGAAGGAGCGCCCATCGCCGGCAGTGTCTCCAGCTCGGTCAGCCATTCGATCCATGAAGCGGTCAGTTCATTGAGCTCGATGGCCGATCAGGCTCAGATTCGGCTGACCGCCCGGATCGACCAGGAGATGATGGTCGGAGTGCCCGACACCTCGTTGACCAGGGCGATCGTCGCTGTCATCGACAACGCCATTCAGCACTCCCCCAACCAAACCACAGTCAGCATAACGGCCAGCCAGATCGGCAAAATGGCGACGATTTGCGTCCATGATCAAGGCCCCGGCATCGTCGGGGTCAACCCTGATCGAATCTTCGAGCGCTTCTCCCATGGTAGTGAGACCGGCGGGCGGCGGCGCAGTTTCGGCCTGGGATTGGCCCTGACCTCGGAGGTGGCCGGGCGCTTCGGCGGCGACATCAGGGTGGCTCAAACCGGCCCCGAAGGGACCACCTTCGAGTTGCGGTTCCCGCTGGTGTGAGACGCGATCAGGATCAAAACTGAGCCCCACATCATGATTGGCGTGAGGCGCGATCAGCCCAAGGCCGGCGTCAGCAGGGGCTTCGGCCGGACGCCCCGAGCGAGGCGCGAGGTGGTGCAGACATCACAGCATCGCCACTGGCCGGCGGGTAGCTGAGGACACGGCCTGATGCGGGACTAGGAGTGGGCCCAATCAGGCTTGGTGGTCCAACACCACCCGGCCATCGACTGGCTGGGTGTCGCGGTTGTTGTGGCTATAAAGCTGGGCAAAATCAGTCACCTGATCAGCTGACACTTGCACCGGGGTTTTCATGACATACCACTCGACGTTCTCAGTCAGCGGCGGCGTGGTCAGCGATCCGAGGTAGTGGTAGTAGCTCAGATCGGTCGGAATCATGGTCATCAAGTCAGTGAAGGCCGGCGGGTCGTGCGGGATGGTGCTGTCATACTGCATCGGCATGATTTCATCAAGCACCTCTCGGAAACCGGGATTGGCCTCGCCTAATTCGAAGAAGACTGCCAGCACGGCGATCCGGCCATCGGCGGCCTTATGGACGAAGTGCGCTTCCATCGGATAATGCTGGCCGTCGATGGTGTGCTCTGAGGCCGCATGGAAGTGGAACTGAGTCAAGGTGAAACTGCGCCCATCGATGATGGCACTGCCGGAATCGGCCACCTCGATGCTGTGGCCATTGTTTTCCATGGCAGTCGGATCGGTGGCGTAATCGAGCTGAATGGCGCCCCCGCCCTCGGCCATCGGTTGAGCGTCGGCGCTGACAATGTCGATCGGCGACTGCATCTGGCCTGAGATGAATTGCCAATCGGCTTGATCGTCATAATCGAGACGCCCCTCGACGGCCTCGCCTGACCCAGAGCTGCTTGGCTCCAATGAGCTGCTGGCTGAAGCGGATTGGCTGACAGTGTCGGTCGGTGATGGGTCGGGGCTGCCAATGGCACAGCCGGTCAGCGACAAGGCGAGCCCCAGCGCCAGGGCGGCAGCGACGCCCCCTCGCCAGATGATGATTGGATTCTTCATGGTTATTCCCTCCCCAAGGTCATGAATGGGAATTCAGAATAGCATCTACGAGCCTCTCACATGTTACTTATATGCTATCCATGACCATCACAAGGTTAGACCCAGTGTCCAACTGCTAGCAGTAGTGCTGCTAGACTTGCTGGCAGGAGGTTCATCGTGCCCACACTCACCGTCCGTAATCTCGACGAGCAGGTTTACTCCAGTCTGCAGGCGCTGGCCACTGCCAGTCATCAGTCGATGGAGGCAACTGCTCGAGACATCATGCGCAGTGGCGTCCAGCGGCGCCAGCGATGGCTGCACGCCACCTTGGCCGATCTGAGCGGGCCATCCGAGATCATTGACCTTGACACACCGTTTGTCCGCTCAGCTGACGGTCCACGACATGTTGATTTCTCATGAAAATGCTTCTCGACACCATGGTCGTCTCCGAGTTACGCAAGGTTCGCCGGGGAAGCACCGCCCCCAACTTTGCCCTCTGGGCCGAAAGAACTAACTTGTCTCTATGCTATATATCAGTCATCACTGTTCATGAGATTGAGCGTGGTGTCCGACTGACTGAGCACCGTGATCCGTTTCAAGGTCTTGTTTACCGATCGTGGCTCGACGATGTCCTGGAAGCCTTTCATTCGCGCATCTGGGCGCTGACCACTCCCGCCGCCATCATCAGTGGTGGGTTCCATGTGCCGAATCCAGCGCCTCTGGCCGACTCATTGATCGCCGGAACGGCTGCCGACCAACATGCCACCATCGTCACGAGAAACACCAAAGACTTCTCTCGATTCGGTGTCCCACTGCTTGATCCGTGGGACACACCTACCCCGCCTTATGCTGAGTGAACCCGTCGACGGTCTTGGCCACGGCGAAATAGGCGATCGGCGAGGTGTAGAAGCCGTCGGTCTTGGCTGATCCCCAGGTCCAATCGGCGTCCCAGGGGTGCAGATCCGGACTGATGCCTCCCGGAGTGCCCGGCACGATGCCGGTCGGCACATTGAGGAATTTCTGGGCCCATTGGCCGTCGTTGGCCTGAAGCCAAAGGTGATAGTCGAAGTTGCTCCGATCGGCGGAGAAGCTGTCCTCGGCGTCCGTCAGATGAGCGCCGATCCGTAGGGCGATGCGGTATTCCTTGGTCGGGTCGATCTGAGCGTCGAAGCCACTGATCCGGCGGAAGCTGGTCAGCTTGAGGCCGTCTTGATGGGCGGTCACATAGGCTTCAACCTGGCTGGCGACATACTCAATGACACCCTTGTCGCCTTCGTCGCGGGCCAATTGGGTCAGGCGGACGTAGTCGAGTTTCAAGTCATCGGCGGTGATCATGTTGGTGTCGCGCAAGGCGTAGGACAAGCAGTTGGTGGTCTCCTTGTCGGCGATGGCGGCGTCATCGGCCGGGTCAGTCGGCTGGCGCAGATAGGCGAATTTGCCGTAGGTCAAATCCCTGGTGCCGGCAGTCCCGGTCACCTCCAGGTGGGGGGCGTCGGTCGAGCCGTTCCAATCAGCGGCGAAGCTGGTGATTCCGCTAGTGGCGCCGGAATCGGCGGCCCTGGTTGCCGAGGTGGCCGAAGAGCCAACCGTCTCGGTGGCGGTCGAGACCGATGAGCTGGCGCTCGAACTGGTTGAACTAGGGTCGGATGTGGCGGTCGAACTGGCAGGACTAGGGTCAAGGCCGGGGGTCCCGGCGGCGTCCTCCGGGGCTGCCGGCAGAATCGCCAAACCGTTGTTTTGAATTTCACCGGCCACCCACGAGCGCACCTCCGGAGTGACATCCAAGCTCACCCAGCCATTGGGCTCGGAGCGCACGGCGACTGTCCGCCCGGCCCGATCGGTGATCAACGCCTGAGCGATGGCGGTGCTGGTGATCGGTGGGCTCCAGGAATGACCGATCGCCACCAGCCGTAAATTGGTGGGCGTGGGCCCTGAGGTCACTTTGAGGAACAAGCGGGCTGCAGTCAGCTCATTGGCCAACAAGGAACCCTGCAGGGTCGGGTGGATCAGGGTGAAGTTACCGAGGGTGTTGGCGGCGTCCGTTTCAGCCAAACCGACACGGATGATTGCTGGGTCGGTGTTGAAACCGAGAGAGTCGGCGCCGGCCGATGAGTCGAACCAGGCCGAAGCGGTCTGGCCGACACCGCTCCACAGCTGCGCCCCCGGCGTGAATGGTGTGGCACTGGCGCTGGGAACCGCCCCGCTCGAGCTGACACCGACCGACGGCGAACCGCTGCCCGATCCGCCCGAAGAGCCATCGCTCGGCAAAGCACAAGCCCCCAAAGACAAGGCGAGAATCAGCGGAAGCATCAAGAGTGTCGAGCGGCGCATAAAGCAACAATACATGATATCTGTTGTCCGCTCGGCCCCTCTCAGGCTCGTTCTTTGCAAAACGAGCGGATTTCCGCTCACAATACGCTCGTTTTGCAGAGAACGACGATGCTGGGCCGAAGCGCACCGTGGCAGATTAGCCAGGGAATGCAGCCCCGCATCCAGGGTGCCCCGACAGCAGCGGGCATCACCACATCGGCCAGTGCCACCTGCCGCCGACCACCCCATATCCAGTCCACCCCGTAAACTGGCCCGAGACCAACACCCCAGCCGAGGAGACGACCATGGAGTTGCGTGAACTGCTGACCGACATCGATCACAACCTGATCAGCGGTGATTCGTCGGTCCAGGTCAGCGGTGTCAGCTATGACTCGCGCCTCAGCGGCCCCGGCGACCTCTTCGTCGCCCTGCCATCGGCCAGTCACAACCCAGAACACGGCGTGGCCCACAACCTCAAATCAGCTTTCACCGCCGGTGTGCGCAGCTTCGTCATCAACCAGGCGGACCAGCCCGCCGCCGCACCCCTGCTGCTCGACGACGCTGCCAGCGAAGACACCGTCACGGTGCTGACTGTCGCTGACACCCGTCAGGCCTTGGCGATGATCAGCCGACGCTGGTTCGGCTTCCCCGAGCGCGAACTGAAAGTCGTCGCCTTGACCGGCACCAAGGGCAAAACCACCATCTCCTACATGCTGGCCGACATGGCTGACGCTGCCGGCGTGCCCTTGGGGCTGATCGGCTCGAACGGTATCATCTTCGGCGATGAACACCTCAAGCTGCCCAACACCACCCCAGAGTCCTATGAGATTCACAAAACCCTGCGGCTGATGGCCGATGCCCACATGGCAGTGGCAGTCATCGAGACGACCAGCCAAGGCTTCAAGCTCCACCGCACCGACGGCCTGGAGTTCGACCTGGGCGTTTACACCAACATCTCCAACGACCACGTCTCGCCGACTGAGCATCCCACCTTTGAGGACTACTTCGCCTGCAAAGAGCAGATCTTCGACCAAGCCAAACTGTGCTTCGTCAACCGCGACGCCGCCATGTTCGACCAGATCGTGGCGGCGGCCAACCCGTCTTGCACCATCGCCACCTACGGCGAGACTGACGCCGCCGATATCTGGGCCGATGGCGTCACGGCCGCCACCACAGTCGGTGATATGACCACGAGCTTCAACTGTCATTGGGCTAGCACCAACGAGTCAGGTGGTCTCGGGGCAACGACGCTTGCCCCTTACGACGCCGCCGGGCTCGCAACGCCTGCCACGCCCGGCTCCCCCACCACCACCGACAACGCCGGGACTGCAACACCTGCCACCCCTGTCTCCATTCCCTTCACCGCCAACCATCCGGGAACACCCGGGGCTCTCGGCACCACCGCCACCGAACCGGGAGCACCCGGGGCTTCGGGCTCCCCCACCACCACCGAGACGGACCACTCAGGGACAGCCACCGAGCCGACGGCGCCCGCCACCCCCGTCTCAATCCCCTTCACCATGTCCCTGCCTGGCGAGTTCAATGTCTCCAATGCCCTTGCTGCCATCAGCGTCGGACGAGCCCTGGGCTGGCCGATCGAAGCGCTGCAGCGAGGTCTGAAGAGCACCCAAGTGCCC
>JAITVZ010000065.1 GCA_031285505.1 Propionibacteriaceae bacterium
GGTTATCTTGTCTTTTAGCATCTTTATGCCATGACACAAGAGCAGGGGAATGTCTGTTCAAGGAAGGGAACCACATGAATAATCCCATCAAGCGCCGCCTTGGCTTGGCAATCGCTGGAGCCCTGGCACTCGGCAGCGTTGCCGCCAGCACTCCAGCTTCAGCCGATGAAGTCAACCTGATTCCCGACGCCGGGTTACGGCAGTGTATTGTCGACGCACTGCACGACATGGGGCGAGGTTCCTCACCCGGACACCCGGACTACGCCTCCGAGGCCGACTCGATCTCGCAAGAGGATCTGGACCAGCTGGTTTGGAATAACGCTGCTAATGGAGCCATTTTTCTCAATTGCGGCCTGGCCGACAACCGAAGCTATGGCATCCAGGCGTTGTCCGGTCTCGAGAATCTTCCAGTGGTCGATGTCGCCACTCTCTTCTTCGGTGGAAACCAGATCAGCGACCTCAGCCCACTGGCAGGGCTGACCAACCTGTCGTACCTTGACGCATCCGACAACCAGATCAGCGACCTCACACCCTTGGCCGGCGTGACTAAGCTGGCGTACTTAACTGTGGACAACAACCAGATCAGCGACCTCAGCCCACTGGCTGGGCTGCCCGCTTTGAATCGCCTTTCTGCATCCGATAACCAGATTAGCGATGTGACACCGCTGGCACAGTTGCAGTTGGGCAGCTTGCACTTGGCCAACAACCAGATCAGCGACATCTCACCTCTGGCCAGTATCATCAATTCTGGCGACTATTTTGGCCCTGACACCGAGTATCTCACTGAGTGGAGTCTGGCGGGCAACCACATCACTGACGCATCGGTGATCGACTGGGCGATCCTGAAGGAAGCCTGGGTCAGTGAGCCAAGCGAATATCAAGTGGAATCCGGCATTCGGGCTGTTACGCGACAGACCAGCACCGCCAGCGGCGTGGCCGGCACGACCGTTCCCTTACCAGCCGTCACCACCGCCAAGGGCAGCCCCAACCCGATCACCTGGACCGTCAAATCCGGTGACGCCAGCATCGACGCCGCTGCCGGGAAGGTCACGTACAACTCCGCTGGACCGGTGATGCTGACCTGGTCGGACAGCTTGGCCGTGACCAAGGAATGCGCGCCCGGTGACGCGGGCTACTCAAGCACCCCGCCGCACTACATCTGCCTGAGCACCGGCCAACCACCGACCGGCACCGTCGATGTCTCCTTCTTCTCCGGCCAAGTCTCCGTCAATGTCACTGAGGCCGACGAAGAGCCGCCAACTCCGGATGCCCCTTCGACCGACACCACCAAAGACGACATCATCGCCAGCTCAACGGGCGGGGCCGCCCGCCTGGCCGACGGTGACGACTCCTACGATGTCATCACCACCATCCGGTCGGCCGACGGCACCCCCCTGACTGGCTACGCCGACCGCTTGACCGCCACCGCCGCCAATGAGGTCAACCTTGGTGTCATCACCGACAACGGCGACGGCACCTACACCATCCAGGTGTCTTCCGACACCCCAGGAAACTATGAAGTGACCATCACACTCGAGGATGAAAACGGCCAAGGCGTCATCATCGACAGCATCCCAGTCAACTTCATCGGCGCTGACATCGATCAGCCCACCCGCCGCGTCAGCGACGAGCAAGCCGCCGACGGCCTGGGCTTCCTGCCTGGCGAACAGGTCAAGGTGACAGTTCACTCCGACCCGATCGAGCTGGGCACCCTGGCCGCCGATGCCAACGGCAGTGTGCCAGTCAGCTTCACCATTCCGGAAGGCTTCGACATCGGCCGCCACACCGTCGACTTCGTCGGCGAGACCTCCGGCGCCGTCAAGGTGGCCTTCGACGTCATCGACCCGTCGGCCATCACTGACCCGACCAACTCGGCTGACCCAACCACCGGCGGCGGTGTCGCCACCACGCCGACCGCACCAGGTGCTAAGGGTGACACCGGCGGTCAGGCTGGCGGCAGCCAGACTGACATCCTCCGGCTGGCCCTGATCGCCATGGCGCTGGGAGTCATTGCGACGGGCATTGTCACCCTGCGCCGGCGCAGCGACAACAGCTAAGTGTTGACACCAGCTGCTGGGGTTGAGCGGAGGCTTTCGTTCAACCCCAGCCCTCGTCTTCTACCCCAATCGCAGTATCAATGACCTACTAGAGTCAGCCAAATCAGCCCGGCCGAAGAACGACCTGCTCCGCTCCGATTAGCGACGGCCTAGCCCGGGTCGAACTAAGAAATACTAGACAAAGGGAGTCAACGCCACCTTGGAGAGTCAATGACCAGCCAGAGTCGATCGCACCGCCTACGCAACATGCTGCTGATCATCCTGGGCGTAATCCTGATCGCGGCTGGTTTCGTCGTTTCTCGGGCTTGGGCGACCCTCGACGCTGTGGCCAACGGCGGTGGCACCACCGAGCCGATCGCCGGGCGCTATAACATCGCCTTGCTCGGCTCAGACTCGGCCGACTGGCGTGACGATGCCCGGATCGACTCGATCACCGTCGCCTCGGTCGACGCTGTCACCGGTCGCACCTTGCTGATTTCAACATCGCGGAGTCTGACGGCTTTTCCTTTCCCTGCCACCTCCCCACTGCATCAGCTTTATCCCGACGGCTATGTCTGCCCTGATCAAGAGCGCCAACCGTGCATGCTGACCACCATTTACCAACTCGGCCTGGACCACGCCGACCTTTATCCCGGCAGTGCCGATCCAGGAGCCGAAGCCATGGTCGATGCCATCGAGGGCATCACCGGCTTGACGATGAACTACTACGCCTTGATCGACATGGACGGATTCGAGGGTCTGATCGACGCACTCGGCGGGATCGACATCACAGTGAACCAGAGAGTGCCAATCGGAGCGGTCGGCATCACTGATTACTGGATCGAGCCAGGCAGCCACCACTTCAGCGGTCCCGAAGCTTTGTGGTACGTTCGCAGCCGCATCGACACCGACGACGCCGCCCGGACGATCCGCCAGCGATGCGTCATGTTGGCCATGCTCAATCAGGTAGACCCCGGAACCATCGCCAGTCACTTCTTCGATTTGATGAACGCTGCCAGCGATGTGGCTCAATCCAATGTGCCCATCAGCGCCGTCGCTGGCCTGGCTGACTTGGCCGCCAAGGCCACACGCTGGACCGTCACCACTATGACAATCTCACCGACGGCTTCGCCCACAGGCCAAGAGTCATATACCTTTATCACCGCCGAGGTGGCCGCTGCCGTCGCAGCTGCCGAGGCGCGTGACGACGGCGCTTCCTCCCCTGCCGACCTGACACAGGACTTGACGACCATTTGCGGCTACTGAAACCCGTGGTGGCCCGACATTGTCTCGGGCCTTTGAGCGCGTGGTGGGTGTGATACCTCAAACCAGCACGACAGTGATCAGGCCGCCCAGTTGCTGGAAGCCGGATAGATCGCGGGTGGCGACCGTCAGGCCGTGGGCCAGTGCCGTGGCGGCGATCATGCGGTCAATGCGCCGAGCTTTGACATCGCCTTCACGATCCGCGACATGCGCACAAATGCGCTGATAAGCGTTGACACATTGGTCATCGTATGGAATTCCCGGGCCGAAGAGGTTCGTCAACCCCTGGTATCTGGCCCATCGCTGGCGGAAAACCTGCAGATCCCTTGTTGAGTAGATGCCCATGACCAGTTCTGAGAAACTGAGGCTCGACACAGTCAATCCGCTGTGTGCGCTGAGATCGGGCGTCTGCTCGCCAGGTTCTCCGGTCGCGATCAGCACATTCGTGTCGAGGAGGACTACCGAACCCATGGGTCATCTGCCTGATCCGCCAAACGGTCGGCAGCAACTTCCCCAGACCAGCCTTTATCCACAGGGGTGGCCGCCAACAAGGCAGTGAATTGCTCAGCGGCGGCAGTTTTCACGCGAGTCGGGGGCACCAATCTAGCGACCTCTTGGTGATAGCGGGTCACCGTAACGGATTCGCCATCGATCACTGACTCGATGAATCTGGTTGGGTTTTGTCGCAGTTGCGCAATAGAAACCGTCTGCATCTAACAAGTGTAGCTAATGTAGACACAATTGGCTGGAGTCGCACAACAAACATTTGCATGATATCGTGATACCGCTATCTACCGAAGGAAGGGTCTCATGACTAATCCGACCAAGATCACCCGCCGACTGATCGCCAGCGGACTGGCTGTCTTTTGCATGGCCGCGGCGCTGACCCCAACCGCCCAGGCCGACGACACTCAACCCTTGACTGTCACACCAACCGGTTGGGTGGCCACTGGCTCCCAGTTCACGGTCTCCGGCGCCGACTGCGCCGCCAAGAACAACGGCTCCGACGAGGTCGTCATCACCGCCAGTTATGGCAGCGGCTCCGACTCTTGGGTGGTCAAGCCGGCCGCCGACGGCAGTTGGTCGACCGATCGGATCGCCGCCTACTGGGGCAACGGGCAGATCAGCGCCACCTGCGTGATGTACGACGAGTCAACCCCAAGCACCCAGGCCGCCAAACTGACCGAACCAGCAGCCGCTGGCATAGCCGCGGCGGCGGCATCGACCCGCCGCACCTTCGACTATGTCGCCCAGCCTTACGCCTTCACCGGCTTCGCTGCCAAGGGTGAGGTGACCGCCGGGGCGACAGTCACCATCAGCGGTGGCGGTTATGCGCCTGGTGAGACGGTCAGCTTCACCATCGGAAACGGCTTCTTCGCCAGCCTGGTGGCCGACGCCCAAGGCAACATCAAGGGCCAGATCACCATTCCGGCTGACGCCACTGTCGCCGGCGCGGCGGTCACCGCCCAAGGCCAAAGCAGCCGCCGAGCCGTCAGCGACGCCGTCGTGGCGGTCGCCGCCCCGGTATATAAGGCCGAAGTCGGCACCCCCACCTATGTCATGCCGGCCCTCGGCACTGACGTCATCTGACTCGCCGCAGCTGGCTGTCAACCAGCGGCAAATCGCCGCAAATCAACCCTTCCGAAGAGCCCGCCACCTTGAGGTGGGTTGGCCAACTTTCCAGCCAGAAAGCGGTGGCCAACCCACCTCAAGGGACAGCACTTGCGCTAAGGCCAAGAGTGATCGGCGTGACCGGGCTAACCCACCTCAAGGGACTAACCCATACGTCAGGCAGGCGAATGTGGTTGGTCACCGACATCAGAGCCGCCACATCAGTTGATCCCCGACGCTCGGCGAATGACGGCCAAAGTTGATAGTCACCAAGCTCAGCCATCAGATGGCGACAACAGCCAGCCAACATTGGTTCCGACAAGGGAGGACCATCATGAATCGACACGACCCAGCGGGGCACCCGCGATTGAACGGGCGACGACTGGTGGGCCTGTTGGCCGCTCTGGCGGTCGTGGCCGTGGCGGTGGCCATCGTCTTGACGGTCGGCTCTCGCTGGTTTGGTGGTGCGGGTGAGCCCGCCACCGGCAGTCAGGCCAGCCCGGCCGTCTCTGACAGTTCACCAGCTTCAACCTCGGCACTATTGCCGCCCATTGCCAAAGCCGATCCGATTCGGGTGACGATCGCCGATATCAATGTTGACGCTCCGGTTGAGCTCTACACCGTCGCCATGGCCCAGGGGGCCAACAACCCCTTGACCGGCGAGCCATGCTTCAGCGATGACCGCATCAGTTGCGTCAACCCACCGGGCTTCGATCGGGCTTACTGGCTGAAGGCCGGTGAGGGCGGCATCCCCTTCGGCGATCAGGCGGGCCAAAACGCTGGTGGCACGGTCTACCTGGTAGGCCACGCCGCCGCCAACCAGGAAGCCTTGTTCAACAATCTCTATCAACTGACCCCTGGGGCGACGATCAAGGTCGGCACCGCCAATGGCCAAGTCGCTTATCAGGTGCAAGAGGTGGTCATCCTCGACAAATCCGACTGGTCATCCTCGGCCTATGCCAACGATCAAGTGCCCGGGCGGCTGGTCATCGGCACCTGCTATCACGGCGATGATGCTGTCATCGGCCAATCGGGATCGTCGGCCCAGAACGTCCTGGTGATCGCCCAGACCGAAGTCAGCAACCTGGTCATCGGCGGGTGAATGAGCGCGACTGACCCCGTCGGACGGCGATCAATCCTGGCGCCACCCCGCCCTCGACCGCAGCGGCGACTGGCGCTGATCGTCATCGCCGTTCTATCGCTGATCATCCTGCTAGCCGCCAGTGACGTCATCGCCTTGGTCAGTCGGGTCGAACGGGTCGACCTGCCCCGGGCCACCCTGGCTGTGGCCGACGCCGGGCAAACCTGGGTGATTGTCGGATCAGACAACCGCGACTGGACAGTCGGCGACGATTCAATCTATGGGCGGGGAGCCACGCGGGTGGGCGACCACGCTGACATCGTCATCGTCATCCACCAAACTCCCCAGGGCAATCATGCCCTGGTGCTGCCCCGCGACCTCTGGGTGACGCCAGCCGATGGCCAGACCGGCCGCTTGACGATGATGATGGCTCGCAGCCCGGCCACCTTCGCCGAGGCGATGTGTTTGACCTTGGGCATCCCAGTCGATCACCTGTTGATGGTCCGGATGAGCACCTTCGTCAATGTCATCGACGCCATCGGTGGGGTGGCGATCGACTTCCCCTATGACACCCGCGACGCCGAATCGAACCTGTCGATCGGCGCTGGTCGCCAGCAACTCGATGGCGCGATGGCCTTGGCTTTTGTCCGCTCGCGCCAGGCCGAGCAGCTGATCGACGGGCAGTGGGTGGGCGTCGACAAGATCACTGGGGCCAGCAAAGATCGGCCAACCGCCGCCGCCCAGGTGATGTCGCAGCTGGTGACCCGGATCAAGAGTGAACGCAATCCGCTGGTCTGGCAGAGTCTGGCCTGGTCACTGAGCGGCGGATCGGTGATTGATCGAAACAGCTCCTTGCTCGATCTGCCGGGGCTGATCGGCGCCTTGGATGAGCCGATCACTGTCCTGCCGGTCTCCGCCGACAGTGGCAAGATCGTCGACCTGCCGTCAGATGCCAGTTGGGCGGCCTTGACGGCGGCCGGTTACGCGCGAGCTGGTTGTCAGATCGGCGGCTGAGCTGGGATTGCCACTGCGTGACCTGGCCCCTCCACCACTTTCACCGCCGCAATCTCCGACCTCTGGCACATGCGCCTGCAGGCTTGATCAGCAATTTCGTCCAATATCCCCCAACCAGTACCAGCATCGATCAGCCCCTGGCCCAATCCAGATGCCTGCGATAATGCCTTGACCCGGTTTTGTCCCTGGCAACTGCTAGCATGTCAACATGCTTCGACGACGATGCCGAATGGCTGTCGCGCCTTAATTGATTGGAACTTACATGCCTGACCAAACCCCCGCCGATTCACCGCAACGACCCAACCAGCCTCGCCCAGCCACCCCACCAGTGCCGACTGGCCCCAGCCGCCCATTATCAGCCGTCAAACCACGAATCATCGGCCAGACCAGCGACCGCTTAGCCGATCCCGTTGGCCCGGCGGTGGAGACTACGACGCCCAGCGACCACCCCGCGTCCAACACCCCGGCTACTGCCGACGGCTCTGCGCTTTCGGCCGCCAAACCAAAGGCCTCAGATGGCAGCTCCGCGGCCACTGTCAGCCCCCAGGCAAACCGCCCGTCGACCTCAGCTGATCAAGCGGCGCCCCATCTTGGCGGTGTCAATGCTCAGCTCAGCACCTCAAGCGCGACCGAAGCAGCATCTCTACCATCGAAGAGCGGCCTGTCGGCTGGCCCGGCCTCCTCCGGTAGGCCCCAGCCGACAGCTGCCATCGTCAACGAGGCTGCCGCCACCACCGATCCCCTGTCCGAGCGCCCGGCTTACAACATCGACGGCATCCTTGGCCTGTTGGTGGTTCTGGTCGGCTTCATCGGCGGCATCTTGCTCTGCGTTTTCGCTGGAGTCACCTCTCGTGATGGTTCGCTGACCGCCGGAGGCACCGCCATGCTGATCCTCGGGCTGCTGCTGTTGGTGGTCGACATGCTGGCCTGGACCAGTCTGACGGTGGTGGCCCCCGGCACCACCAAGGTCCTGCAATTCTTCGGCAATTATGTCGGCACTGTTCGCACGACCGGCTTGCGGCTGGTGATGCCTTTGACCAACAAACGGGCCGTCTCGGTCAAGGTACAAAACTTCGAGACCCGCGAGATCAAGGTCAACGATTCGCAGGGCAACCCGGTGATCATCGCCGCCATCATTGTCTGGCAGGTCCATGACACCGCCAAAGCCGTCTTCAGCGTCGAGAAATATGAGAAATTTGTCACTGTCCAAGCCGAGGCGGCCCTGCGTCATATCGCCACCATCCACCCCTACGACAACGGTGAGGCTGGCGAAGCCACGCTGCGCGGCGCCACCGATCAAGTGGCCGCCGAATTGGCCAAGGAAGTGGCCGAGCGGGTGGCAATTGCCGGAGTCACCATCACCGAGACGCGGATCTCATCCTTGTCATACGCGCCGGAAATCGCCTCGGCGATGCTGCAGCGCCAACAGGCCCAAGCGGTGTTGGCCGCTCGGGCGAAGATCGTCGAAGGGGCGGTCACCATGGTCGAGTCAGCCCTGGACCGCCTCGAACGCGAAGACGTCGTCAAGCTGAATGACGACCGCAAGGCCGCCATGGTGTCAAACCTGCTGGTGGTGCTCTGCTCTGATTCTCGTGCCATGCCGACGGTCAACACCGGGGCGTGATGTGACAAACGGGCAATCCACCCTGAAAGCCTTCCTCAGAACAACACTCTTAGATACTTTTGATTGCTTTTGGTGCACCACCGTTCACTAAAAGCATGAACTCTAAGTCAGCCATTGAATGGTTGGGAATGTTGATACAGATATTCTGGTGACACATCAATATTGACGTCTGGCCAGGTTGGCACACCGCCATCAAGTGCAACGCGCGTAAATGTTTGAGTATCGCGCAATTGTGCGAACACTCCAGCGCTCAGGAGTGGCGTCATATCAACGGTTTTCTCTTCGCCGGTGGAGAAGCGTAGCCATAGTCGGTGATCAGGTTGGGCTTGAATACCGACCACGGTGATAAGTGGTTCAGCGTAAGCGATTCCATTGATAATATGCATATTAGTAATTCATCGTAATGGGTCGATAGGAGCGAATGGCTCGCCACGAACAGCTTTGTTCCATGCGGCATATACGGCCTCTTCGTGAATAGCGAGCCAAGCGACAACGAGCTTCAATTGCTTGACAGGCAAGCTGCCAGCAAGTAGCTCCCCATCAACGCCAATTGAGGCGTTATGTTCTCCATAATAAGCATGGATGTGTGGTTTACTGTGTTGACCGGTATCGGAATAAATAAGCTTGATGAGAATACCGAAAAACCGTGACAACTCAGGCATGACGTACCTCCTTGGTGGATGCCAGTTTAGCACCATTGCCCGAACGGTGCCGTGGCTAGAAGTGCATTGCCGTCCTGTTTTACGCGCCGGAAATCGCCTCGGCGATGCTGCAGCGCCAACAGGCCCAAGCGGTGTTGGCCGCTCGGGCGAAGATCGTCGAAGGGGCGGTCACCATGGTCGAATCAGCGCTGGACCGCCTCGAACGCGAAGACGTCGTCAAGCTCAACGACGACCGCAAAGCCGCCATGTGTCAAACCTGCTGGTGGTGCTCTGCTCTGATTCTCGGGCGATGCCGACGGTCAACACCGGGGCGTGAAGGCAGGCAAGCCCTCACAATGCATTAGATTTTCGCCTCTCCTAGCCCCTCCGGGCACCAGATGCTCCTTCAAACGAAACCACTCATTCATTCGCCATCCGACTATCCAGAAGGATTGTGCCCAGACTCGCCAAGACTCACTCATACCGCAGATTTGCTTCCGAGGGAGGGGGGACAATACTCTTCCGTAATGATATTTCATCCTGTAATATCAATGTTAATTGGCGGTTGTCATGAATCATCGACAGTCTAGGATCGTTGCATCGCTCGCAATGATGGCGTCAGTGCTGATACCCACAAGCCTATTCCAAGCAGCTACGGCGCTTGGCCTTGGAGTCGGACTTGCCACTTGCCTCTACTGGGGCATTCAGGGCTTCTCTTGGGCAGCCCTTGCGATGGCGTTCATCGGGGCATTTGATATCGGCGCTGTCGCCGCTTCGGCGATCTGGGCCTACGCCAAGAAGGTCGCTTTGAAGACCTTCCTTACCTGGTGATGTGAATAGGCGGGTTGGCGCCACACAAGCGGGCGCCAACCCGCCTACCGTCTGCTCATTGTTGGGAGTGGCATGATGAAATGCGCCAGAGCAAAGAGTTATTTGCCAATAGTATTTGGCTTCTGGAGCGACGACGCTCGAAGGCTGACGATAAGTCTTACTCGGAGACTGTCATATTGGTTTGACCATGCCCAACTAATTGCCCGTTGGTTAATTATATGTCGCGATGCTAGTCCTATTGCAGTTTTGGCACTCCCACTAATTCTTTGCCTAAGACCGGCTGCCAGTTGGCAGAAAGACTTGATCGCCCAACTACTGTGTCTAATTGTCTTTCTATCAGTCGGCGACAAGACTGACCGCAATCGGCACTCACAATTGCTGAACGTTGGCCGCAGAATGCGCCTAGCTTGGCTAGTCGTCCGGCGGCGTTGGACTTTGCCGGCAGTTCTGGCTCTCGTGCTGATGACTACTCTGACTCTGCGGCCAAACATTGCCCTGCTTGCCTTCGCGGTCGCACTGTCGACAGTCACCCAAAGTTTTCATCTGGTAACTCGCAAGTTGAACCGGTTATACGTCACACTTTCATCTACTGTCGCTTGGCTAGTTTGGCTATCGGTCGGAATTCACACCGCCACCCTGATCACCGACAACTCGCTTATACGACAGATCAGCAACTGGTGGAACAATATCAGTCTCGACCTACCTCTATCATCAATACCCATCGCAGTCTTGAGCGGTGCCTGCGCCTCAGGCTTCACACTCGCTGCTATGAAAATCCTACAATTTCGCCGCGTTATCGCATGGGAGAAGCTTGCATGGTTACCCATAGGACTCACCAGCTGTCTAGTTTCGGCTATCAGCACTCTTGCGATCATTGCCGTTCGAGACTCCCCTATCAAACTTACTCTGGGTAATCTGATCCCAAGCACCGCAATTGTACTTTTGTCGCTTCTCACTGAAGTTCGCCGGTCCCGGCTGGTTTCTCCCGAAGGCCTAGGTTTCGCCCTGTTCTGGTTGCGGGACCAGGGTGTCCAGTCGACCAAAATTTGGGGCAATGCCCTGCGTTGGAAAGGTTGCCTGTGCAGTGGGGTCATCATCGTTGAAACGGTCCTATCGCTGACCATAGGCGCTGGCTGGTCAGCCGTGGCGCTACTGCTCGCTGCCATTCTGGCTGCTGCCGGCCTCAATTTACTGATCGTCTTACGGACTACGGTCCTACTGCCAGCCGGCCAGCTACCTGTTCTCTACTCCAGCACCAGCTCGGGATTGGGCAGCGCCACGATATTGGCCTGTTTACTCGGCGTCTCAAGCATCAGCCTCGGCATGACGGTCAGCAACATACAGCCGATCGTTTTTTGGCTCGCATCGGCAGTACTGCTGCTTCTCGGAATGAGCACATTCTATCTTGGCTTCAATGATGGGCCGCGTTGGTTGACGGTCGTGCGTATCACTATGAATGACACTGAAACCGTGGGGAGCTAATCGTGATTACCATCAACGACTTGTCATTTGCATATGGCAGACATGATGTTCTGAAAAACATGACGGTTGAATTACCCGATCAGGGAGTCGTTAGTCTGACTGGCCCGAATGGGGTGGGAAAGACCACCCTATTAAAGGCGCTTGGTGGGCTTTTCGACTGCAGTATTGATATTTGCCCGCCACGAACTTCCGGAAGTTGGCGATATTTTGACGCCGATTTCTTATCACTGGACCACCTCACCGTCAGCGAATTTGTTGGTCTAATGTTGGCAGCTGACTTGAGTGGCTCAGTCGCCGCGACAAAAATCGCCACTCTCATAGATGATCTTAAGGACCAAACCGTTGGAGCATTATCACTGGGGCAAAGCCAGCGTCTTGTCTTGGTATTAGCCTTGAATAGTCAGTTCGACGTGCTCCTGCTGGATGAGCCATTCAACGCCCTTGATACCATCAACATCGGCATCATCGAAGAGCTCATCAGCGAGGCAGGCCGTGATCATTTAGTAATCTTTGCCACCCACCGAGACGACGTCATGGCTGGTCGGTTGTCAGCCACCGTCAGAATGATTGATAGTGAGACAGCCGAGACGACCTATTTTGATTTAACCAAGTTTGAAATCAAGTGATGGGGATCGATCATGAGTTCTGAATTAGCGTCTTCCAACAGAGACGAATCCTCGCGGAATGTTAGCGAGAATTGGCCCCAAATCAGACCTGCCGACAGGGGGCGATTAATCGAGCGACCCAAACTGCTGAACTGGCTAATTGTGGTGATGGTCGTTGGCTGGTATGCGGCTGCCATGCAAATGGTGGCCAAGCCGATATTGGATGAGGGGGTGGTCAGAGCCGGTGGCAATAGCGGCTTCGCCTCTGATCATGCCTATCGCCTGTTCCTTTGGGGGGCTTTGCTGATCATGTCACTGGCGGCGCCATGGTTGATGGCCCTGGTCTTGCGATTGGTCATCCGGGTCGTAGCCAACCAGAGGACCAGCTTCTTCCGTAGCATCAGTGCCGTCTGTTTCGGCCTAGTGCCATTCATTGTTGTCGTCGTCATCATCCAGGTGGTCACTGGCGCTAGCCCTTACCTGCTGCCTGGATGGCGCTGGATCAATCTGGCAGTGCTGACCGTGTTGGGAACCCTGATCAGCGTCAGATACCTGCGCCATGAGATTGGCTCGATCGGTCGACAGGTAGCCCTCTTCGCCATTCTCTTCAGCCTGAATGTGTTATTCATGGTGCCAACCATCGGCTTGTAGAAGTCGGCTCAGCGCAGAGGCCTCTATAAGTTCCGGAAGAACAGTTCCACTCGGTCGGTCGTCCAGGTGGCGACACCGGTGCCGAAGAAGTCGTGATCCTCGGTCCAGATGGGACAATCGATGGCCAAGGCAGCTGCCAGGACGTGCCAATCATCGGGGTCACGTCGGCCGATGCGGGCTAGAGCCTCGTCCCGGAAAGGCGAATAATGCTCCTGCGGCAAAACGGTGATCAACGTCTGCGTCTCGTCCAAGAGGGCTAAGGCCGCTTCGATTTCGGGCAAACCCCGCCGCCGATAGATGCCTTTGAGTCCACGCTCCGCCTCAGCGACGCAAGCCACCGGCACAACAAAGCCGACTATTCCCGACTGATTGGAAATCACATTCCTGACTCGGCGTCCAAGCACGGACCGAATCAGGATGTTGGCATCCAAGATGAGGGAGCGCCTAGGCATTGCCGGACTGACGCGATGTTTCGTATTCGCCAATCAACTCATCGGGGTCGACTCCTTGGCGGGACAGCATCGCATCCACCCGTTCGGCCAGCTCATCGAAACGCTGCCGATCAAACGGCCGCCGGCGCTCTTGGGGAATGTAGGTGCCAATGACTTGGCCATGTCTGGTCACATCAACCGGAGTGGACGAATCCAAGTAGGTCGACAACTCTTCGCGGAACTGTCGGACGCCGACGGTAGGCATCGTTATTCTCCTGACTGAAGCCCGTTTAGGTGTACTCCAAGTGTACACTGACACTGGCGCTAGCCCTTACCTGCTGCCCGGATGGCGCTGGCTGAATCTGGCGTTGCTGACCGTGCTAGGAAGCATCATCAGTGTCAGATACCTGCGCCATGAGATTGGCTCGATCGGTCGACAGGTAGCCCTCTTCGCCATTCTCTTCAGCCTGAATGTCTTATTCATGGTGCCAACCATCGGCTTGTGACAGTTGGCACGGCGCAGAGGCCTCCATAAGTTCCGGAAGAACAGTTCCACCCGGTCGGTCGTCCAGGTGGCGATGCCGGCACCGAATAAGTCGTGATCCTCAGTCCAGATGGGGCAATCGATGGCCAAGGCAGCTGCCAGGACGGCAGTGGATCAACCCCGCAACCCTAGACCTGGAACCACCCCAGCCACCAGGGCGGCGAATCAATGACTTTCCCACCGGTTTGGACGGCCTTGGGCGGATTGGCCACTGCTGGAGAATTGGGATCAACCCCGCCCGGCGGGGTCGGCTCAGGATCGACCGAGCAATCCAGCCATTCGGCCGATCCCGGCAGAATCTTCGGCGCATCGGTCACCGCGTAGGCGTCGAGCATCGTCTCAATCAGGCTGGAGCCTTCGCCGGCGACGGTCAACCGCAAGCTGACCGACGCCCCCACCGGGGCGACGACCTCACCTAGATAGGTCGCCTGCGCGCTGTCTTGGACGATCGAACCTGGGCCCGACGAAGCCGGCGATCCACCCGCCGACCCAGCTGAACCCGCGGCATCAACCTTCATCGTCACCGTCTGCCAACTGACTCCCCCATCGGTTGACTGCTCCAACCGCAGCTCATCAAGCGGCAGGTCAGCCGCGCCAGCGGCCATGCCGGTGTGAACAATGATTGGCTGCGCCGTGGCGCCTCGATTGGCAGCATCGATGCCTGGTAGCTCGATATTCGCCGAGCGCAGCGGTTCGATCCGACCCTCTGCCGAGCCTTGACTGGCCGAATGCCAGCGCCAGCTGGCGGCGATGCTGATCGGCGGGCCCCATTGCGACAAATCGACCAGGCTGGCCTGACGCAACTCATACTCCTGACCTTGATCTGGCAGTCCAGGAACCACAAGCGGGCTGACACCCGGCGGAACAGCGGCCCTGATCAGCGACTCGCCACTGCTGAGGTTGACCAGTTCGAGACTGGTCTGTGCCGCACCCTGCAGGCCGGTGGCAGTGAATGACGGCTCGGAGTTGCCCTGCCCATCGCTAAGCACGTTTGGATAGACAACCATCGTGTCGGCCACACGGCTGGTTTCGAAGCCTGCGGGCTGGTTCAGGGTCAACACCGGCCCACCGATGTCGAGCTGGCTGATCTGCCCCAGGGGGAAGACTGTGGCCGGTGTGACGAAGATGGCCGGATCGCTCGGTATCGACGGACCAGTCGGATCAGCAGGATCCTCGGAGTCAATTGGCGCCGTCGGGTCCCCATCCCCTGAGGTCAGCGGGTAGTCGCTTTCAATCGTCCATGACAGCTGCGGCGACGCCCACAAGCGATACTGGCTGGGCAGAGGCTGTTCGACCGGGAAGGAGAACAGCGACACCGACCCCGCCGCGGCTGCGTCGGGCCAGGCAACGGTGAACACCTCCTGGACAGTGTCCAAATCACCGCCATGGCGATGGCTGACATCGACCGCCGCCAGGTCTCCGGTTTCAGCCGTCAAGACGAAATCAGCCTGTGACAAGCCCGAACGACTGGCCAAAGCATAGACATCATCCGGCACGGTCTTCCCATCCAACGAGCAATCGGCCAAGCGATCACCCGGGGGCGTCGCCAAGACGCCGAGCAGATCAAGCTGCCAAGAGCCCAAATTGTTATCCGCTGTCGGCAGGATCGCCAGAGCATCATCGAGTCGTCGATCAAAGGAGACGACATTGTTGAAATTAGACAGCCAATCACCAGCCGAATTAGATAGCCCCAGCCGCGCCGACACGGAGCCATGTCCGGGCAAATCCGGGAGCAGCTCGACCGTCTTGGCAAGGCTGCCATCGAGTTTGAGCGTCGTTGGCTCGGACAATGTGAACGGACCAGCCGGCAAAACGGTCACGACATAGCCGCCATCATCGGTCATGACCTGGTCGGTCACCACCAGCGCATAATCACCCTCCACCAGCGGCATCGACCAGTGGCCGTCGACCATCGGCGTGAAGGTGCTTTGACCGCTATTGATATCGACCAGCGCCACATAGGCCGGCTGTGCCGGATCAGCCCCGGCGGGTTGACCCAGCAGATTGGTCGCCTCGATGGTCAGATCGTGAGTCACCGGGGCGTTGTTCCAGCCGATTGGTGTGCGAATGAGCTGCCCGAAGGTCGTGGTGGCGTTGACGTAGCCCCCGACATAGCCGATATCGAAGAGGTTCGGGTGGATTATCACCGTGACGCTGGCTTGACCACCGGCTGGCACAGTGACTGTGTTGGCCGACAACTCAATCGCTCCGTCGGGTGCTGGGGTGGCGGGCAGCACAAAAACCGACCCAGCCGACACCTGGGCCTGCTCTTGGGCAGGCTCCTGGGTTGGGTCTAGAGCTGCGGCCGATCACTGGGCGGCCAGCCCATGCCCTGGCAGCCCCGCCTGGGCCTGGTCTTGAGCCAAAGCCTGCCCAGGGTTAGCCGTGGGGGCTGTGTCAACGGTGGCCAAACCGCGGCTGGGCACACTGACCAAGGAAGCCGCCAAGTCAAGCATCTGATCCTGATCGCTGAGGTTCTTCCAGGTCAGGGTGCGCTCAGCCGAAGTGGCGGCTGGCGGGTCGAAAGCGCCGAAATCCAGAGACGAGCTGTCGGGGATGAGATTGGCCGCCAAAGAGGCGGGGATGTTCAGCAGCCCTGCCCCCTGCTGGAAGACAGCTGAGCCATCCGGCAGCGGACTGGCCCCAGCCATCAAGCGTGATTCAAGACCATCACGATCCAGGGTCGGGTCCGATTCCAATAGCAGCGCGGCCGCCCCGGCCACCAAGGGGGCCGCCATCGAGGTGCCGTAATAGTTGTCGGAAACATAGCCATCACTGCCCGCGCCGGCGCCGACCAGACCTGTTGTCAAGGGCATGCCGCTCTCATCGAGCAGGGGGAAGCCGGTCTCATCGACCGGCGCCAAGGCGGCCCCCGGCGCCATGATCTGCGGGCTGACCGCGCCATCACCGCGCCGCGGCCCAGTCGATGACCACCAACCAAGATTGCCGAATTGGTCGGTCGCCCCAACGGCCAACGCCTCGGAGGCCGTCGCCGGAGCGTTGATGGCTTGATCGGACATGTCATTGCCGGTTGCCACCACAAACAAACATCCGTATTCAGCAGTCAAAGCGTCAAGCGTCCGAGAGACCAGCAAGCTGCCGTCGTCGTAATATCCCGGAAAACCCAGACTCATGTTGACGATATCCGCCCCATGACTGGCGGCCCACTCCATGCCCTCGATCACCTGGGAATCGGTGCCTGAGCCATCGGCGCCGACCACCTTGGCACTGAGCAACTGGGCCTTGGGGGCCACCCCTTGATAGAGGCCAGCCGAGGCGGCGCCAGTGCCGGCGATCTCCGAAGCGACAAAGGTGCCGTGGCCGTTGTGATCCAAGCCATCACCATCGACTGAGAAATCGACTGTGTCGATCACCTGACCAGCTAAATCAGGATGCCGGGTATCGATGCCAGTATCGACCACTGCCACCGTCACACCCTCACCCAGCAACCCGGCGTCATGGGCCTGGTCAGCGCCGATCAATGACATCCAGGCTGGCGTGTCATCGCTGACCTCGGTCAACGCCGTGATTGTCGACAGGTCGAACTGGTGTTGCCGATCCAACCAGATCTGGCTGACAGCCGCATTGGCCGCCGAGCGCTGCGACAAGCCCTCAGCGGTCGGTTGGGCCAGGGCTTCGATCAATCCCCAACTGGGAGCCGGACCAGCTTCAACGCTGGTGTCTGCCCAACCGACCGTGGCGGGCAAAGCCGTCAGCCTGGTCGTCACCGACAGGCCGGCGGCATCCATATCGAATGCCGCTCCACGACTGATGGAGGTCAATGGGTTGGTCTCGACGATCAGCGGCAGATCACCATTCGGCCCGAGGTCATAGCTGGCCAGAAGGCTGACGTTGAACAGTGCCTGATCCAGACCGTGGCCGATCAAGGCGACGACGTCTGAGGGGAAAACGAAGATACCATCGGCCGTTTGGGAAATGCTCAGATGGGCTGACCTGCCATCCGGGCGTGGCGCCAACACCGTCGATCGCACCGCGCCATTGGCATCAATGAGCACCTGGTCACCGGTGATCAGACGCACTGATGAACCAGCGGCGGTCGAGTTGCTGGCCGATTCAGTGTCATTGCCCGCCCCGCTGCCATTGGCCAAGCCTGTCTCAACCGTCGGCACCAGCGGCGTCGAATCGGCAGCGGTGACCGGTGCGGCTACGGCCGAAACCCCGCCAACGGCAGCCCCAATCAGACTGACCACGGTGGCCACCGCCAACAAGGCGACCCGCACCCGCGGTTGAGCCAGCTGCCGTCGCCGCCCCGGACTGACCATCGTGCCAGCTGCCCCGGTCGCCCCGGCCGCCCTTGCTCTCCCGCTTGTCCCGCGTACCGCTCTCGGGCCAGACTCCCCTCTCCGGCTACTCCTCGCGCTCACGCCGCTTGTCGCCATCGGTTCCCCTGTCATCATCGACACCCCTCACCCTCAAATCAGCCGAATTACAGTGGTTTATCCAGGATAACTAGCTTATACCGCATAGAAGACATTTTTCGGCAAGATGCGGCAAGCGCACACATCCCCTGACACCTGCGGTGAGGCTAATCAATGCATTGCTGTCATTGACTGCATTTGATATGCTGACAGCATTTCTTCTTGAAGGAGGGGATCATGGCTGCAACTATCACCGTGCGGAACCTGAGTGAGGACACCCAACGTGTCTTGCGGCACCGAGCTATCGACCACAATCAGTCATTCGAAGCTGAAGTCAGGCAAATTCTCACTGAAGCCGCACAAGCGAGTTCATCAACGGCAACACCAGCGGCAACCATCTTCGCGGCTGCAGACCAGTTCCGGAAAGCAACCTCTGGTCTCGGCTTCACCCTGCCACCCCGTCTTGACGAAACACAAAGAGACGTAAATCTATGATTATCCTCGACACGAACATCGTTTCGGCGCTCTTTGTCTCAACGCACCAGGACCACCGGCAATTGAGAACATGGTGTGACGCTTGCCTCGATCAAGAGTTTCGCATCTGCGCGCCGACTCTCGCTGAGATTGAATATGGGATCGCCATCCTGCCGGCAGGCGCTCGCAAGGAACAACTGATCCACGAGGCACACCTTTTCCTTTCCAAGACAGCACAATGGATCCTGCCCTTCGGAGCGCGTGACGCCAGTGAATACGCGATCATCACGGCCCAAAGACGACCCATTAGCATCTTCGATGCTCAAATCGCTGCCATCACTCGCACGGCCGGAGCCACCTTAGCCACCCGGAACATCAAAGACTTTGAGAACTGTGGCATCACTCTTGTCAATCCCTACCAGATCACCTTCTCTGCACAGGCGGATCATGGTGAACCAGTCGACCGGAACAACCAATAGAGATGCACAGGCTACAGAGCCCGACCTGTCTCCAGGCCTAGCGCAAACATTCCCGGACATTTCTGGTGAGGCTGGTCGCGTCGTGGCGCCACCTCGCTCATCCCGATAGACTGGATCCACTGGCGAGATCGCATAGTGGTCTAGTGCAGCCGCCTTGAAAGCGGCCAGGTGTAACAGCCTCCAGGGTTCGAATCCCTGTCTCGCCGCCCATGAATCATTGACGCCACCCAGAAGTCCGATGCTCCAGGCAGTAGCGCTTTGCCACAAAAGCCCGAGTCGCCTCGCCAGCCAAAAATCCGTTTCACCTGTCTGAGTCGCTTCAATCGCCCTGAGATAAATGGGGTTGATCAAGGGCCCTTCTGGGTCCATCTGCCGCGACGGCGATGCGGTCTGCCGCGATCAACAACTCAACCCAAGAACTCGACGCTGGCTTGATTGCCATCCAGGGTCACGGTCGCGCCAATCGGCCAGATGGCATGACGGTCACCGTGGCCGAAGTCATCGCAATAGACCACCGGAATGTGATGGTCGGCCCCGAAACGGGCCAAGCGCTCCAGCAGTTCATGCGGCGCCGAATCGGCGAAGTGCCCAAAGATCAAGCCCTGAACCGCTTCGATGAAGGGCTGCTGCTCCAGAAATGACAACCAAGTGCCAACTTGTCCGGGCGAACTGAAGAACTCATGGTCCTCCAGGGCCAGGATCAGCGGCTGGCCGGGATCTCGGCCCCAACCGGAGTCTTCCCACAAAGGGTGATGGAGCATGGCTGGCAGCAATCCGGCGTAGCAGGCCAACAATCGGCCACTGGCCGCACCAGCACTCAAACTGCGCCAGGGGCTGTCCACCAGGAAGGGGCCGCCTGCCGGGCCAGCGACGAAATGCTGCTGGAACTGCCGCCAGTTGTAGTGACTCAGCGCCGTGAAGGCCCCGAGGCCCAATCCGTAGTAAGTGACCAATCCGGTTTGGGCGGCGATGGCCATCAGCAGCGAACTGGCGTCGGAAAAACTCGATATGAGTTTGGGCGATCGGGCAATGGCGCCATAATCGATCAGTGGCAACAATTCGACCGCCCCATCGCCGCCGCCGAAGAGGATCAGTTTGACCTGATCGTCAGCCAGCAGGGCGTTGAAATCAGCCGCTCGATCAGCCGCCGATGGCAGAACTGGCTCGCCAGATGACGGAAGCCGATCAACGCCCTGAGCCTGAATGGGTTCCTCGGGTGAAAGGGTCTGGCCCGTTGCTGGGGCCAAGGACGGGTTGCCACAGGCCCGGTGACCCAAAGCTACGGGCTGGTCCAAATCTGACTGGCCCTGGGCCCCAAGTTGACCCAATGAATCACGGCTGACCCCGAGCCGCTCGCTGGAGACCACGGTCGACGAGCGACCGAGGATTTCACCTGATAGCGGTCCGAGCTTGACCTTGTAGCCCAGGCCCTGCAGGACGAAGCGGTAGCGGTCGAGCTTGACCGGATCCAACGGCTGGCTGGGGAAGGCCAGGCCGATGTGATCGCCGGGTTGGAGCATCGGCGCATAGATCGGTGTCGGCATCAGCCCTCCTCGCCACCGGTTCGAGCGGCTTCACAACTGGCAGTCTAGTGTCCCGCGCCAGACGATTGAGCCCCAGCCACTGTTGTCTGCCTGACGACCATCCCTTGGAATCAATCGTCAGGTGAGCCGCACTGGTGGATCTCCTTGCGTGATGTCGATCAACCGGGTGCGGCACAGCGATCAACTGCTCAGAGGCTGCGCTCCTTGACTTGGCGGATTTGGCTGCGGGTGATGCCGAAGACCGCCGCGCCGCCAGCCAAGGCGGTCAGCAGGGCGGTCAGGCCGAGTGCCTGATGGTTGCCTTGGTCCAGCACTGCCCCGGTCTGAACCTTGGGGCCAGCGGTCTTGACGGTGCTCGACTTGACCGGCGTACTGGCAACGGAACTGGACTTGCCTGATCCGCTTGCCGCTGAGCTTGAACTGGCAGCGCTGGTGTTCGTCGGCTGAGCCGTCGGCGAGGCACTCTGGCTGGGGCCGGGCGTCGGGTTGGCAGTGTTCGAGCCGGAAGGCGTCGCACTCGGCGAACCAGACGGAATCGAGCTGGGCGATCCGCTCGGTGTCCCAGACGGCGAAGCGCTCGGTGATCCAGACGGCGAAGCGCTCGGTGAGCCCGACTCAGTGGGGCTAGCTGTGCTGCTGGGCGAGCCCGACGGGGTCGAGCTGGGCGTGCTCGACGGTGAGCCACTGGGCGACTCGCTCGGCGAGGCGTTGGCCGTGGCCACTGCCTGGTTGAGGGCTGCCGTCAAAGCCGTCAGGTCATCGGCTGTGCTGTCCGGGTCGCTGATCGCTTGTTGAAGACTGGTGATGGCTGCCGCGACCGCCGCCACTGACTTGACCGATTCCGCCTGGCTGATGGCGTTGTTGGCGGCTGTCACCGCTGCCGCTCGGGCGGCGGCATCGCTGGACAATTCGGCTTCGGAGGTCGCGACCGCTGCGCGTAACGCCTCGGTGGCGCTGGTCAATTGAGCCAGGGTGGCATCCTCTTTGGCCAGGAGCCCAGTCAAAGCCGACACCGCCTGCGTCACCTCCGGTTCGCCCGCCGCCGGCGAGGCTTTAGCCTGATCGATCATCGCCTGGGCGGCGCCGACAACCTTGGACCGGACCAGCTGACCAAGTGCCGTGGTGGCGGCGGCGATGTCGGCGGTGGCCGATGTCGGATCATTCATCAAGGCGGTCAGCTGATCAATGGCGCTGGTCACCGCCGGATCGTCGATAGCGGCCTTGGCATCGTCAATGGCGACCTGACCGGCGTTCTTGGCCGCGGCTCGGTCGGCGGCGGCGGCTTGGGCCGATTCGACCGCTGCGGTGATCACCTGGGCGGCGCTCTGGATGTTGGCAGTGGTGGCGTTGGCCGAATCAGCGCCAGCCGAGGCCACCAGATCGTCAAAGGCCTTGACCGCAGCCAGCACGCTCGAATCAGCGCCGACAGCGGAGGCTTTGGCGGCGGTGGCAACCGCCTGCCCATCATTGACGGCTGCCGTGCGGGCCGTCTTGGCGGCGGATGAAGCATCTGTCAAGGCGCTGGTGGCCGCCTGGATGGCGGCGGTGGTGGCAGTGGCGTCAGCCACTAGGGTCGACAGGTTGCTGGCGGCCGAGGCGACCGCCGACTCGTGGCTGACCGGCGACAGATCAGCCAAAGCGGCATTGGCGGCGGCGATGGCCTCCTGTCGGGCGGCATCAGGATCGGTCGGCGTCGTCTGCCCGGCGCCGTCGACGGCCAGGATCAGTTGATCCATCGCCAACAGAATGTCAGCAGTCAGCGCATTCGCGGCATCGGTCTTCGACCGATCGATGGTGTCCGTCAGCTGGCTGAGGGCCGCCACCACACTCGGATCGCTGGCGACGCTCGACCCAGCGGCAGCGGACTTGGCTCTATTGGCGGCGGTGATGGCGTCGTTGCGGTCTTGTTTGGCGTTGGCCGCCGCCGCCAACAAGGCGTTGCTGGCGGTTTCAATCCGAGTGGAGGTGGCGTCGGCGGCCTCGATCTGGGCTTGCAATTGCTGTTTCAAGGCCAGCACCGATGGCTGATTGGACACCGGCGCTGTGTCGGCGATGGCCACCTGAGCCTGCTTCGCAGCCTCACCGGCGGTCTCAACCGCCAAAGCTTGGGCTGATTTCAGAGCAGCAACCCGAAAATCCAGGTCCTTGCTGAGAGCATCGGCCGCGTCGGCAGCGGCGGTGGCCCTGGCCAAACGTAGGACATTGACTGCCACCTGCACCGCGATGTCGCCGTGCCCATCAGCGGTGGCCGAGTTGTTGATGGCATCGGCCGCGGCTTGATCGGCGACGACGCGCTCAGCTTTGGCCTGACTGATGGCAGTCGTCAAAGCGGTGGTGGCGGCGCTGATCTGCTCGCTGGTCGAGTCTTGGGCTTGGAGCAAGACATTGACATCGTCGATCGCCTTGCGAACAGTCGGTTCATTGGTGACCGGCCGGGTCTCCAGAACGGCGTCGTTGGCGGCCCGGATGGCCGCCACCTTGACGTTGTCTGTCGCCTTAGAGATGAAGTTGATGGTGTTGGTCGCCTCAATGATCTGCTGGGTCAGATCGCTGGCCGAATCAGCCGCTGCCCGATCGAGCATGTCCTTCAAATCCTGGACCTGCTTCTGCAGATCGGTGTTGGCCAGGTCCTCCTCAAGCTGCGCGGCTGAACTGGTGGCGATTTGAGCCGCATAGACGGCCGACTGACGATTGACCTCTTCGGAGGCCACTTCGCCCTTGAGCACATCTGTGGCGGCCGTGATCGCCGCCGCTGACGATTTGCTGTCAGCCAGAACCGACTGTAAATTGCTGATGGCCGGAACGACACCCGGCTCATGAGACACCGGTGACGTCCTAGTCAAGGCGGCATTGGCCCCACTGATGGCCTGCTCACGGGCCGCCGCCTGTTGGGCCAAGGCGTCAGTCAGAGCCTGGGTGGCGGCAGCGATGCTGGCAGTCAGATCGGTCGGCGAGTCGACAGCGGCGGCGGCTTGGATCAGTTGAAGATTCTTGATGGTGTCGATCACTGACGGGTACCCCGCCGCGGTGCTGGCTTGGGCCGAAGCGATCAAATCCGTGGCGGCCGTGTTGGCTGCGTCCCGGGCCTGTTTGGCCGTCAGGACCGCATCGTCCAGGCTACTGGTGGCGCTTTGCAGTTGCGCGACGGTGGCAGAGGCATCACTTTGAACGGCATGGAGCCCGGCAATGGCGGTGGCGACCGCGGATTCATGAGAGACCGGGCGGGCGTTGGTCAGCGCCGATTGGGCGGAATCACGAGCACTGGCCAGTTCCACGTTGATGGCCATGATGGCGATGTCCAGAGGATAGGCCTTAACCGTGTCGACGCCCTGGTTGGCATTCGAGCTCAAGCCCGTGGCCGGTCCAGATGGATTCGCATCGGCCGGATCAGCCACAGCCACCGCCCCCAACAAACCACCACTGGCGAACAGCAACAGGCTGGTCAAGGCGGCAGTGGCCCTGACCCCCCGTTTCCTGGCTGTCCAGCTTGGCATTGTCGCCTCGGCTCGCTGCTGATCGTGCATCTTTGACTCCTCAATCGAGTCCCCCCCTGCCTCGGGATTCTCGGCTTGATAGATATCTTTATGGAGTCTGGGAGCAATGTCAATTCGGCAATGCCTCTTGTTTTTATTGCTGATTTTCGGTAAGCTTTTTGGCCACAAACGAACGAGGCCTGGCTTGACCCACCACGATCAAACCAGACCTCGTTCGAGCTATAGGCTCAGCGCTCAGTGGCGTTTAGCCTTCTTGGCGCCTCGGTGAGTCGCGCCGAAGATCACCGCTCCACCAGCCAGAGCCGTGGCTATGGCCGTCAACCCCAGGGTGCGTTGCCCCTGGTCATCCGACCAAAGCAGGCCACCAGACTTGACCTTGACCGGGCTGGGTTGGACCGCCGGCGGATTGGCCGACACCGCCGTGACCGTCACCGGCTGGCTGGCGGTGGCCACCGCCGCATTCAACTCGGCCGTCAGTTTGACGATCTCGGCCGTGGTCGACTTCGGGTCGGCGATCACCTTCTGGAGATTGGCGATGGCCGTCGCCACCGCTGGCACCGTCTTGACCGGGTCCGCCTTGCTGATGGCCTCCTGGGCCGCCTTGATGGCATTGGCCCGATCCAATTCGGCCTGCTTGACGGCGTCTTGCAGCTCCTTGGTGGCCGCGACCACCTCCGAGACGCTGGTGCCATTGTCAGCCACCACGCCGGTCAGATCACCGATCTCATGGACCACGTTGCTATCGGTTGCCACAGTCGAATCCTTGGCCTGGTCGAGCATGCCGTTGGCCAGATCGATGACCTTGGCGCGCACCAGCTTATCCAGCTCGGCGGTGGCGCCGATGATGTCAGCCGTCTTCTTGGTCGGGTCGTTCATCACCTTGGTCAGGTTGTCGACCGCTGCAGTGACAGCCGCATCGTCGATGA
>JAITVZ010000140.1 GCA_031285505.1 Propionibacteriaceae bacterium
CGTGATTGCCCCAGTCGAAACAGCTTCTTCCGTCATCAAGTAGGCAGTGCCCATAATGACGCCGACCCGTGCCCCGGTGGCTGACAGACTAGCCGCCATGATCGCCACGAAGGCCGCCGAGCGAGCATCATGGATACCGCCAGCGAAGACGACTGACAGGTCCGATAGCGCCTCGCATTTCAACAGCTCATCGATTTGCAGATCCCATAAGGTCGTGGAATAAGTCGGCCCGACATGGCCTCCAGATTCCCGTCCTTCAAAGATGAACCGCTTCGCACCGTCCTTGAGGGCATCGGCTAACAGACCGACCGACGGCATATGCAGAAATGCTGCAATTCCAGCCTGTTCAAACAGCCGGCCTTGCTCCGGACGGCCGCCGGCAATCACTGCCGCCGTCGGTCGCCGCTCCAATTGGAGAATCTGCTGGGCTTGAGCGGCAAAGGTAGCCGGCGCGATAAAGCCCAGTAAGCCAACTCCCCACGGATGCTCCCCCAATTCAGCGCCAACTGCCTCAACGCTGGCAGCCAACTCATCCGCCGAGGCCATGCCAACAGCCAACATTGGCATCGCGCCAGCCTGCGCCACGGCGCTAAGAAACTGTGGCTGGTCAGAGACGCGCGCCATCGGCCCCTGAATGATCGGATAACGGACTCCCAATTCCTCAGCCAACACCGAGCCGGGTTCCAAAGCTGAATGATACTGTGCCTGACGCAAATGCCCGACGGCGGCCTCACGGATCGCCAGAATCAAGCGATCGAGGTGACGGTAGCGCTGCAGATAAGGGGTAGCCAAGGCGAAATCCTGACCCATCGGCAGAAGGTTCCGCGCTGGATCAACTCCTTGCATGGTTTGCTCGGCTTCGGCAACAGATGCAGGCTTCGGCCCCCCCGGCCACTTCAAGACACGAAAACCCTGGCAACGTACTGTTTGCGGGCCCACCAGCCGTCCTAACGACGCCTTGGCCTCAGCTGACAAACCAGACTCTGGCATCAATGACACTTGACTATCCAGGTGTACACCAGCCGCCCCCAGCGCCAGATACGCGGCTGCTGAATGAACGCCGATGCCGCCTTGAACAAACAGCTTGACCGGGCCATCGGCCACCAGCGGCCAGATTTCCTGAAAGAGAGTGAAGGTTGATTCAGCGCCGCCCTGACCAGCAGCATCGTCACCACTGATCACCAAATCGCTAGCACCAGCGGCTATGGCCTCCTGCGCCGTGGCTGAGTCATGAACCCGCCAGACACGGGTGACGTCAGCGGGCCAAGTGCGATCATCCTCACCAAAAGGCAAAATAACTCTATTCACCTGAATCGGCAAGGTCACCTCGGGCAAAGGGCCACTGACTGCCACGCCAAATGGCTGACTGGTGCGAGCAGTTATGGCCGCAAGTGCCGCCTCAGCCCTAGCTTTATCTCGACCCAAATGAAGATACCCATATGCGCCGGCTTTGATTGTTGCTAAAACCAAACGCCAGTCTGGCGCCTCAAAGGGCGTGACAATGCAGACCCCTAAATCTTGACCCATGAAACTTAATCCCCCAATTGTGATCCCCAAGAATCTGTGCAAACTATACCTATAATCGGCAGTCTGCACAATATTGTCGTCAGGGTATCACGGTGAGTCACGTATCACATATGACTGCACGGCAGGGAATGCCACACTACGTTTCGCTCAGGCGAACCGGATGAATCTCGATCTACGCCAACATTCTTTCAGCCTGCCGCAGCAATTCGGCAGCGTGGGCCAAGCCCGATTCATTATTGGACAAGCCCCCCATCATGCGCGCCAGCTCCGCCAAGCGCTCTGGACCTTCAACCACTTGAAGGTCGGACATTGTGACGTCACCAGCAGTCGTCTTATTGACCACGACGTGCGTCTGACCGAAAACCGCCACCTGAGCTAGATGTGTGACCACTATGACTTGGCAGTGCTCGGCCAGGCGCGCCAGACGACTGCCCACTTGCAGTCCAGTTGCTCCACCAATGCCAGCATCGATCTCATCGAAGATCATGGTGCGCCCGCTATCAGTCTTGGTCAAAATGACTTCAATGGCCAACCGAACCCGAGACAATTCGCCGCCGGAGGCGCTTCGGCCCAAAGGGGCGAGGGTTCCACCAGCATTGGCAACGAATAGCATGGCCACCGACTCTGCCCCCCATGGTCCTAACTCAGACAATGGTTCCAAGGTGAACTCGACGCGAGCCGCCGGCATGGCTAAATCGACCAACTCCTGTGAAATCTCGCTAGATAATCGGCTAGCAGTAGCTCGGCGCAAAGCCGTCAAATCAGCGGCACTGGCCTGTAACGGGCCCTCGATAGCCTCCAACTCATGCTCCAAGGCGGCGATCCGGTCATCCGACCCAGTTAACTGGTCCAGGCGCAGTTCAGCCTGTGCCTGCCAGTCCAAGACTTCATCAATAGTGGCGCCGTATTTGCGGGTCAGTACCTTCAACTGGGCCAAACGTGATTCAATCCAATCAAGACGCACCGGATCAGCTGTCAATCCGTCAGCAAAGCGGTTGATGTCAGCTCCCAAATCTGCAGCAGAAGCCTGCAGGTCACGGGCTTGCCGCGCCAAAGCCTGAGCTGCCGGGTCACGAGCTGCCAGAGCATCCAGTGATCGGACCACATTGGCCAATTGATTGATCGCCGGAACTCCCTGATCGCCAGATTCGTCATCACCAAACAGGTTCACTTGAGCCTGTAGGACCAAGTTTTCCAGATCATCACTGTCCTGCAGGCGGGCTGCTTCACTTTGTAGTTGGCTGTCTTCATTGGGCGCCGGCGACACTGCGTTAATTTCCGCCAAGCCGAAGCGCACATAGTCAATCTCCCTGACCCGCTCTTGCAACGATGCATGCAACTCGTCGAGCTCCAGCCTCATGGACCGTCGTTGCGCGAACAAGCCCTGATACCTCTTGATTGCCGCTGTCATGGCGGGGCCACATGCCTCATCCAGGACCTGTCGCTGACGATCGGGTGACACCAAACGCTGCTGCTCGGCTTGGCCATGGATAGTGACTAATTCCTCACCAATCAACGCCATATTGGACTGCGTCACCGGAGCACCCGCCACCCAACTGCGACTTCGCCCAGCCGCATTGACCTGCCTGGTCAGCCAGAGCTGATCATCGTCCAGGTCACCTCCAAGGGTATCCACCAACTCCGCCACCTGCGCACTTGTTTGGCTAAACCGGCCCTCAACAACGATTGGCTGGCTGTGCCCGCGAGTCAATGACGTCTCAATGCGGGCACCCAACAACATGTTGATGCCAGTCACCACCATTGTTTTGCCCGCTCCAGTCTCGCCTGAGATCACCGTCAGGCCACGGCCCGGTTGAAAACTCGCTTGGTCAATCACTCCAAGATGACCGATGATCAACTGATCAAGCATCAACCGACCCCATATCTGTATGGCGCCAACCATCGACTGGCAGGGCGAACTTCTTGACCAAACGTGAAGTGAAAGGTTGCTCAGACAAGCGAGCCACCAACAGGTCATGCTGATAGCGACTAACTCGCAGGTGAGAGTCAGCTGGTGTATCAGTCGATCGAGCGCCATCGCAACAAACGAAACCATCCACTTGACCAGCCAAGAGCAGGTCGACCACCGACTTCGGTGACAGTACCATCGGTCGAGCGAATAATGCATGCGCGGCCAGTGGTACGACTTGGAATGCCTCAAGTTCTGGCCACATGATCGGGCCTCCAGCCGAAAACGCATAGGCCGTTGATCCTGTCGGCGTGGACACAAGCAAACCGTCACAAGCCCAACGAGACACTGGCAGGCCATCAATCGAGACCAAAGCATCGATCATCTTGACTCGCGAAGCTTTCTCCAAAGACACTTCATTGATGGCCACAGAGGACCAGACCGGTTGCGACTGGCCTGCCAGGAAATGCTCTACGAGAACAGTCATTCGCCGCTCGAGCACGTAATCACCAGCCACAACATGAGCCACCAGCTCAGGGATCTGGGACACCTCAAGTTCGGCGAGAAAACCGACATGCCCCAGATTGACACCAAGTACCGGCACGTCTTGATGCAAAGCCTGCTCGGCGGCACGCAAAATCGTGCCGTCGCCACCAAAAACAACAACAACCTCGGCTTGATCAATCACTTGGTCGGTCAGGTCGACAAAGGTCATAGTCGGCACCCCTTGTGCCAACAAGGACCGGCTCTCAGCCGGCACTAAGGCAATGAATCCAGCAGGCAGCGCCTCAAGAAAACGACAAGCCGCCTCGATAGCCGCAGGGCGCGAAGGATGTGTCCACACAGCTATCCGCCGGGGTAATCGATGCATCACATCCACTACTGTAGTGGTGAGAACCGGACGTTGTGCTGCATCCACAGATCTAGTATTTTCGACCGGCCACCTGTTAATTGTGCACAAATCCGTCCAGCACCGACTATGTGACCGACAGCACTGAAACGGAGCGAAGCAATGGCTCGAGCCTTGATTATTGTCGATGTCCAAAACGACTTTTGTGAGGGCGGCGCTTTGGCCGTTGTCGGCGGCGCTGCCTGTGCCAGCCGCATCAGCAAATTCGTTGCAAGCCAGAGTTTTGACGCGGTGGTGGCGACTCGCGACTCGCACATTGATCCTGGCGATCATTTCTCCAGTAACCCTGATTACCTGGACTCTTGGCCAGAGCACTGTCTGGTCGGCAGCCAAGGACAGTTATTACACGCCAATCTGCAGTTGTCACAGCTCGACGCCGTCATCGACAAGGGCTTCTTTGCCGCTTGCTACTCGGGGTTTGATGGCATCGACGCCTGGGGGCGACCGCTAGACACACGTCTGCGCCTAGACTCTGTAGACACCGTCTCTATTGTTGGTATCGCCAGCGATTACTGTGTCAATCGAACCGTGCTTGATGCCCTTGCACTCGGATATACGGTTGAAGTTATTCCCCATCTGACAGCTGCCGTTCACCCCGAGAGACTGCCAAGCTTGATCGATCAGTGGCGCCACGCCGGCGCCAGGATCGTCCAGGCCTCCAATTAACGACGTCGCTGAAACCAGCAAAAGTACTCCTGGTTGCCATGCTCCCCCACCAGAACGCTGCGGCCTGACCAAACCAAATGGCAACCATTTACAGCGGCAGTTGTCGCAACCGCGTCGACACTAGCCTGAGCCAATTGTTCATCCTTCACCACCCCGTGCTGGTCCAGACCAGAGCGTCCAACCTCGAATTGGGGCTTGACCAAAGTCAATAGCGATCCACCGACTGTCACCAGTTCAATCACTGCGGGCAAGACCAACCTTAGTGATATGAACGACAAATCCATGACCGCCAAATCAACCGGACGGCCATCAAGATCCGCCAAGCCCATTTGACGAGCATTGATGCCATCACGGCGTATCACTCGCCTATCACTGGCAACCAAAGGGTTCAATTGATTGTGACCAACGTCCAGAGCGAAGACCGTCGTGGCGCCGCGTTCGAGTAGTACTTGAGTGAAACCACCGGTGGACGCTCCGACGTCAACCACTCTGGGTGGCACTGCCATGCCAGATTGATCCAACGCCCCAATCAGCTTATGGGCGCCCCGCGACACATAAGGATCGGATACCACCGAAACGATTTGATCAGCTGAAACCAACAAGGCTGGCTTAACCGATGTGGCACCTGGCACAGTCACCCGTCCAGCCTCAATCAACTGGCGCGCATGACTGCGTGACCGCGCCAAGCCACGCCGCACCAGGCACAGGTCAAGTCTGATCATTGTCACGGCGCAGGAACGCTTCCACGGCGGCGCCAGCTGCTTGGAGATCCTCCAATTGTTCATCAGGCGGACGGTCCAATCCAGAGGCGATTCTGGCCACCAGACGATCAACCTCCCCATCACCGCTGATCGGGACGGCTGATGTGACCTCACTCATCGTTGCAGTATAGCTAATCGTGGACCACCAATGTCCGGTCTGGGCATGTGCATCATCGCCTGAACACTGTTCGATGAAACGCTAAGATCGTCTCATGGCACTGTCTCGCGATCTCGTTTTGTCGACGGCAATCCAGATCCTCGATCGATACGGATTATCCGACCTGACAATGCGCCGCCTGGCCAGTGAACTACATGTGGCCGTATCTGCTCTTTATTGGCACTTCCCCTCCAAGCAGTCACTCCTCGCGGCACTCTGCGACGAAATACTGAATCAATTGCCCGCACCTTCCCCAACCCGTCAGTCTGAATTGGTTGAATGGGCAGTCCAACTCACTCAGTTGCTGCTATCCCATCCGGGAGGCACCGAAGTAGTCTGGTCCACCATCAGCATGCAGGACTGGTCAGTCGGTATCGGCCAGCAACTGACTGATGCTTTACAAAGATTGGGATTGAGCTCCGACACTGCCCCGGCGGCCAGCCTCGGACTGATGAATCTGATCTTCGGCCAAGCCTTCAGCATCGACCAGCAGCGCTCCGTCTCGCGACTCCTTCCCAGTCTAAAACTCGATCGACCACCAGTGGCACTTGGATTGAGCATCGCTTGCTATCTTCGCGGATTGGAGTTGCCACGTTGATTGGAATGTACCAATCAGGCACGGGTTTGGCCTACCACTGCCCGCCACGAATCAAGTTGCTTTTGCTCATCATCATCGGCACCTGCAGCCTAATCGTTCACTCATGCCCGCTGCTGATTGCTGGCCAATTGGTAGTTGTCTTGCTTTTTTGTCAAGCCCGTATCCCGATTCGAACACTCACGTCTCTGTTGCCTGGTCTGCTGCTCTTGCTGGTCACTGTTGCAAGCTGCCAGTGGTTCTTCAATTCTCCGATGGTTGCTGCCGTTGCCACCTTGCGTTTATCACTGGCCTTGTCAGCAGCCTGGCTCTTCACGTTGACAACCAGCCTGACGGCGCTGCTGGCAAGCCTGGACTGGATCCTAAAGCCCCTTCAACGACTAGGCTTGGCCACCGACCGTCTGTCGATCTTGATCGCCATGACGATTCGCTTTATTCCGATGATATCTCTTGAAATATACCGGGTCCGTCAAGCCCAATCAGCCAGAGGCGCTCGCTCAATCTTCCACTTGCTCCCAAGTCTCATGGTGCGCATGATCCGCCTGAGCGACGCCCTCGGAGAAACACTGACCTGTCGCGTCAATTGAAGCCCCGGTGTCGCGTATGGGGCAAACAAGCTATTATGGCCAACTGAACACTGTTCAGTACTATCGAATCGAGCATTCATGAGTCTCAAGGACATTGCCGCTGTCGCCTTGTTTGCCGCACTAACAGCGGCTTTGGGTTTAGTCCCCGTCATTCCACTGCCCGTCATTGGGGTGACGTTTTCTTTGCAAACCATCGGCGTCATTTTGGCCGGTGGGATCCTCGGACCTCGCCGCGGGGCCATGGCCATGGGCTTGTTGATCTTGTTGGTAGCTTTGGGACTACCAGTACTGACCGGCGGGCAGGGCGGCATCGCCAAATTGATCGGCGTCACTGCCGGTTTCATCTGGTCTTGGCCATTGGCTGCGGCAATCACTGGCTGGCTGACTCAAGCCTTTTGGCACCGATTGAATAGCCTCTTGGCCTTCGTAGCTTCACTGGCTGGCGGTGTGTCGATGTATCTTCTCGGTCAGATCATTCTGGCAGCAGAGACTGGGCTTCCCGCCAGCACTGCGGCTTGGACTTGGCTAATCTATCTTCCAGGTGACATCATCAAGGCGATTGCAGCAGCTGGCGCCATCGTCACCGTCAAACGGGCCTACCCGCTGATTGAGCCACGATCTGTCATTAATCCGCGGAACCCATCTTCTGGTGTAGCAAACCATGCCGGCACGACTGCCAATCACCCAATGATTGTAAAGAATTGATCAGCGGTGACTGTTTCGCTTAACCAGGTGACTGTTAGCTATGGGTCGCGAATCGTCATCGATGACCTCAGCATTGACTTGCCCGAGCAACGGATCGGTCTCATTGGCGGCAACGGCTGCGGCAAATCGACCCTCGTCCGCTTGTGTAATGGCTTGATCCGACCAGACCATGGCCATGTCACCGTCAATGGTCATGACTCCGTGCGTGAAGCTAAAGTCGTGCGCCGCATGGTTGGCTTCGTTTTCCAGGATCCAGATCTTCAAATCATCATGCCGACTGTCGCCGAAGACTTGGCATTTTCGTTACGCGATAATCACTGGAGCAAGTCAAAAGTCACCGCAGAGGTGGACAGGTGGCTTGAGGCATATCAGCTCAGCGGCCATCGTGATCATCCAGCGCATCTACTGTCGGGCGGGCAAAAGCAAATGTTGGCAATTGCCGCTGTTTTGATAACTGCGCCGGAGATTGTGGTCTTTGACGAACCAACAACCCTACTGGACCTCGCAAATCGGCACCGAGTCAAGAGTGTTGTCAATAGCCTCAACCAGCAAGTGCTGGTCGTCACTCACGACTTGGACTTCGTCACCGATTTTGATCGAGTCTTGGTGATTGGCAATCAGGGCATCGCCTTCGACGGCCGGCCAGCTGAGGCCATCAGCTTCTATCGTCGCCAAGCCAGCGCCATCAATTGAACGGCATTGGTGCCACCTACTTGCAATTCGCCAGCGACCGCATATTAATGCTGCCAAGCGACCGGGATAAAGGCAGTCACTCCATCACTTTGAACTCAGCCTTGCCCTGACCAGTCTCCAATAATGCAGTGACGTTATTTCCAACAAATGTCGGCTGCTGGGATACTGGGGAGACGGCCAACTCCGCGTACTCCTGTGACCCACTTAGAACCCAGAGCGAATCCCATCCTGCATTGTTGGCGCCTTCAATATCGGTGTCCAGACGATCGCCAACAAAAAGTGCTCGGCCACTGCCAAGCCGCTGGCGCGTCTCATCCAATAGAGCACGGGCGGGTTTACCACCCATGATCGGCGACTGCCCCGGTAAAGCAGCTTGCATGGCGGCAATGACCGCTCCCATTCCGATCGCCAAGCCTTCGGCAGCAGGGCGGTTGAGGTCATTGTTACAGGCATACCAAATGGAACCATTTTGGATGGCAAAACAGGCCTCATTGAAATCCGACCAGCGCAGGCTCGGGTCGTAGCCGATGCAGACCGCAGCCATGTCAGCGGATCGCCGCCGGCAGGGCTCCAAGCCAACGGCATCCAACTCTGCGGCTAAGGCCTGCGTCCCCAAGGTCAACACTTGCGCGTTTGGCGGCAAATGTTCAGCCATCAAATGGGCCGTTGCCTGAGCCGACGTCACAACATCATCAACTGAGCATGGGATACCAAGTCTTCTCAGATGATCACAAACAACCTTGGGGGATCGCTGAGCATTATTGGTGACGAATCCGAGGCGCTTACCCATTCGCTGCAAGGTCGTGATGGTGCTGACTGCACCCGGGATAGCATTCGTCCCACGGTAAATGACCCCATCCAGATCGAACGCGATGATGTCATATGCATCAGCCAGTTGGTTCATCGGTCTAAGTCATTCTGCCCAGGTGTGTCAATCACCGGCTCATCGCCCGCGACTGCGTCGTCAACCGTGATCTCCATGTCACTTTGTGACGACTCGCCATCCGCCGCTGCCATGCCGTCCTGCGATGCCGGGTGCGTCACCTGGCCATCAATCGCTGGCTCCTGTTCTTCCTCAGCAAACTCGTCCTCGTCCAATTCCAGCGTCATACCATCAAACTCATCGAGTCGATCGAGTGCAGCTGTATTGCCGTCGGGGTCAAGGCTCGCCGCCATGGCAAAACCACGATATGCGTTATCTCGATCGCCGACGGCCATCAAACGGTCAGCATAGGCATAAAGCAAACGTGACTGTGCAACTCTAGGATGACGCACTGTCGGCCGCTCCAATTCATGACGAAGAAGACGCAACGCCTCCTGACTCTGCCCCATATCCGCACGCACCCCGGCCACGACAATCACCAATTCGACTCGCATGGCCGGATCCTTCACGCTGCGCGAGCCCTCTTCTGCCAGAGACAGAGCATCTCGATAACGTTGCAAAGCGCGCAAACAATCAACCATCACCGGAACGACCTCGTCTGAACCGGTCATTCGCCGCCAAGCTCGGTACTGGGTCAGGGCATCCTCGTATCTTCCCGCAGCATATGCTGCCTCAGCACTGGCCTCGCGGGTGATTGGCAGACGAGCTGCTCGGCGACGGGCAGCCTCTGCATGCTGAAAAGCCGCCTCAGGGTCATCATCCATCAATGCGGCAGCCTTCATCAGATATGCCCCAACGGTCTCCGCCATTTCCAGAGACAAGCCCTTCAGCTCGGCCTTCATACCCTTGGGCATATGCGCCGACACATCCAGCTCAGGAATAGGCGGCTCATCAGCGGGTCTCTCTAAACCAGGCGGCATCAGCCTTGTCTCTCGATCATCCAATCGCTCCACATGGTCCCTGTGGCGTCGATCACCGTGCTCTCCCCGCCACGAACCGTCATAGCGTTGCCGCCCACTATCGTGATCATTGCCTCTTACAGAACCTCGACGCAGATGAGTGCTCGAGTCATCCGCGTATCGCCTCTCTTTTCGTTGCCCTGCCCCCGTCTGGCTATCTGTGTATCGCGATCGCCGTGAACTATCAGTTTCAAATCGACCGCCTGATTTGTCGCTTCTACCATAACCGCCTGATCTGTCACTCCCCTCATAACTTCGTCGACGCGAACCCGGGTCCCGATCGGAGTCTGTTCCTGAAGCGTCGCTGCTCCTGTCCCACCGTTGCCAGCGGTATGTCGAATCCTGCATGACTTCCCGTCGCTCGTGCTGCCTCTTGCTTTCTCCAAAAGGTCGCCGGCTGGTCCAATGCCTGCTATCTCCTGAACGATGCCCTCGGCTGTCATCGGCAGAGTATCTATTCTCATCCGAATGGACCGACCTATCTTGAGCGTCTCCGCGACGAAAAGTCCCTTGACTTCCTCTATGGTTCACTGGATGACGGTCGTAGCGCCTACTGTCAGCAATTGATCTGCGGTCATCACTCCTTCTCGAACCAGAGTCTCTCACAGGTCCTGTTTCTTGCCACCGCTTCCCTTTTGATAAGGCCTGTCTGTCCCTATCTCCAAGCTCCTCCCGTTTCTTTTGATAGGACCTGTCGGCAGACGTCACCTCCTCCGGACCGCTGCCTCGCTGCGTCCTGGGAATTTTCCTGGTACTGGTGAATCCTGATCCGTTCCCCCTACCCGATGACCTCGTAAAACCACCTCTAGTTTGAGGATAGGTCTCTCTGTCCCTGCTTCCCCCTGCTTGCCGAGGCGACTGTCCACTGGAGTGACGGCGATCTGACTCCCGGGAAAAGGTGTCAACATGATCATGCCTGCTACTCAACGCTCCCCGGCCACCCCCCACGAATGATCCCTTGTGACGCCTATCGAATCCCGACTCACCAGACCGGGAATCTCGTCGAGAGTCTGCCCTGTCCCAGGACCGCCCCGAAGATTCTCGGCGATTTGCAGGATCGTCGGTCGAGTGCACAGAATGGCGGTTTATTCTCCTGCCTCCACTAATCTTGCCTCCCTCGCTCGGTCGAACACTTCGTCGATCGCTCGACCCCATCTGTCTCGATTCTCCACCTCTGCTACGTGGCTGATATGCCTTGTCACGGCTCTGGCCTCTGTCACGTTCATGATCTGCTCTGTTTTGCCGTGACGAGCCGACCCGTTCAGTGCGGTCATGTTCCGAGGAGTATGGCATTGGATCCCTTTCGGCAAGTCATTGGTCTTGCTTGTAGTCTAGCTCGGCCATCCATGTTAAGGCCTGCCTGTATAGTAGCCTCGAAAATCAATCGCGCTACGAATATTGCGCAAATACAACAAAACCTCCAAGACTTAATGCCCTGGAGGTTTTGTTGAAATGTCCGGCGACGACCTACTCTCCCACACAGTTCCCCGTGCAGTACCATCGGCGCTAAAAGGCTTAACTTCCGGGTTCGGAATGGAGCCGGGTGTTTCCCTTTTGCCATGATCACCGAAACTCT
>JAITVZ010000050.1 GCA_031285505.1 Propionibacteriaceae bacterium
CCTTGGATCAACGCGCGGACACCTTTGGGGCCCTCATCTTTGATCAGCTTGACCAAGCGTTTGGCATTCTCCTGGGAGATGCCTTGTCGCAGCGTGGCGGTGATGTGGGCTCGTTTGCCCGACACGCGGACCGGGCTGGCTTCCACAGCTTTGAGCGAAACCCCGCGTCGGGCCAGCTTTGATTGCAGGACGTCCCAAGCAGCATTGGCCCGCTCTTCGGTCGATGACTCGATGGCGATGGTCTCGCCAGCCCATTTGATGGTGGTGGCGGTGTCCTTGAAGTCAAAGCGTTGGGCGGTTTCCTTGGCGGCCTGATTGATGGCGTTGTCCACCTCTGACCGGTCGACCTTGCTGACGATATCCATGGAATGCTCGGCGGCCATTCATAACCTTTCGACGACTGATTGCGGTATCCATTGTCGCACGTTTGCGCTGCTGGCGTCGCCGTCTTGACGCGAGTGGTTGGCTGACCTCTATTTCTGTCCAGCCCGGGCTGAACCAATCTAATGTCCCGACGACAAGGGGAAATGATTGGAGTAGAATTAATCTACGAAAAACAAGGTTAGGGACTGACTACCGGCAGCGTCGATGGGTGATTGGTCGGGAAAGAGGAGTTTGTGGTTTCAATGATGCGCCGGCAGCCGGCGGCTGTCTGGGCAATTGCCTTCGCCTGTGTCGTTTCTTTCATGGGGATCGGTCTAGTCGACCCGATACTGCCGTCGATCGCCGAGCAACTTCAGGCCTCCGAGACCCAATCTGAACTATTGTTCACCACCTACCTGGCTTTGACTGGCGTAGCGATGTTCTTCAGCTCCTGGGTGTCGAGCCGGCTGGGTGTCAAGAAGACCCTGCTGATCGGTCTGGCTGTGGTGGTTGTGTTCGCTGCAGCCTGCGGCTTGTCCCCAGCAGTCGCGCCGATCATCGGGTTTCGAGCTGGTTGGGGGATTGGCAACGCACTGTTCATCTCGACTGCCCTGTCGGCCATGGTGACTGCCGCCGTTGGTGGGTCAGCCAGCGCCATAGTCCTCTATGAGACTGCCCTGGGCATTGGCATGGCATTCGGTCCTTTGGCCGGCGGCTTGCTGGGATCGATCACCTGGCGGGCGCCGTTCTTTGGCACGGCCACCTTGATGATCATTGGTTTGGTGATGATAGGTCTGCTTTTGAAGGCCACGCACAATGTGCATCCCCGGCCAGTGCGCCTGTCAGCACCGTTTCGGGCCTTGCGAGATCCGGGGATGGGCACCATGGGTTTGGCCGCCTTCTTCTATAACATGGCGATGTTCACCACCTTGGCATTTCCTCCATTCGCTCTGGCGCGCTTGGGGGTGTCTGAAGCACTGACAATCGGCTTGGTGTTCTTCGGTTGGGGGGGCTGCTTGGCCTTAGCCGCCGTAGGTTTGGCGCCGCGACTGACTCGTCGTTTTCGTCGCACCAGTGTTTTGCTGACGGCCGAGTTGTTGCTTGGCCTGATGTTGGTCTTATGTGCCGTCTTCTACAATTCGGCTGTCGGCATCATTGTCTGCGTCATTCTGGCCGGAATCCCCTTGGGCTTGCTCAACACAGTCTTGACCGAATGTTCAATGGAGGCTTCTGACCTGCCCCGGCCAGTGGCTTCGTCGACTTATTCTGGCTGCCGCTTTCTCGGCGGTGCGATTGCGCCGCCACTGTGCACCTTGTTGGCTTCGATCAGTGCCGTTTGGGTGCCGTTCATCTACGGAGCTTTGATGATCATGGTGTCGTTCTCAATTGTCTTGATCCGTCGGTCGACTTTGATTCGGGCCGACCAAACGCCTGACGATGTCACCGAAATCGAATCAGACACAGTCGAGGGGGCGGAAGTCTTAGCTTAGGCCTTTGTGCTAGAATCTCTCAGGCGAGTGCTTTGGCGCCCGCAACAGCCAAGTGGAGTTTCCTCCCACCTGACCGGATAGTGTTCGGCAGGTCGCTCGTGCGATGTTCGTGCGTTCGATGGAAGGTCTTTGCCTGCGCTGGATCAGATACTCGAACCAAGGAGGACATATCAGCACCGAGCCCCGCATCAATGATCGGATCCATGCCGCCGAGGTACGGCTGGTGGGACCCGACGGTGAGCAGATTGGCATCGTCAAGGCCAGTGAGGCCCTACGTCTGGCACAAGACGTCGGTTTGGACTTGGTCGAGATCGCCCCCATGGCTCATCCACCGGTTGTCAAGGTGATGGACTATGGCAAATGGCGTTATGAGACGGCCCAAAAGGCCCGCGAGTCGCGTCGTAACCAATCGAACACCGTCATCAAAGAGATGAAGTTGCGACCGAAGATTGATGCTCATGATTACGAGACCAAGAAGGGCCACATCGTCCGTTTCCTGCGTGGTGGTGACAAGGTCAAGGTGACGATCATGTTCCGTGGTCGCGAGCAGAGTCGGCCAGAACTTGGCTTCAATTTGCTCAGCAAACTGGCGGGCGATGTCGCAGCCGATGGTGTCGTTGAGTTTGCGCCGAAACAAGATGGCCGCAACATGATCATGGTGTTGGCGCCGACCCGCAAGAAGTCCGAGGCGCGGATCGAAGTCCAAGCCGACAAGGATCGGCGCGCCGCGCAGCGGGCCGCCGGAGTGGCAGCAGAACAAGAAGAATTGGCCCAGTCGCGGGTCAACCAGGCTGATCGCCCCAAGCGCAAGCGCGGCCCGGCCGATAATTTGGACCCCGACATTGATTTGTGAATGACGCCGCGGGGCCGTCGCCTGGGGGACACCGGTCCCCAACTGGAAATAGAGACCACAGTCAATGAGTGAATGGAAGAGAACATGCCGAAGATGAAAACCCATTCGGGTGCCAAGAAGCGTTTCAAGGTGACCGGTTCGGGCAAGCTGGTGCATCGCCAGGCGGGCAAACGACACCTGAACGAACACAAGTCAAGCCGTCGGACCCGTCGCCTGATGCCGGATGCCCCGGTGGCGGCTGCGGATGTGGCCAAGGCCCGCAAGTTGTTGGGCATCTGAGAGCGAAGCTGAGGAGGAACTGACATGGCACGTGTGAAGCGATCAGTCAACGCGCATAAGAAGCGTCGTGAGATTCTGGACCAAGCCTCCGGTTATCGGGGCCAGCGGTCCCGGTTGTACCGCAAGGCCAAGGAGCAATTGCTCCATTCGTATGATTACGCCTTCCGTGATCGTCGAGCCAAGAAGGGCGATTTCCGCGCTTTATGGATTCAACGCATCAATGCGGCGGCTCGTGAAGAGGGCATGACCTACAACCGTTTCATCAACGGTTTGAAACTGGCCGGTGTCGAAGCTGACCGGAAGATTCTGGCCGATCTGGCAGTCAACGACCCGGCCGCATTCAAGACCTTGGTGTCGGTTGCCAAAGAGGCATTGCCTAAGGTTGTCGCCTGACTGGGCCCCAGCCGGTCAGCCAGGCTGGTCTGAACCATGCCCGCCGTCTCCTGAATCGTAAGTTTCGGGGGACGGCGGGTGAGTTTCTGGCCGAGGGGCCACAAGCCGTGCGGGAAGCCTGCCGGGCTGGTGTCACTCGACAGGTGTTGGCGACCGCCACAGCTGCAAATCTCCATGCCGATTGGCTGACCGATGATTTCGTGCGACTGTCGGATGATCAGGCTCGCCGCTTGGCTGACACCGAGCATTCCTCAGGTGTTTTCGCCGTCTGTGCCTGGCGTGAGCCGAGCCTTGATCGAGTGTTGGACCGTGATCCGCAGCTAATTGTCGTTTGTGCTCAGATTCGTGATCCGGGCAACCTTGGCACCGTCATCCGCAGTGCCGATGCTTTCGGCGCCGATGCGGTCATCACCACCGATGCGTCGGTCGACGTGACCAATCCCAAGACGGTCCGCGCCAGTGTCGGGTCGATCTTTCACCTACCAATCATCAGCCACCAGGATCTGTCTGCGACGGTGCTAGCTGCCAAATCTCGGGGGATGACCTGCTTGGCGGCGGATGCCGATGGTGTCGACTTGAACCGCCTGGCAGCCGCCGGCGGGTTGCGCCGACCGGTTGTCTGGATCATGGGCAATGAAGCCTGGGGCTTGCCGCCCGCCGACCGTGCCTTGGCTGATCAGGTGGTGTCAGTGCCCATGTGGGGACAGGCCGAAAGCCTCAACCTCGCGGCTGCTTCGGCCGTTCTTTTGTATGCCACAGCCAGCGTCCAGCACGGCTGACAGTCAGAGATGTTTCGATCTGACGTAGCTGGCTCTTGGGCAGTCGCCCGGTCATGCTTACACAGACGACTAGGATAGTCACGCTTGACAACTTGACTTAATGGTCGCCGGAGAGGTGCAAAGTGGAAGAGATGGATGCAGCTGTCACTAGTGAAGTCGACAGAGGCAAGGCGGCTGTCCAACAGGCAGTCACTATGGGTTCTTTGGAAACGCTAATATCAGAACGAAATAGATATATCGGCAAAGCTGCTCGTTTGCGGACTCTACAGCGCCAGCTTGGCCAATTGACTCCCGACGAGCGGCGCCGCCTTGGCGGCATCATCCAGCAGGGCTTGGCCCAACTGACGCAAGCCTTCGAGCAAGGTGAACAAACCCTGGAGCGGGCTGCACTTGAAGCCCGTTTGTTGGCCGAGACCGTCGATGTCACTCTGCCGGTGACTCAACATCCAATGGGGGCGCGGCATCCCATCTCGGTGCTGATCGAGCAGATGTGCGATGTCTTCATCGCCATGGGTTGGCAAGTGGCCGAGGGGCCCGAGGCTGAGGCTGAGTGGCTCAATTTTGATGCCCTCAATTTCAGTAGTGATCATCCGGCGCGTTTCATGTCCGACACATTGTTCATCGATCCGGCCAGCGAGCACCGCATCATGCGCACCCACACCTCACCGGTGCAGATGCGGACCTTATTGACCAATGATCTGCCGGTTTACGTGGTGGCTCCCGGCAAGGTTTACCGGGCCGATGAGTACGATGCCACCCACCTGCCGGTCTTCCATCAGTTGGAAGGGCTGGCCGTCGACAAGGGCCTCAGTCTGGCCGACCTGAAGGGCACTCTTGATCACTTGGCCAAGTCGATGTTTGGCGCTGAGATAGTCACCCGTTTGCGACCGCACTTCTTCCCATTCACTGAGCCTTCTGCCGAGATCGACTTGCTGTGCTTCGTCTGTCACGGTCAGTCGGCCGAAGATCCCAGCCATCCCTGCCGAACTTGTCACAGTGAGGGTTGGATCGAATGGGGTGGATGTGGCGTGGTCAATCCGCGGGTTTTACAGGCGGCTGGCGTCGACAGCAGCCAATATTCTGGATTCGCGTTTGGCATGGGGATTGATCGAACAGTCATGTTCCGCAATAACGCTTCGAACCTGCGGGATTTCGTTGAGGGAGACATTCGCTTCTCCCGTGAGTTGCAGGGGGTGGCTAGGTGAGAGCACCGATTGGTTGGCTGAAAGAGTTCGTCGACATTGATCCCGATCTGTCGATCAAGCAATTGGCCGTTCGTTTGACACAAGCCGGTCTGCAAGTGGAGCACATCGATGATCCAGCAGCGGCTATCACAGGCCCGGTGGTGGTCGGTCAGGTCATCGACTTGGTCGAGGAGCCACAGAAGAATGGCAAGATCATTCGCTGGTGCCAAGTCGATGTGGGCCCGTACAACCCTGACGGTCAAGATCATCGCGGCATCGTCTGTGGCGCTCACAACTTCAGGCCAGGCGACTTGGTGGTGGTGGCATTGCCCGGGGCTGTGCTGCCGGGTGATTTCGCCATCGCCGCTCGAAAAACCTACGGACATGTTTCGGACGGCATGATTTGTGCCGAGGATGAACTGGGTTTGGGTGACGATCATGCCGGCATCATCATCTTGGCCCCTGGCAGCGCCACACCGGGCGACTTGGCTTTGCCGGTGTTGGGCGCCGACCAGCCAGTTCTGGAGATCGACGTCACGCCCGACGAGGGCTATTGCCTGTCGATTCGGGGATTGGCCCGCGAGATCGGCCAATTGACCGGCGCTGATTATCGCGATCCGGCCGCCAGACCGGCCGTGCCGATGATCGACGGCGGCTATCCGGTGGTTTTGGACAGCCCAAACTGTTCTTTGTTCGTTGCTCGGCAAGTGACTGACCTCGACCCCGGCGCAGTCACCCCAGCCTGGATGAAACAGCGCTTGGCTCAGGTCGGCATTCGCTCGATTTCCTTGGCTGTTGATGTGACCAATTACGTCATGATCGAACTGGGGCAGCCACTCCATGCCTATGACGTCGATCAACTCCATGGGGCGATTCAGGTGCGGTCGGCCCAAGCTGGTGAAAGTCTGGTCACACTCGATCACCAGACTCGGCAACTCGATGCTGATGACCTGCTGATCTGTGACGACTCCGGCCCGATCGGCTTGGCGGGTGTCATGGGAGGATTGACCACTGAGGTCGGCCCGCAGTCGCGCAACCTGCTGATTGAGGCTGCATATTTCTTACCGGCAGCCATTGGCCGGACTTACCGGCGGCACAACCTGGCATCAGAGGCATCTCGTCGCTTCGAGCGTGGCGTCGATCCCGACGTGGCCCAGGCAGCCGCCAATCGAGCTGTCGAGTTGTTGCGTGATTTGGCCGGCGCCCACATCGTCCCAGCCGGGACCGTTGCCGGTGGGGTAATGCCGCGCTCGGCCCATCGTCTGGCTGACCCAGAGCTGTTTGGGAGCATCCTCGGCATGACCTTGGAGCCCGAACAAGCCAGGGAGATCTTGGAAGAGTCAGGTGTTCAGGTAACCGATCATCCGTCAGGCGGCTGGTCTTTGACCGCGCCGACTTGGCGACCTGATTTGGCTGATGACTATGACTTTGTCGAAGAGGTCGGCCGCAAGATGGGCTTCGACAAGGTGGAAGCCAGATTGCCGCGAGCGCCGATCGGCCGGGGGTATACCCCGGATCAACGAGCCCGAGCGGCGGTGGTGACTGCTGTGTCCCAGGCTGGTTTCGTTGAACTGATCACCTTGCCTTTTATCGGTGATGCCCAGCTGGATCGCCTGGATTTGCCCAGTGACGATCCCAGGCGGCGCACCGTTCGACTGGCCAACCCATTGTCAGATGCCGCACCCTATCTGCGCACCAGCCTCCTGCCGGGGCTGTTTGACGCGGTTTTGCGCAACACCTCGCGCAGCTTGACCGACCTGAGTCTGTTCGAATGCGGATTGGTCTTTCATGCGGTGGACAGCCAAGCGCAATTGATGCCGACTGTCAGCAAACGGCCGTCACCAGCCGAGATCCAGCAGCTGCTGACAGCTCTGCCCGACCAGCCGCGCTGCTTGTCAGGTGTGGTCAGTGGTCAGTGGCGACCTTATGGGGTCTTTGGGCCAGCCGAATCAGCCAGTTGGGCTCAGGCGATCTGGGCTGTCGAGGTGATGGCTTCTGCCTTGGGTCTGACTCTAAGCCGCCGGGCGGCGCGAATGGCTCCCTGGCACCCTGGGCGCTGCGCTGAAGTCGGAGTGGTGGTTGATCAGCAATTCCAGCGAGTTGGTTTCGCTGGGCAGATTCACCCGCGTGTCACCAAGGCCTGGGGTCTGCCAGACGCCTTGTCGGGATTCGAAATCAATCTTGATGCTCTGGTGCACGCCAGACCGTTGACTGGGACGATCCGGGCCTTGTCGACTCATCCAGCCACCAAGCAGGACATCGCCCTGCTAGTGGATCGCAGCTTGTCGTCGGCAGCGGTCGAGCAGGCCCTGATCCGCGGTGGTGGACCGCGCCTGGAATCGGTGCAGTTGTTTGATGTCTACACGGGTCCGGCGGTCGATCAGCAGCACAAGTCTCTGGCCTATGCCTTGCTGATGCGCGATCCGCAACGCACCTTGACTGAGGCTGAGGCCACGGTCATCCGCGACCAGGCGGTGGCGGAGGCGGCAGCCAGTTGTGGCGCGCGCTTGCGGGATTGAGCTCTGCCTGCCCCAACCGTGATTGCCGCCTAGGCAACTAACCATCGAGTGATTGGTGAAGTGTTGGCGAGCCATGCGCATAAGTATGCAAGAGTGTGGCATACTTATGCGCATGACTTTTTCTGTGGCAGTGGCTGGATGCAGTGGCTACGCCGGTGGTGAGGTTCTGCGGTTGTTGAGCGGCCATCCGGAAGTGACCATCGGCGCTGTGACAGCCCACAGCAGCGCTGGATCGCGGCTCGGTGAGGTAGCTGGGCAGCTGACTGAACTGGCTGATCGGTTGATTGAAGACAGCACAGCCGAGGTGTTGCGCGGCCATGATGTGGTCTTCTTGGCGCTGCCTCACGGCAGCTCCGCACCGATCGCCGAGCAGTTGTCGTCAGACTGCTTGGTCATCGACTGCAGTGCTGATTTTCGTTTGCGCTCGGCTGCGGATTGGCAGAAGTTTTATGCTAGTGAATACGCCGGTTGCTGGCCTTACGGCCTGCCGGAGATGCCTGGCCAGCGGTCCGTTTTG
>JAITVZ010000052.1 GCA_031285505.1 Propionibacteriaceae bacterium
TTAACAGCTGAGCTGATGCTCACGACCGACATCTGCCTCAGCAGTTGTGCTTCGCGAAAGTCACTGGCAGTGGATCGGCCACCCCCAAACACCATCGATGGCCAACAGACGGACATCCGGTGATTCCAGCCATCGAGCAACCAGTTCAGCCTCCTCAATGGCTGCTGTTTCCAAGGGAGGCGCCTGTCCAGCGTCGGTCTGGTCGATGGTCCGGGCCGTCAGCCGAAGCTGGTCGGCTATGGCCAAGATATCATCCCCCAGGCGTGCCACCGTCGCGCCAGCCAACAGCCCATGCCGAATGACATGGATCTCGTAGCCGTCATCCACCGGACGGGCCGCCACAATCTCGGGGCAAGCGGCCAAGCTGGCCAGCCGAGCGCCACGCCGAAAGGCCTTGGCACTGACTTGCCAGCGCTCCAGCACCTCGCCCGCCTGCTCGTAGCGCTCCTGATCGGACAGCTCAGCGATGCGAGCTTGGGCGACATGCCGCAAGGCTCGGATGTCACCGCCAAAGCAGTGGCGGGCAGCGTCGACAGTCGCCCGATAATCGTCCAAACCGCTCAACTGACAAGGAGCGCCACATTGCCCCAACTGCGCCAAGGCGCAATCCGGAGTGACGGTCTTCAAGTTGAGCCGCTTGGTGCAACGGCGCAACGGAAAAGCCTCCCATAGAAGCATCAGCGATTGCTCGGCGGCGGCGCGGCCGGAAAAGGGGCCGAGGTAGCTGGCTTCATCAGGCAAGCACGCACGGACGATCGAAAACCGTGGCACCGGCTCTGCGGTCAGCTTGATCCAGCAACTGCGGGGTTGCTTGCTGCGACGATTATAGGGCGGCTGGTGGGCGCTGATCAGGCGCAATTCGACGACCGCCGCCTCCAAGGCGGTGTGGCAGGCCACCGCCTCGACGCCGGTGGCCAAGGTGACCATCTCATCCATCCGTTGGCGGGACTCCGCGGCGGTGAAATAGCTGGCGACCCGCCGGCGCAGTTGCTTAGATGTGCCGACATAGAGGACTGTGCGCCCGCGATCGCCATCACGCACAAAGAAGTAGACACCTGGCCCCGTCGGCACCTGCTCGGCCCAGTCTCGATGGGAACGGCGGGCCCTGGAGACAGTCTGGGAATACTCCAACAATTGATGAAGACTGGTCACGCCCTGATTGCCGACCCGCCCAATCAGGGCGTGGAGGACATCGACGGTCGCCAGCACATCATCCAAAGCCCGGTGTGATGGCTCGACCGTGGTCGAAAAGTGAGCCGCCAAGGTGCCCAGCTTGTAGTTGGCGACTTCACTGCGCGGGATGATGCGGCGAGCCAGGCCGACGGTGTCGACCACCACCGGGGCGGGCCAGGCATAGTTCAAGGCCTTAGCCGCCCGCTCGATGAAGCCCATGTCGAAGCGGGCATTGTGGGCGACCATCACCGCGCCGCGACAAAACTCCATCAATGATGGGAAGACCGCGGCGATGGTCGGCGCGTCAGCCACCTGCTCATTGGTGATACCAGTCAGTGAGGTGATGAACTCGGGAATCGGCATCTCGGGGTTGACCAAGGTCTGAAACTGGCCGAGGATCTCACCGCCTTGCACTTTGACCGCGCCGATCTCGGTGATCCGTGCCTCTGGCCCGGTGCCAGTGGTCTCCAAATCAATGACGCAGAAAAGCACCTGATCCAAGGGGCGATCAACATCATCGATCGACGATTGAGCCGGTAGAAGATCGTCAGCGAAGTCGGTGACACATCGAGCCTCACCGGCCACCGTCAATCTCCCGTTTCGAACCATGCTGGCCACAGTAGCGCACAGCAGGGACAAAAACGCCGCTTGGCCAGCTCGCGGTGACACCGCTGGTTCAAGCGCCGTCTTCCAAGAGCGGATCAACCAGCAGGCGACCGAAGGCCCGGATTGAGGTCACCACGACGACTCAGTCAGCACAAATCGACTGGTTGGCAGTGCTGAGTCAAAAATTGTCACCGGTCTGGTTCAGACTGTTCACCATGAAGTCATACCTGATCAATTGCGACTCTTGCCAAGCTGATCCCACCGCCTGCGGCGACTGTGTCATGGCCTGCCTGGCTCCACCGGTCGACCGGCGCAACCTCCGCTTCTCTGAAGCCGAGGCCGATGCCTTGACGATCATGTCCGATGCCGGCCTGCTGCCACCGCTGCGGCTGGTGGCAGCTGGGTGAACAGCGCCGGGGTGATGTTGCTCGGCGGCTGCGCCCCCAACGCACCAAGTTACTGCCAAGCGGCCAGAGATCCCAACGCGTCTACTTGCTGGCTGGACGTGGCCGACCGGCTCGGCCAAATGCGAGCACCCAGCTGGTGATGGCCAATCCGGCAATAGCGCCGACGATGCACATCACCCTTGAGACGGGCGATCCAAGTAGATCACTGGAACCGACGGCGGCCACGAAGATCAGCACGCCATTGGCCGCCACCATTGCCGCTTCGCCAAGTCGACTGCCGGTTCGAACAATCAGGGCGGCAATGATGGCTATCAAGGCGGTCACCGCCGCCGCCAGCCAGTAGCCGGCCGCAATTCTCTCGGGCATACCAGTTTCGGTGGTGCTGAAGCGGATGACCAGCCCGCCACCGAAGACACAGACTCCGGCGCATGCGGTCACTACACTCAAATTACGCAGTACGGTCTGTTTGATCATTACCCTCTCCCGCCTGGTGTGACTCACAGGTTGAAGCAGTCCTCACTTGCTCACCAGCGACCATTGAAAGACGCGAGGTCATTTTCATGGCCTCACAGGCGTGACATTACCCCCCGCAGCCCAGAGTCAATATCGGAATACCATCACAATAATTCTTGCTGAACACCTCTTAACCGCTGCTCACGGGTGGCCAACGTAAACAAGCCCAACAACCAGTCGATCCAAGTCGATCATCGTGGACCACCAGCTGTCTGATGCCTCTCAGCGCAGCGAGCGCAACCAGGTGCGGATGCCGGCCGTCGCCCGGACGTCGTCCTCGTTGTAATCGAGAATGCGCTGGCGGGCCTGCTGTCGCTGATCCCAGGACTCGCCCTGATAGGACTCAACAAAGACAGATTGTGAACCGGTGCCACTCAATGATTGATCACGCCAGACATATCCTGGCCCCGCCGTGGCCACCGCTTTCAGCCCCAGGCCATCCACCCCGAAGAAATTTCGTTGCACGAAAGGCAGCAGGTCGACAATATGGTCCCCTAGTCGACTCAGCAGCCAATTCATCGCCGCTGATGGCGGATGGCCGCGAGCCTTGGCGATGCGCTGAATCGCCCTGGTTTCCGAATCGGAGTAGTGCCAGACCGACCAACTGACTCCCTCGGGCAAGGTGGCGACATAGCCTTCCAGCCAATCGACCGCTCCTCGAGCTAAGGTCTGCTCAGTATTGCCATCAATCGGCGCAAAGGCTGAGAACGACTGATACTGCGGTGGTCGGGCCAAACGATGGTCGGTCAGCAACATCCCCCAGAGATAGACCGCCCCAGCAGCGTCCATCTCCAGGTCAAGGTCGATTTCGACATCGGTGGCCGGCAGCTCAATCTGCCCGGGGCGCAACCGCTCCAGCGCCACACCCTGCACCTTAAGCTGACTACGGTGAAAGGCGCTCCGCAACCGCTCCTCAGTGCCGACGCGGTGGCTGACTTGAGGCAGATAATCACCCAGCAGTTGGTCGACCTCGGCCGCTGCCAAATCGGCGGTGCTGGAGATGCCCATGCCGCGTAGCGCCAACACCTCACGGGTATCGAGATGGGACTGGGTGATGGTCACCGATAGGTCGTCGCTCAGTTGCGGGCCACAGACCACCCACCAAGGGCAGGACTCACAGGCGGGGATGCGCACAGGCTTGGCGCGCAAGGCCAGCTCGGGGTTCTGATCATGCTCGGCGGCGCGGATGGCGGTGTCGACCCGGAAACGAAACTCGTGCCGATAACGATTGATGGCTGACACGAAATGCTGCCTGTCGGGCCTGTGCGCGGTATGCACCTTCATCAGCGGCGCGCTCAGATCCACCCAAGCTAGCGCCCAATCGCGCTGATGTCGCTGGTGATGGGTGCCAACAATGCCACCCATTGGCTTCTCTCCGGCGAAGCCGGCGGCGAAAATCAAATGCCACAGATGAGCCAGGATCAACAACTCATCGCGGTTGGCCTCCACCAAGAACTGGCCGCTGGCGGGCGTGGCCTGCGCCAAATAAGGCTGCACCAATCGCCCCTGCAATTGAGGCTGATCGCCGGGGACATCGCCAGCGAAGACATCATGATGGCGCAGCAGCACCGGGTAATAGACGAATTGCCGTGTTGGGCCATCCCCCTGATCAAGCAGGTCCTGGCCTTGGGGCGGATCGCCAGATTCGCCCACTGACGCCTCCACCCGCCTTGAATCTGTCTGACCCGAAACCGGCGCGGCCTGCGCCGACCCAGTCGGGGCAGTGGCTCGAATCAGCAGATCGGCCTGGCCGCGCCGATGGTTGTCACGATCAGGCGGCAACTGACCGCCGACGATCAACCGCTGCCCGTCACGCATCGCCGTCAAGCAAGCCTCGACTTGCTGGGCCTTGGGCACGCGGCGCAAGTCAGTCACCTGCGCCGGGTGATGCAACTGCAACAGAGCCACCAAATCGTGTTCATCGGCAGCTGGCGCTGGCGCCGTTTTCAGCGAAGCCAGCGCACTCAGGAAACTGTTTTGAATGTCAACGGGGCACGATGTAACTGCACGCTCGTCGAGCGTGAAGCGCAGTCTCACATAGTCATGGTCTGATCGCCCGGTGCAATGCCACGATCCCTCCCGTGAGGTTGCGCCATTGGATGGAATCCCATCCAGCTTGTTCCATCATCGCTGCCAGGCCCCGCTGATCCGGCCAGCTGATAATTGATTCCCCAAGGTAGGCGTAGGCCTCATCATCGGTCGACACGACCTTCGCCACCACTGGCATTACCCCACGCAGCCAGAAACGGTATAGCGATCGCGTCATCGCTGTGGTCGGCCGCGAGAACTCACAGATCACCAGGGTGCCGCCGGGACGGACAACTCGGTGGAGCTCACGCAGAGCCACTTCCGGTCGCGCCACATTACGCAAACCGAAACTCATGGTGGCGGCGTCAAAGGCCGCGTCCGCATAAGGCAGATGAAGGGCGTCACCGACCACGAAACACTGATCGGGATAACGGAGGTGACCGAGCCTGACCATGCCATAAGTCAAATCAGTGGCGACGACTTTGGCCTTGGTCTTGGCGATCGCCTGCGAAGAAGTGCCGGTGCCGGCCGCCAGATCAAGAATGACTTCCCCAGATTGGGGCGCCAGGGCGCTGACCACCGCTGATCGCCAGCGGCGATCTTGGCCAAGCGAGGCAATATCGTTCATCAAGTCATAGCGCGGAGCGACGGCGCTGAACATCGACTCAACATCGGCGGCGTTCTTGCCCAAGTCAGCCCGGCGATGTTGTTTGATGAATGGCACGTGTCAAGATTGCCAGACTCAATGCCCGGCAACCAATTCCACCTCACCAGGTGAACACCAGCACCAGCCAAGAAGAGCGCCCCTACCAGGTGGATCGGTCTCGATTAGCGCCAATCATCTGTCACCGCAGCCGCGTAGCCCCTTTCCCGGATCATCCGGCGGACACAACCTCGCCAGCCACCGGACTAATGTCCCACACCGGAAACTGGTCTCGTGTCGGGGCGGGCCGGGTGTGGTTGATTGCAAGGCGGAGAAATCAGGCCGGCTGGATGCCCGTCGGCCAACGACAACACAGCGAGGCGTCGCATCTGGTCCCAGCTCAACAACCAAATTACCGGTGCGAGACTCTATGACCTCAGCGCGCCCCTGGTGCCCAGATGATCGGCGTGGCGCCCTGGGCCAGCAAGGCTTGATTGGCCCGGGAGAAGGGCTTCGACCCAAAGAAACCTCGATGAGCTGACAAGGGCGATGGGTGGGGCGAAGTGATCAGTGGCACCGATTTCAAAGTCGGTGCCGCCGCCATGGCATCAGCCCCCCAGAGGATGGCCACCAACGGCCCGCCCCGCGCCGCCAAGGCCTCGACCGCCGCGGTCGTGATCGCTTCCCAGCCCTGGCCCCGGTGGGAGCCGGCTTTGCCCGGTTGGACGGTCAACACCTTGTTCAGCAGCATCACACCCTGCTCAAACCATGGGTTGAGATCACCATTGGGTGGCGGGGCCACACCGAGATCGTCGCCCAATTCTTTGTAGATGTTGCGCAATGACGCCGGCAGCGGTTTGACCTTGGGACCGACGGAAAAAGACAGGCCGACCGCATGTCCGGGGGTCGGGTAGGGGTCCTGGCCCAGAATCAGGACTCGGACATCAGCCAATGGCTTGGAGAAGGCCCGCAACACCTGCGAACCGGCCGGCGAGTAGCTACGTCCAGCCCGCAATTCGGCGCGCAAGAAATCACCCATCCGGTGCAGTTGATCGGTTTGATCAACCAGCGCTGCGGCCCAATCTGGCGCCATCACCTGGCTGAGGCTCCCCACAGGCAAGGTCAGCCTCGGCTCGGCAGGTAACCGTAAGCGATGGCGTCGCGGGTCAGAGCCTCGCGGAATTCCGGGTGAGCGATTGAGATCAACAATCGAACACGCTGCTCCAGGCCGGTGCCGCGCAGGTAGACCGCCCCAAATTCGGTGACCACCCAGTCGACATCGACCCGTGACAAGGTCACCGCCGCGGCCGGTCGCAACGTCGGCACGATCTTGGAGGCGCGCAACACTTGGCCGCTAGCGCGATCAAAGCGCTCATGGACCGAGGACAAAGCGATGATTGAGCGGCCGCCAGGCGACATGATCGCCCCCCGCGCCGTGTCGGACTGACCACCCGCTCCGGAGATTTGCCGCGGGCCGATCGACTCGGAGGAACACTGGCCGGTGATGTCGATCTCGATGGTGGTGTTGATCGAGACCTGGTTGTGGTTCAAGGCGATGATGCTCGGCTCGTTGACCGATTCGCCGCGCCCGACCCACATCGTCGGGTTGTCGTCCAACTCGGCATAGAGACTCGGCGAGCCAGCGGCCAGCATGAAAACTGATTTGCCGACATCGACCTGTTTGCGGGCGTTGGTCACCGCCCCGGCTCGAATCAGCTTCATCAACCCCTCGTTCATCATCTCGGTGTGGATGCCCAGATCGCGTTTACGGGTCAGGCAATCACAGACCGCCTCGGGGATGCCGCCGATGCCGATTTGGACGCAGTCACCGTCGTTGACCAGTCCAGCCACCACTTCGGCCACCTGCCGATCAATGTCGGTGGGAATCTCTGACTTGATGGTGGCTGGGGCGGCGTCGGACTCGATGATGTAATCGATGGCCTCCGGCTCCAGCCAATTCTGGCCATAGACCCTTGGCGCGGCTGACGACACTTCCAAGATGCGATAACGTGACCGCTCACCGATCCGCTCCTCATAAGTGTTGCCCAGGGCCAGGCGGATGCGGCCATCTGAGCCAGGCGTGGAGGCCAAAGACACCATCATCTTGGCGTGGCGGCGAGCGTTGAATTTCAAGGCGATCTGATGAATCCGATTGGGCACATAGGTGACCCGACCGGTCGTCTCGATCCGCCGCATGATCGGTGTGTAGAACCACGATTCCATGTAAAAACTCGGGTGATCGAGATAGGGGGCGTCGATCAGCGGCAGACAATTGGTGACCGTCAGCCGGTCGAGCCGATCACCGACGGTGTGTAGCTGACTCATGAAGGTTGGCGGCTCGTTGGCGCCGAGGCCGACCACCAGATCGTCGCCGTCGTCCAGCAAATCCAACGCCTGCTCGACACTGATCACCTTGGCAGCGTGTCCGCTCACTTTGCTCATCCTTTATCCAAGTCGCGCCCAAGTCGACCCAATCCCGCCTGCACTCAGCCGCGGGCCACTGGGCTGATAGGCAGATCGCAGCCATTTTATGTCATTCGCCGCAGCGATGTGCGGTTGACGACACCGCCGTTAAGTAGCTGATCTACCCCAATCCGAGCCCAGCTAGCCCCGCAGCCCTGTGACGCGGCTTCGGTGGTTGGCCCTGCTCGCCCCGGTGTCACACTGAACTGTCCCTTGCCTTGGCCTAACGGGCTCAGATTCCGTCCTCAGCTCCGCGAATTTGTGCGACGATGGCCCTATGAGCCACACCGATTTGACCACCATCCTCGACGATCTGGCTGCCGGCCGGATTGACTCCGCCGAAGCCAAGCGCCGCATCGACGCCCTCAATGTCGGCGATGCCCCGGCTGATCAGGCCCCGACCATGTCGACCGAATGGCCCTTGTTGCTCAATGACGACGCCATCGAAGATGCCGTCATCGTCGAGGAAGAGCCCGACGGGCCGGCGCAAGACCTGCCCCCCAAGGCCGACCAGATCAATGGTGTCGCCAAGGTCTTGATCCGGGCGACCGGGCGGCGGGTCAAGGTGCTGGCCGATGAGAACATCGCCACCGCCGCTGCCGAAGACGTCCACCAGGTCAAGCGCAAAGGATCGTTGCTGATGGTCATCGGCGACCGCGAGTTCTCCGGAGTGATCGACGCCTTGTCCTGGGCCCGATCGATTCGCGGCCTGGACGACGTCAAAGCCTTGGGCATCGGCAAGGAGCTGATCGTCCGCGTCAATCCGGCCTTGGAAGTCGATTTGGAACTGACTGGCAGCTCCTTGACGGTGGTCGGTCTGCCTCATTTAGGCAAGGTCCGCCTGACTGCTGGCGCCGCCAACATCAGCCAGGCCAGCCAAGTGTCCGACCTCCTGCTCCAAGCGGGTCAGGCCTCGATTAGCGGCCGCTTCGTCGATGGCTGGTCACGTTTCCGCTGTGAATCCGGGCAAATCACTGTCGATGTCGAGGCGGGCAGTGATGCGGTCATCCGTGGCGAGGTCCAACTCGGTCGGATCAGTTGGGACGGCGCTCAACCTGAAGGCGGCCAGGTGACCGTCGGTCGCGGTCGGGCCCAGCTCGATCTCGGCGTGGTCGTCGGCCACGGCCTGATTCGCACCCACCCCGACCTGCGCTAGTCCGCCAAACCGGCCACTTGGATGATGGTGATATTGACGTCCTTGCCGCTGGGGGCCCGGTAGACGACCGCGTCACCGACCCGGCGCCCGAGGACGGCTTGACCAACCGGTGATTGTGGCGAATAGACAGCGGTGTCGACTGACTCGTCCAGGGCCAAGACCTCACGCGAACCGAGCAGGAAGGTGTCGGTGTCATCGGGATCACCGTCGTAGGCGATCGTCACCGTCGATCCGGGGTGGACCAAATCATCAGCCTGGCCAGGCTCGCCGACTTCGGCGTTGTCGAGAATCGCCTTCAACTGACGGATCCGCAATTCGTTTTGCCCCTGCTCCTCGCGAGCAGCGTGATAACCGGCGTTCTCCGACAGATCACCCTCATCGCGGGCCCGGGCGATCTTCTTCGAGATGACGTCACGGCCTTCGCCGCTGATGTAGTCATACTCTTCGCGCAGCTTGGTGTACGCCTCGTGAGTCAGCCAAATCGTGTTGTCCATCCCCTCAGAATATCGCCTCTCACCAGTGGCGACGCGGCGCCTCTCCGATCACAGCGCCAGCGGATAGGACCAGTGGTACTCCCCTGGCCCCTGATTGACCCGCAGACCTTCCGGGTGATTGGGCAAGATGATCTCCGCCCGGCAATCATCGGGCACGATGACGTCGACGCTGATCTGGCCATCATTGATCTGCCAGGCGACCGCCACCAGACCCTGGGGCGTCAGATGGCTGCTGGAGGCCTTGGTCAGCCCACCGCCCAGACGAGGCGCGATGGTGATCGTCCGCCAGCCCGGTCCATGATCGCTCAAACCAGCCACCACCCGATGCAACCAATCGTTGACTGCCCCGAAGGCATAGTGGTTGAGCGAGGTCATGCCAGTCTCGTTGAGCCGGCCATCGGGGCGAATCGCGTCCCAGCGCTCCCAAGTGGTGGTCGCCCCCATCCGCACCGGGTAGAGGAAAGACGGGCAGGCCGGCGACAACAAGATCCGGTAAGCGGCGTCAACGTGGCCGGTGCGTGTCAAAGCGTCGTGGATGAAGGGTGTGCCAGCGAAGCCAGTCGAGATGGCGTAGTCGTTGGCCGCGGCGATCAGCGACAAACGCCGCCCGGCGTAGTCGGCTTGCTCGGGACTGAGCAGGCCGAAACAGATGGCCAAGGCGTAGCCGGTGGCCGTGTCACCGGCGACGATGCCACGCTCCGAGACATAGGCCTCTTGGAAGGCCAGACGCACCCTGCTGTTCAACTCGCCGTAGCGCTGGGCGGCTTCTTGATCATCGATCAGCTCGGCGATGGCCACCATTTGGGCGCAACTGCGGGCCAGGAAGGCCTGGGCCACCAAATAGCGGTCGGTCTTGGCGGCTCCAGGCTCACGCGGTGGTGCGTCGGGATCACCCCAATCGCCGTACTGAAAACCACTGCTCCACAAGCCACGCTCGTCCAGGCGTGACTCCACCTCGTCGATGTAGGCTCGCATCGACGACCAACAGGACCGTAAAACTTGGTCATCCCCAGATTCTCGATAGAGCGTCCAGGGCACGTTGATGATGGCGTCGCCCCACAGCGCCGTCGGCTCACTGGGGCGCGGATCAACCAAGGGCGCCGACCGGGGCATGTTGCCGCAATGTCCCTGCTCGATCATCAGATCACACAGCCAGGAGCGGACGAAGGCGTCGACGTTCATCAAGTGGCAGGCAGTGGCGATGAAGACGTTCAGATCGCCAGTCCAACCGAGCCGCTCGTCGCGCTGCGGGCAATCGGTGGGCAACGACACGAAATTCGAGCGCATCGACCAGACAGTGTTCTGGTGGAGGCGATTGACCAGTGGGTCGGAGCAGTCGAACCAACCGGTCACCTCCAAGTCGGAGTGGATCACCTGGGCTTCGAACCCCGCCGGATCAGGTGTGCCCGGCCAACCCTCCAGCTCGGCGTAGCGGAAACCATGACTGGTGAAATGGGGCTCCCATTCGCTGGTCGGACCAGCGGGGCTGATGTAACGATCCATCGCCTTGGCTGACCGGTTGGTGTCACGCTCCAAGGCCCCATTGGGTTTCAGCGCCTCGGCGTAACGGATAGTGATGTCCAAACCCCGTTTGCTGGCCGGCAGGCGCATCTTCAACCAACCGGACATGTTCTGACCGAAGTCGAGGACTGGGCAGCCGTAAGGTGACCAGCTGATCGCTTTGACTGGCAGGCCGCCCATCCGTTTGACTGGTGGTTTGTTGGCCAGTTCCAAGGACTCGAGCGGCCAGTCGTAGCGGATGGCCATGCCCCAAGCTTGATCAGGCTGGAAATCGATGGTCGCCCAATGCGCCGGTTCGAGGCTGGCGTCGAAGACTTCGCCATCATAGAGGCCGTTGGCCCGCACCCCACCGAAACCGACCAACCAATCCGAATCCTTGGCCGGGGCGGCGGTCGGCTCGGTGCAGATCCATTCGGTGCGATCGTCGTAATCAATGGCCAGTTGGGCCCACAGCGCCGGCCGATCGGCGTAATGATGGTTCGACTTGCTCCAGGTCAGGGCGCCGACCGCCCAGCCTTCGCCGACGATCACCCCGAGGACGTTGTCTCCGGCTCGCAGTTGATCGGTCACATCGAAGCGCGACACCATCAACCGGTCCCGATAGGACGTCCAGCCCGGCATCAACAATTCGTCGCCAACACGGGCGCCGTTGAGCAGGGGTTCGACCAACCCCAAGGCGGTGATGTCCAAAGTCGCTTTGACAAAACCCGGGCGCAGGGCGAAACGTCTCCGAAAATACGGCGCCGGGTCCCCCTCGTCACAAGCTTGGGGGTGAGCGATGAACTGACCGTGCCAGTGGGCCATGAGACCTCCTCAATCGGCCTAGTGGGATGGGCCGCGCAGCTGCGTTCACCCCCGGGGCATAAGGGCAGTCTACTGGCCCGGCCGACTGGTTCAGCGTCAGTCCCAGCTATCACCAGCTGGTCGCCAGCGGGCGACCTTCGTCGTAACCGGAGCGCGACTGGACCCCGACCAAGGCCCGGTCGGCGAATTGACCAAGGTCACGAGCCCCGGCATAAGTCATCGAGCTGCGCACCCCCGAGGTGATGAAGTCGAGCAGGTCTTCAACGCCGGGGCGGTCCGGGTCGAGGAACATCCGGGCGTGGGAGATGCCCTCCTCGAACAGCCCAGCGCGAGCCCGATCGAAGGCCGAGCGGTCTTTGGTGCGGGCGCGCACCGCCCGCGCCGAGGCCATGCCAAATGACTCCTTGTAGGCGCGGCCATTCTCGGTCAGCTTGAGGTCGCCGGGCGATTCGAAAGTGCCAGCGAACCAGGAACCGATCATCACCGCGCCGGCACCAGCGGCCAACGCCAAGGCGACGTCGCGCGGGTGACGCACCCCACCATCAGCCCAGATCGTGCCTCCGGAGGCACTGGCCGCCTCAGCGCATTCCATGACGGCCGAGAACTGCGGGCGGCCGACGCCGGTCTGCATCCGGGTGGTGCACATCGCCCCGGGACCGACACCGACTTTGACGACATTGGCGCCGGCCGAGATCAGATCGCCAGTGCCGGCCGCTGTGACGACGTTGCCAGCGATCAATGGCACCGACGACCCCAGTGATTCGAGCAGATCCCGCACCGACGTCACCGCTTCCAGCATCCGCTCCTGATGGCCGTGGGCGGTGTCCAACACCAAGGCGTCGGCTCCAGCGGCTAGCAGCTGTCGGGCGTGGTCTTGAGCCTGACCGGAGATTCCGACGGCCACGCCAATCTTCAAGCGGCCGCTGGCGTCGACCGCCGGGCGATAGATGGTCGACCGCAAAGCGTCCTTGTCAGTCATCACCCCGGCCAAGACACCATCAGCATCGACCAGCACGGCGATCGGATGACGACTGGTTTGCAACTGCTCGAAGAGCTGGCCTGGGTCAGTGCCGACTGGCGCCAGGGCCATGTCGGTCTTCATCGCCTCGTGGGCCTGGGCGAAGCGGTCGAGTCGGTCGGCGTCGGCCCCGGTGATCACCCCTTGCGGATGCCCACCGCCATCGACCACGACGACTGCGCCGTGGGACCGTTTGGCCAGCAGCGACAGGACCGTGGCGACCGTGTCGTCGGCCTGCACAGTGATGGCGGTGTCAATCACCGGGTCGGCCGCTTTGACCTTGGCGATGGTGGCGGCCACCACGTCGACTGGGATGTCCTGGGGAATGATGCCCAACCCGCCACGCCGGGCCATGGTTTCAGCCATCCGCCGTCCGGTGACGGCGGTCATGTTGGCGGCGATCAGCGGCGTCGGCAAGGCTAAACCATCCGTCGATTGGATATCTACATCCAGACGAGAAATGATATCGGATCGCCGTGGCGCCATGAACACATCGTCGTAGGTCAGGTCGTAATTCGGCACAGTGTCGAGGAATTTCACGAGCCAAGTGTACGAGTGATGTCAAGCCGGGACCGCCCATCACCAAGACACAGATGCGGCGTTTCAAGTCATCGTCGGGCCAGTGCTCACATGAGGGCTGAGTCTGATCGGTGATGGGGGTCAACCCATCCCAAGCCACCCTGGCCTGAAAGAGCAATTTTCAGGCAGCCAAACGCACCGGCATATCAGTGCGGACCGACTCGTCGATCGCCAAGCCCAGACGGGTGTCATAGATCGCTTCAGCCAGGGGGTAGGGCGCCGGCCCGGCGCCATCGACCCAGTCGACCATGGCGGCGATCAGACTGGCGATGCCCAACTCGTCGTCGTTCCAGCGCTGATTGGGCCAGGGGCTCACCCAAAGTGCCTGATCACCTAGGGTGATCTGCGTCGAAGCGTAACCATTGACGTCGAGATCGTGGCCGGTTTGACGACGCTGCAAGAAGCTGGTGGTGATCAAGCGAGGGGCGCTGAGGCGGACCAACTGGTCACCACTGATCTCCCCATGGGAACCCCGCAACAGCAAGCGCCTGGTGCGCAAGAGGTTGCGGGTCTGCTGATCGGTGAAATCATAGACACCGCTCAAGCCATCCCCGAAATCGACCGACGCCAGCACGGTACCGGCTTGATGAACCACCGGATCATCAGTCCAACCAGCCCGCGACAAGGGGTTGACCAAGCCAGCCGAGAAGCGGGCGGCCCGCACCAACACCGGCCGATCAGGCGCGACCATGGCTGCTCCGCCGGACTGGCCAACCGCCAGATAGCTTCTGATCAAGGCCATGGCGTGGTAGGTCTGGGTCGACGACACCTGGACCTGCGACAGCTCGCCGATCACACCCTGGGACAGCAATTGGCGGCGAGCGGCGTGGCCGGGCATCCGTGGATACTGCTCGGCCACCTGGACCAGACCGGACTTCGCCAGATCAGCCAGGGCGTCCAATTCGGTCACCGTGCCAGCCGGCGGGGTCTCAGCCAGTATGGGCAGCCCGGCGTCGACGACCTGGCCGATGATCGCCGCGCAGGCTGGCGGCGGCACGAACGACAGCACGAAATCGGGCGCGGTAGCGCTGATGGCTTGGCGCAGATCGGTGAAGACCGGCTGTGGCAATGACAAATGACGGCGCACCACCACCCCGACATTGGCCAGTCCTGGCCAATCGGCCAACACGCGATGGAAAGCGGCGCTGCGATATCCCAACCCCACCTGCAGAAACCTCATCGCCTCAGCCTAGTGTCCCGCTAGTGTCCCGCCCTGGAGAATCGTTGCTAGGCGAGACTGAATGCGGCGCCTCGCATCCTTGTCGTTGATCAACGGGCCCCACCCATCAACCGAGCAGCAGGCGCCAGAACGCCTCCTGAGCCCCAGACAAGCCCACATGCCATGGAACCAACCATCCAAACTGTCATTTTGGGCGCTAGCAATAGCCGGTCGCTTGTGCGCCCGGACGGACACGCCTGAACCAATGCCCAAAACGACCTTTTCGCATGATCCTCGCGGTGGAACGTGGTTGGATGGAGGTATGAGTCCACGAAAAATCGGTGTAACCGAGCTCGCCCTGCGCGACGCTCATCAAAGCCTCTTGGCTACCCGCATGGCGACCGAAGACATGGTCGAAGCCTGCGACGATATTGACAAAGCCGGCTACTGGTCGGTCGAATGTTGGGGCGGAGCCACCTATGACTCCTGCATCCGCTACCTCAACGAGGATCCGTGGGTGCGTCTGCGCACCTTCCGCGAATTGATGCCGAACTCCCGCCTGCAAATGCTGCTCCGCGGCCAGAACCTGCTCGGCTACCGCCACTATGAGGATTCAGTGGTTGAGCGCTTCGTTGAGAAGTCTGCCGAGAATGGCATGGATGTCTTCCGGGTTTTCGACGCCGTCAACGATCCGCGCAATATGGCCAAGGCGATGCAGGCGGTCGCCAAGACTGGCAAGCACGCCCAAGGCACCATCTGCTATACCATCTCCCCAGTCCACACCGTCGAGGGCTACATCAAGCTGGCCGGACAACTGTTGGACATGGGCGCCCAATCGATCGCCCTCAAGGACATGGCCGCTCTGCTCAAGCCCCAACCGGCTTATGACATCATCCGCGGCATCAAAGAGACCTACGGCGAGGACACCCAGATCAATGTCCACTGCCACTCGACCACCGGTGTCACCCTGGTGACCCTGCAAAAGGCGATTGAGGCTGGCGCCGACGTGGTCGACACCGCCATCTCATCGATGAGCCTCGGCCCCGGCCACAACCCGACCGAGTCCTTTGTCGAAATGCTCGATGGCACCGATTACACCACCGACCTGGACATGGCTCGCCTGATCAAGATTCGCGACCACTTCGCCAAGATCCGCCCGAAGTACGAGGATTTCGAGTCCTCGGTGCTGGTCGACACCGACATCTTCGCCTCGCAGATTCCCGGTGGCATGCTGTCCAACATGGAGTCACAGCTCAAGGCCCAAGGCGCCGGCGACAAGATGGCCGAGGTCATGGCTGAGGTGCCATTGGTCAAGGCCGACGCCGGCCACCCGCCACTGGTCACCCCGACCTCGCAAATCGTCGGCACCCAGGCAGTCTTCAACGTCTTGTTCGGCCGCTACAAGAAGATGACCGCTGAGTTCGCCGATCTGATGCTGGGCTATTACGGCAAGACCCTTGGCGACGTCAACCCCGAAGTTGAGAAGATCGCTGAAGAGCAGTCCAAGAAGCAGCCGATCACCCAACGCCCGGCTGACCTGCTCAAGCCGGAATGGGAGGATCTGGTCAAGCAGACCAAAGCCCTCGAAGGCAACGACGGCTCCGATGAGGATGTCCTGACTTATGCCCAGTTCCCGGCGGTCGCCACTGAGTTCTTCAAGCATCGCAGCGAAGGCCCCCACTCGGTGGCCAAGTCCTTCGCCCAGCTTGAGGCCGAGAAAGAAGCCAAGGCCAAGGGTGAGACCGCTGCGGGTGTGGGCACTGTCACCTACAACGTCTCCTTGGGCGGGCGGACTCACACCGTCAAGGTCGAGAGGGCCTGAGTATGGCTGCACAATCCATGACTGACTTGGTCGCCGATCTCGACGCCAAGCGTGCACTGGCTGAAGCTGGTGGTGGCCCGGCCCGCATCGAGAAGCAGCACGCCCAAGGCAAGCTGACCGCTCGCGAGCGTCTCGATGTCCTCTTGGACGCCGACAGTTTCCAAGAGTCGAGCCTGTTCCGCAAGAATCGCACCACCACCTTCGGCATGGACAAGGCCAATGCCCCCGCTGATGGCGTCGTCACCGGTGTCGGCCTGGTCCATGGTCGCCCGGTCAACGTCGCCTCCCAGGACTTCACCGTCATGGGAGGATCGGCCGGTGAGGCCCATTCGAAGAAGGTCGTCGAGATGATGGAGTCGGCGTTGCAAAACGGCAACCCCTTCGTCTTCATCAACGACTCCGGCGGCGCCCGAGTCCAAGAGGGCATCGACTCCCTGTCCGGCTATGGCCAGGTCTTCTACGCCAACGTCAAGCTCAGTGGCGTGGTGCCCCAGGTCTCGGTCATCCTCGGCCCCTGTGCCGGCGGCGCGGCTTACGCCCCGGCTTTGACTGACTTCATCATCCAAACTCGCAAGGCCTACATGTTCATCACCGGTCCAGGTGTGATCAAGCAGGTCACCGGCGAGGAGGTCACCCAGGACGCGCTGGGCGGGGCTGACGCTCACATGCAGCGCTCCGGTGTCATCCACTTCGTGGCTGATGACGACGATCAAGCCCTGCTGATCGCCCAAAAGTTGTTGAGCTTCTTGCCACAGAACAACGGCGAAGAAGCCCCGATCACCGACCCCGACATGAACGTCGCCCCGGATCTGTCGATGCGCGACATCGTGCCATTGGAAGGCACCAAGGGCTATGACGTCCGTGAGGTCATCCGCAAGATCGCCGACCACGCTGATTTCCTGGAGGTCCAAGCCCAATACGCCACCAACCTGGTGGTCGGCTTCGGCCGGGTGGCCGGGCGCACCGTCGGCTTCGTCGCCAATCAGCCGTCGGCCATGGCCGGTGTGCTCGACATCAACGCCTCTGACAAGGGATCGCGCTTCGTTCGCTTCTGCGATTCGTTCAACATCCCGATCGTCACCCTGGTCGACGTCCCCGGCTTCATGCCCGGCGTCGCTCAGGAGCACGGCGGCATCATCCGCCACGGCGCCAAGCTGCTGTTCGCCTACAGCGCTTGCACCGTGCCGCTGGTGACCGTAGTGTTGCGCAAGGCCTATGGCGGGGCTTACCTGGCCATGGCTTGCCGTGACCTGGGCGCCGATGCTGTCTTCGCTTGGCCGACCGCTGAAATCGCCGTCATGGGCGCCGAAGGGGCCGCTGCTGTGGTCTTCGCCCGGGAGATCAAGGCAGCCGACGATCCCGAGGCCAAGCGAGCCGAGATGATCCAGGAGTATCGCGACACCTTCGCCACTCCCTTCATGGCGGCTTCGCGTGGTTTGGTTGATGACATCATCGATCCGGCTGAAACCCGTTCCAAGGTGGCCTTCGCCTTGGAGCAGCTGGCCGGCAAGCGCAAGATCCGTCCCGCCAAGAAGCACGGGGTCTTCCCCAGCTAGAGCCGTCGCCACCTGGTCGAAGCGAATGTTTCGAGCAGAGCGCAGAAAGAGTGTTGAAATGAGTCAAGACAAAGAGCTGCTCGAGCTGGTGCGCAACCTGCAAGGGCGGATCAACCAATTGGACCGTGAGGTCACGGGTCTACGCCTGGTCAACGCGGCCGACGTCCCCGAAGACGTCCTAGTGGCCATCGCCGCTGGCGTCAGCGCCTACCTAGGCTATCAAGGTGAGCCGCGCCAGCGCCGTTTCGCCTCCAGCCCGACCTGGACCAAGGGCACCCGCGTCGCCCAACTGAACCACACACCCGTACGGTGAATCTCAAGGAGAAATCATGAAACTTAAAGTCACAGTCAATCAGGTGCCGTACGAGGTCGAGGTCGAGGTCGACGACACGCCGTCGAGCCTGCCCCCGGTCTTCATCGGCGGCGGCTCTGGTGCCCCAGCCGCAGCCGCACCGGCTGCCGGAGCCTCGGCTAACGCCGTCACGGCGCCGCTGGCCGGTTCAGTGCGCAAGATCCTGGTCGAGAAGGGCCAGTCAGTCGCTGCCGGTGACGTCGTCGCCGTGCTCGAAGCAATGAAGATGGAGACCGAGATCACCGCCCCAGTGGCCGGCAAGGTCAAGGCCATCCTGGTCGAGGTTGGAGCCGCCGTCCAAGGCGGCGACCCGATCATCGACATTGATCCGGCCTGATCGAGCCTCAGTTCGCGTTGAAGGGGGCGCGGTCAACAGTTGGTTGACTGCGCCCCCTTCAGCATCGGGCGACGGCACGCTGCCAACCACCGGTCGATCGTGCCCCTATTTGAGAGGGTTTCGAGCAGGCTGGCTCTGCCCGAGTGACATCCGGAACAGTCACTGACGAGGCAGTAAAACCTCAGAATTGCCGTAGATCGGCTGATCCATCAGCAGAATTGGAGTCTGATTAGAGCGTTGATTGCTCGGCCAGAGGACCAGTGGCAATGGCATCGCCCAAATCAACAACGGTATGGTGCTCTCTCGCCTCTTCTGCTGCCCAGGTGATCTCCAGCGCCGTCAGACTCACGGCCGGCGTCGACTCCACCAAAGCCTGATCGCCACTAACCACGGCTTGTAAAAAGGCGGCAATCATCCCGCGATCTCCACCGCCATGCCCCTCGGCCGCGCTCGACCCACCCGCCGCCGTGTCGTAGATCCGGGCGGCGGTAGTCGCAAAGTCGAAGACTGTTATGACAGAACCGTCGCCTTCGATCCAGCCGCGATGACCGAAGATACGGGTCTTCCGGTTGGCCATCTCGGTGAAGGCGGACACCATGAACGAGACGTTAGCTCCCGAGCTGAACTCCATCGACACCACCTGATGATCCACCACATCGTTGCGACCCAAGTAAACACACTCGCCATAGGGGCCCGTGCGTAAAGCCTGATCAAGAGTTGTTCGGTCAGGGTCGGGCGTCAGCACTGCCAGGGGCCAGACCCGGTGCTGCGGATCGTCAAGGAAACCTCGATAGATTCGCGTGGCGTCGTATGGACATTCATCGATGGGGCAATCCAAGCAGCGGCCGGCAGCCTTGCTCGGTCGGTTCTCCGGCCGAAATTCCTGCAGCGAGCCAAAGGAAGACACCGACCTGACCGGCTCGTCCATGATGTAGGCGATCCAGTCAATATCGTGAACGCACTTCTGGAGCAGCAATGAGCTCGACTCTTCGGCTCGGCGCCAATTGCCGCGCACAAAGGAGTGGGCGAAGTGCCACCAACCCACCGGTTCAAGGTGCTGCATCCCGATGATGCGACCGATGGCCCCTTCGACGAGCAGCCTCTTCAGTTGCCGGGTGTACGCGGTGTAACGCATCACATGGCAGACAGCGGCGATGACCCCCGCCTGCTCCACCGCGGCGACGATAGCCCTGGCACCTGCTCGATCAGTGGCCATTGGCTTCTCAATCAGGAGTTGGTAGCCAAGAGTAGCCGCCGCTACAGCTGGGGCCACGTGGTCTTGGTCCTGTGTGCTGATGACGGCGACATCGGCCAGACGCGGCGTGGCCAAAGCGGCTTGCCAATCGATGAAGACCCCTTCCGGCTCCAACTGGAACTCTCGGGCGAAACGCTCGCGGCGATCTGGGTCCGGTTCGGCGACCGCCACCACCCTCGCCCCAAGTTCGTGCATCAGGTCGGCATAGATCCGCCCACGTTGCCCAGCACCGATGACCATCACCGTCGTACTCATTATCATCCCTTCACCGAGTCTTAGTTTCGGCAATAGCGCCCATCAATCGGCTAGCCAGCAACTGTTCCGGCCGTCGGCACATAGCCAGTGCCCCAGCGATTAAAGTCAACAATGCGACCATCGATACGGAACTCCAATGAGCCAAGGGGCTCGATCATCGGGGACTCCAGTAACCAGGCCCGCAACTCGGCCCGTTCTTCGGCACTGAGCCAAGGCATAGGGTCTGATGTCGACAAGAAGCCCAGCACCCGGGCAAGATCCTGAAGCATTTGCCGTTGATCGTCATCGAGCAACGAACGGCGCCGCCGAAAGAAGACCACGTCCGGATCTGTCTCGAAGACGGGCCGCAACCATTGACGATGGATCGAGGCTTCAAAGGCGTTCTTGGCCCCGATGCCCGACGGATCGCCCGGCCGCTCGGCATTCTCCCAGAAAGCAGCCACATCTGGGCCAACCCGCACCCCATCGAAGATGCCCATTGATGGGAGCATCGGCGCACCGCATCCCAGCAGGTAGGCATCTTCACCCATGATCTCCCGGATAAGAGCAATGGCCTCCCGGTAAGCCTGCTCACGGTGGACCTGCTGATAGCGCCGGCCTTCGAGGGCTGCAGCATAAACGAAGTCAAGCTTGAGATAACTGAATCCCCAGTCGCGCACGCTCTTGAACACCGTTCGCAAGTGGTCCTGGACTTCTGGGTGGGTGGTGTCGAGACAGTAGTAGGGCCCGCCCCAGTTGTAGCCGGCGATCATCGGCTCACCGTCACCATCGTGAATCAACAGATCGCGGCGCTCGCAGGCGAAGACGGACGATGGCAGAGCAATGAACGGCGCAAGCCAAAGGCCGGCACGCCGACCGCTAGCGGTGATTCGCTGCGCCGTCGTCGCCATACCGGCAGCGAACTTGTCGTTGGCCTGCCAATCGCCGACTGCGCGCTCCCAGCCGTCATCAAGTTGGATGACATCGAAGGGTAGATCTCCCAAGTCATCAATGCAGCCTTCGATGATCGCCTCACTGATGCCCTCATAGTAGGAGTACCAACTGCACCAGACCCGCCCGGCATGGCTGTCACGAGAGCCCAGGTGATCAGCCAATAGCTGCGCATAACGAGAGAAGACGGCCACCTCGTCACCGAAACCCAGGAACCACTCACCCGCTTTGACCTCGACGTTACCCCAGAGGGTCGACGGGGTGGCCCCCACCCTGGGAGCCCCCAGACCGAGGGCTCCCAGGATGAGCACGCGACCATCCGATGATCGCAGCGCACCGACGCCACTGCCCGAGTGTGCCTGGGGTGTGTCGTTGCGGGAATCGTCGGCGGTCAACAGCCGCTCCTCGCTCCCGTAGATCCGCAAAGGGGCATCACTCAAGCACCGCCATCCGGACGGACTCCACGAATTCCAACCATGGCGAAAAAAATCGGTGTCACCAAAGGGGTGCAGCAGTGACACCGCTCCCGGAGGAAGGAGCACTTCGGAAGGACTCACCCGCCGGGGCTCACCGCCAGCGAGCAGGGGCAGAACCAGCCCCCCGAGATCGAGTAGGCCGGTCCACCCATCCGGGTTGACGGGAATGGAATGGCTGATTTGAACGCCAAGGTCGGTCGTCATATCACTCAGAATCCACTCACGACTCGAACAGCTCGTTGACTTCGGCGTTAGCCCGCGTCAATGCCGTCTCCGGGTCGGTCGTGCCCAGGGCGACGCCTTGCAGAGCGTCCTGCACGATCTGTGAAATCTCCGTGCCATGCATGGAGATGGGCAGCAGGAATGTGCCGTCTGGCTCATCCAGATAGCTGGTGAAGACCGATGCGTCAAGACCGAGTTCGCCGCGCGCCTCGACCGAGCGTTGTGCGGCTTCCTCGACCGCTGGGAAGACCACACCTGTCTCGCCAACCACATCCTGACAGGCGGGGCTGGCAAGATACTTGATCCACTCCCAGGCTTGGTCCTTGTGTTTGCCCCCGGCGTACATTGAGTCGGTCAGGCTGTTGGTTGCCGACTTGAGACCTTCAGGGCCGGTAGGCAGAGTTGCGAAGTAGAAGTCGTCCGGTGTGTCCTTGTAGAGCATCTGATTGAACGATCCCATTGTCGTCATGCCGGCGGTGCCTGCCTTGACGACTTCGAGCCGGGAGAGGCTGGAGTTCTGATCGAACGAGGGAGCATAACCCTTCTGTGACAAGGAGACGATCCACTCCATGGTCTCAACCAACTCCGGCGAGTCGTAGTTGAACTTCGTGCCGAATGGGTTCTTGTCGGAGTATGTGAACCCGTTCATCGCCGCCAGGTCGCCCCAGAAGTTTTGCCCCTGCGAGCCGTCGGCCCATTCGACGATGAATCCGTAATTCTCAACATTGTCCTTGTCAAAGCCCGGCTCATTACCGTGCACCCCATTCTGATCCACGCTCAACTTGGCGATGACCTCTTCGAAAGTGCCGCCATCAGTCGGGTTCCAGGTCATGTTCTGGAAATCGGCTTCGGTCAGACCGGCGGCATCGGCCCGCGCCTTGTTGATCAGCAGGCCGATAGTGTCGAAGTCCTTGGGGAAGCCATAGCGCTGGTCGTCGATCACCCACATGTCCGCCACACCCGGCGCATAGAGGCTGAGATCGATGGCATCGGGATCCTTCTCAATGTAAGGAGTCAGGTTCTCAACCTGCTGATCTTCAACGAACTGCGGATAGTAAGACGACTGATCAACCCAGACATCAGGAGCGGAACCAGCTGCCACCTGGGTGGCGAGGTTAGTCCAGTACTGGCCCCAGGCCGTCTGAGTGATCTCGATCTTGATGCTCGGATTGGCGGCCGTGAAGTCATCAGCGCACTGTTGGTAGGCGGGCACTTGCGTGTCATCCCACATCCAGTACTGGAGAGTGACATCCCCTCCCGCCGAATCATTGCTGCTACAACCGGCCGTTGCCAGAATGGCCGCTAAAGCGGCTGCTCCCGCCATCAGAGCTCGACCCGGTTTACTTGTGGTAATCATCCCATTTCTCCTTTGTTGTGTGGTGATTGTTTCTTGACTGGATGTGCGCATGGACGCCGCCGGTAATGCCGGCGGCTCACTTGATGCCTGAGAAGTTGAGTGACTCGACGATGCGGCGCCCGAGGAAGGCCAGCAGGACGATGACCGGAATGACCGAGATGGTCGATGCTGCCATCAGTCCGGTCCAGTCAGGCTGCCGGTTGGGAGATTGCTGCAGGTACACCCCCAGGGCGACGGTGACGGTACGCACGGACTCATCTCGGCCGATAAGCAAGGGCCACATGAAGTCCTTCCAAGCCCAGACCACGGTGATGAGGCCGATGGTGATCAGGGGCCCTTTGGCCATCGGCAGGACGATGTTCCAGAAGATCCTGATCTTGCCGATGCCGTCGATCATGGCCGCTTCCTCGACATCACGAGGGATCGGTAGAAAGAATTGCCGCATGAAGAACAGGGCGAAGGGTGTCATCAGCACGCTCGGAGCCACCATGCCCCAAACGGTGTTGAGGATGCCGAGATCACGCACGAGCACGAAGTTGGGCAGCAAGGTGAAGATGCCAGGCACCATCAAGGCCGCTACCAGCATGTTGAACAAGATCGTGCGCCCGCGGAAGCGCAGCCGGGCGAAGGCATAGCCGCCCATCGCACAGAACAGCGTTTGGAAGAAGCCAATAAGGGCGCAGTATATGACCGAGTTCCACAGATAAAGGACAAAGTTGACTGAGGCGCCAGAGCCACCGGCCGCCTGAGACTCCTCCAGTGTGGTCAGCCCCAGCGTGCGGGCGAAGTTGATCATCGTTGGATGGGTCGGCCAGAATCGGCCCGAATCAGCGACGATCTCGGCGTTCGGCGTCAACGCCGATTTGACCATCCAGTAGAAGGGAAAGATCGTGATGATCAGCGCAAGGATGAGAACGATCCAGCCTATGACTCGTCCGGGTGTCAGCCTGCGGCGACGGCTCAGAGTCAGCAAGTCAGAGCCGATGCCGGTGTCCAGGTGGGTGTCAATCGTTGATGTGGTCAGGCTCATGATAACTGCGATTCGGACGCGCGCAGCAGTCGCAGCTGCACGAAGGTCAAGACTCCGAGAATGAGGACTAGCAAAATGGCCATGGTCGAGGCGTAGCCCATGTGGAAGAACTGAAATGCCTGCTGATAGATGTAGTAGTAAACGACCCGGCTGGCACCGGCTGGGTCACCCCTGGTCGTTGCCGCGACTGTGTCGAATATCTGGAAGGAGCCGATCAGCGTGACGACCAACACCAAAGCCAGGATCGGCTTGAGCAGCGGAAGAGTCACGCGGGTGAACAACCGCCACTCACCGGCTCCATCGATCGCGGCCGCTTCATAAACATCGGCCGGAATCTGCAACATGCCGGCGTAGAACAATAGGGCGGTGTAGCCGGCGTAGCCCCAGGTATTGATCAAAGATATGGTGGGAATGACCAAATCCGGGCTCATGAAGAAGCCGACGTGGTCAAAACCCATCGAATCCAGCAAGTGATTGACGAAGCCAAGGTTGGTGTCGAGCAACCACAACCAGATCAGCCCCGTAGTGACGTTCGGCACCAGCCAGGGCAGTAGGAGCGTAGTGCGGAGCATCACCGAACGGGTCAGCCGGTGCATCAGTGCTGCCAGCAGCAACGCCAGCAGGAGCTGCGATCCAACATTGATGACGACGTATTGAAGTGTCTTCAGCATCGACCTCCAGAAGTCGGCGTCGTGCACGACATCCACGTAGTTCTGGGCACCAACCCACTTCGGCTGACCCAGCAGCGAGTAGTCGGTGAACGACCAGTAGAGCCCCCGTAGTGTCGGATAGAGGTAAAACACGACAAAGCCGATCAGCACCGGTGCGATGAACAGCCAGGCCACCCGACCATCCCGTTCTCGACCGCTCACTACCGGTTTCGGCGCCTTCGCTGCGGTTCGGCTGCCGCCACCCATCACAGTTGACATCTTCGTCCCCCAAGATCGCTGAGGGCTGGTCGCCCCCGCTGGATAGACTGTAACATAAGATCGTCACTTATTAAAGTACCTGTGATAAATAAAGCAAGCGAGGATGAACAATGCGCACTGATAAGCGCTCGGCCATGAGGCATCCCACGGGTACCCCTGGACTGATGCGGGCCATGAACTCCGCCAATGCTCTGACAGCTGTCATCGCCAGTGGGAGCAATACCGCCACCCAGATCGCAGAAATGATAGGTGTGTCGCGCACAGCCATCGAGGCCATCCTCACCGACCTGATCAACACCGGTTGGCTACACAAGGCGCCATTGGATGGCTTGGGCCAACTTGGTCGCCCCGCCGCTCAATACGACCTGAGCCCGGGCGCCGGGAGGGTGGCGGCAATCGACTTCGATTCCCACAGCACCGGTGTCGCAGTGGCTGACCTGCGCGGCCGAATCCTACTCACCCTTCGAGAGGGGATCGATGCGCAATTCCCTCGGGCCGAGCGTATCGAAACAAGCCTCACCTTGCTGCGCCAAGCTCTACGGCGAGCCAAGGTCAGACTCGCCGACCTACTGTGCGTCGGTATCGCTTCGCCCGGTGTCACCGACCAAGGCAAAGTCTTGCTCTACGGCGGAGGAGGTCTACCCGGCTGGACCGGCCACGACCTGCGAGCCGACATCGCGACGACCCTCAAGGTGCCAAGCGTCTTGGAGGGCGATTCGGCACTTGGTGCGCTGGCTGAACGACGCCTCGGCGCTGGTCGGGACTGTCACAACTTCGTCTACATCTATTCCGGACGCCGCACCGGCGCGGCCATCATCTCCCACGGCCAGATCCTGCGTGGGGCGCATGGTGCTGTCGGACTGATCGGGGAGCTACCGGAGATTCGCTGGCGTGAATTGGAGACTGCTTACGACGATCTATCCAATGACTTCGTGCCAATCTTGGGGCTCGGCATCGCCGACATGGTCTTGGCTGTCGATCCGGAGGTTGTCATCATCGGTGGTTCTCGGCGGGATTTGATTGAACCGCGGTTGAATGACCTACAGACACTAGTGGCGAACCGCTGCCCGATCACACCACAGCTCACTTTGGGGCATTTCGGCGGCGACGCTGTGCTGCGTGGCTCCGTCTGTCTGGCCGTCGATGCTGTCTCTGCGGCTGTCAACCTGGCCATCTCCGAGGGCCACCCGCTACCAGCACCCGATGCGCTCGGACCATTCATTGGCCCAGGCATCTAGACAAGACCTGTCGCCTTCTGGGCATTGGGGTGCGGTGCCAGCCATGTGCAAAGATGGGCCCATGACTGACAATCGCGCCGCGACCGAAACCCAGTCCATGAGCGAGCTTGATCGTCAGGTCAGTGCGACGATGATCGCTCAAGACGACGACGGCAATGACGACTCGTTGCAAGGATTCTGGGCCCAGGCCAGCCGTAAGGCCCGCTTGGGCGACCTGGAAGTGTTCATGGGCACGCCTTGGGGAGAAGCGGTCCCGCCGCCGACCTGGAGCTTCAGCGACGACCCAGCAGTCGCCGATGAGTTGCTCGACCTGGTGCTGACCGGCAAGAAAGTCGCCACCTCCAGCCTTGAGCGGGACTACATTGATCATCACGAGCCTCTGCCGGAGATCGGCGATCTATCGATCCTGGTCGACTCCGCTGGCCAACCGCACGCTTTGATTCGCGACGTCGAGGTGAAGCGCTGTCGCTTCGACGAGATCACGCCGACCCAAGCGGCCGCTGAGAGCGAAGGTGACCTCAGCTTGGAGCAGTGGCGAGACGCTCACCGGAAGCTCTGGTCAGATTCAGGGACCGGCGTTGATGGCGCCACCATGGTGGTTTGGGAACGTTTCAAGGTTCTTTACCGCGCGTGAAGACGGCGCCCGCCCTTGAACCGGCTGACCCTATGGACCCCATGACCACTACCGACGATCACCTCCCCAGCAACCTCGCCTGGGAGCTGAGTCAGGTGGTCGTTCCTCACTTCGGCTCATCCCGACCGATCAGCATTGTGGACCTCGACGGCACGGGCCCACCAATCGTCTTCCTGCACGGCTTGGGCTGTGCCTCGACCATGGACTACGCCAGCGTCGCCACCGACCCCTGCCTGCAACGGCGGCGGCGCATCCTGATCGACCTGCCTGGTTCCGGGGTCAATCAAGGGCTCAACCCGCCAGATTTCAAGCACAGCCTGGGCGAGCACACCGAGATCGTCGCTGAACTGATCAAGGCCTTGGGTTTGGCCAGAGTCATCCTCTTCGGCCACTCGATGGGCGGAGCCATCGCCTTGATGCTGGCCGCTCGGCGACCAGACCTCGTCGCCGGCCTCTGCTTGACTGAGCCGGCCCTGGATGGCGGTGGCGGCACCACCTCGACACCGATCGCCAAACGCGACGAGTCAGTCTTCGTTCGCTTCGGCCACGCCGCCGTGGTGCGGGCCGCCCATAGCGGCGGCGACCCTTGGTGGCGGACGGTCGAACGCACCGACGCCCTGGCCATGCACCGCGAAGCCCGCTCCCTGGTCGCCGGCGTGGAGCCCAGTTGGCGTGAGCTGCTCTATCGGACGGTGGCACCAGTGATCTACCTGATCGGCGAGCGCACCCTCCCCCACGTCGACGCCGTCGAGTTGCCGCGCCATGGTATTGAACTGGTGATCGTGGCGCGGGCTGGTCACGGCATGGCCTGGGACAACCCGAGCGCATTGGCGGAGGCCATCTGCAGCTTTCTCGACCGACACGAGCTGTGAGGACTGTGTGCCACGGCGGATCGATTGTGGCCAGGCGCTGCGCAACGTTTGTCAAACACCGACTGTCAGTTCAACGATGATATTATTCCAACATGACTACGATGTTCTCGACCGTCACAGACAAGGGGCAAATCACTCTACCCGTCTCCCTGCGGCGCAGCCTCGGCATCACCCCAGGGCGGCGAGTCGCGATCCGGCAATCGGAAGGTGTGATCGTCGTCGAGCCACCGCCGAGCCTGGCCCAGCTACGATCACAAGTGCGCACTGAGATGGACGCAGCAGGCACCTGGGGGACTGTTCCGCAAGCCGATGGAGTCTGGGCGCAAGCCGCCACCGAACGAGCCACACCGCAACATGGCTAGTCTGGACACCAATTGCCTTCTTCGTTGGATTCTCGGGGATCTACCCGATCAACAGCGCCGAGTCGAGCAGCTCCTACGCACAGAAGAGTCTCTCGTCGTCGAAGACATTGTCCTGATAGAGGTTGTCTTCGTGCTTGAACGGAGCGCTGGGTTACGCCGCCGCACCATCCAGGACTGCTTGCATGCCATTATGTCCGAGTCGGTTCACATGGAGCGTTCTATCTGGAATCAAACCATGGAGATCTGGGTGAAGCATCCAAAGCTTTCAGTGGTAGACGTGTTCCTTGCAGTCAAGGCCGAGTCACAGCAAGACACCCCGGTCTACACCTTCGACGCCAAGATGCTCAGTCAGCTATCAGCTACCGCCCCGGTCCCCGCCTGAAAACCTGAGTGACCTCCAGCCGGCTGGTAATCCACATCGCTGCCCCTGCCTTCCTCAAAGTTAATCTCCAAGCCAGTCGGCAGGTTGACGCGCAACCAGTCATCCAAGCTGGCTGACAGCGATCGCGACTGCCAATTCAACCAGTAAGCAGCCTTGCTGGAATCGAAACTGTTGCTTTGGCCCATGAAAGGCAAGGCACTGCGCCAGGCGGGCCACAGATTCGCCACCATGGCACTGACCGGCAAACCAAGCCGGCGCAGTGGTCGCAGTCGATCGACGACTTCGCCCCGACCCAAGGCCTGCAGTCGCCCGACTAGCAGCTCGACCAATCCCGACCAGCCGATGCTGGCCCCTGATCCAGCCAGCAGGCGCTCACCAGCCATCCTTGGTGTGACCAGCGCCAAGCAAATCAACTCGGCGACGTCACCGAGATCGACCAGGTCCATCGCCAGCTCGGGCAGAGTCAAGCGCCGCCCGGCCACCAGTCGACTCAACAGTTGATTGATGGCCGGCTGCATTGGCCCGGCCGATGGTCCGATCAGGGTCGACGGGGCGACCACCACCAAATCCTGGTGGTTTTGCCGAGCCTCGTGCCAAGCGACCTGCTCACTGGTGGTGCTGGCCAGCACCAGTGGATCGGACAGGTCTCCCAGGAC
>JAITVZ010000071.1 GCA_031285505.1 Propionibacteriaceae bacterium
CTTTCAAACCGGCACGGGTGCGACGGATCGAACGTGACAGGGCCTTGACCGCGTCGGACTGGCCGATGATCCGCTTGCCGATCTCGTTCTCCATCGACAGCAGGCGCGAGCTTTCCTCCTCAGTCAGCTTGAACACCGGGATGCCGGTCGAGCTGCTCAACACCTCGGCGATCTGCTCCTCGTCAACCACGGCCGGCACAGCATCGCCGGAGGTCTTCCAATCTTGGTAGAGACGGTCGCGCTCGGTGTTGAGCTCGGCCTCCTTCGACTGGATACCGCTGGCCTGTTGATAATCCTTGGCTTCGACTGCGGCCTCGCGCTGAGCCCGCAAACCGGCGATCTGGGCATCGATCTCACGCAGGTCCGCCGGGGCGGTCATCAGTTTGATCCGCAAGCGGGCGCCAGCCTCGTCGATCAGGTCGATGGCCTTGTCCGGCAGGAAACGATCGGCCACGTAGCGGTCAGCCAACTGGGCGGCGGCAGTCAAAGCCTGATCGGTGATGGTGATCTGATGGTGGACCTCATACCGATCACGCAAACCCTTGAGAATCTCAATGGTCAAGGCGATCGACGGCTCATCGACCTGGATCGGCTGGAAACGCCGCTCCAAAGCGGCGTCTTTCTCGATGTACTTGCGGTATTCGTCCAGGGTGGTGGCACCGATGGTCTGCAGCTCGCCGCGGGCCAACATCGGCTTGAGGATCGACGAAGCATCGATGGCCCCTTCCGCCGCCCCGGCGCCGACCAGGGTGTGGATCTCATCAATGAAGATCATGATGTCGCCACGCTGCTTGATCTCGGCCAATACCTTCTTCAAGCGCTCCTCGAAGTCGCCACGGTAACGCGAACCGGCCACCAAAGCGCCCATGTCGAGGGAGTAGATCTGCTTGTCCTTGAGGGTTTCTGGGACATCGTCCCGGACGATCGCCTCAGCCAAACCCTCGACCACCGCGGTCTTGCCGACACCGGGTTCACCGACCAAGACTGGATTGTTCTTGCGGCGGCGCGACAGAACCGTCATCACCCGCTCGATCTCCTTGGCTCGACCGACCACTGGATCAAGCTTGCCCTCGCGAGCCGCTTGGGTCAGATTACGGCCGAACTGGTCAAGGATCTTCGAGCCGGTGGTGTTGCTGCCCGATCGCTCCGGCGCACCAGCCATGGCCGCCTGCTTGTTGGGGCCATTGAAGCCAGACAACATCACGGAAACGGTTTCGCGCAGCTGTCCCAAATCGACACCCAGCTTGATCAGCACCTGCGAGGCCACGCCCTCACCTTCACGCAGCAGACCGAGCAGGATGTGCTCGGTGCCGATGTAGGCGTGATTGAGCTGCAAGGCCTCTCGCAGGGACAGCTCCAGCACGTGCTTGGCCCGATTGGTGAAGGGGATGTGACCGGTCGGGGCGGCGGCGCCAGGCCCCATGATGTCGAGCACCTGGGCACGTGCCGCCTCAAGGGTGACCCCAGATTGGGCCAGCGCCTTGGCGGCAGTGCCTTCCTGCTCGCTGATCAGCCCGAGCAGGACATGCTCGGTGCCGACATAGTTGTGGTTCATCGACCGGGCTTCATCCTGGGCCAAAATGACCACTCGTCTGGCTCGATCTGTGAATCTCTCAAACATGCAAACTCCTAGAACGGAGGGCGAATCGCCCCCCTGATGCGTCCAACAATCCTATCAACGCCGGACTGGTCAATTTTGTTCCCCAATCCCGGAATCGACCCCGGTTGATCCCCCTACCCCGCTCCAAGCACCTCGGCGCAAGGCGTTGGCGACCCCGGACGCCAGGAATCAACCGCCTAGTTGGCTTTGAATCAACCGGCTAGGTCGGCCGGTAACAGTCGCCCGCCCGCAAACCGCCGGGGCAGGCTGGGAACAGCCAGCCCGTCAGGTTCAGGCCGGTTCGAGACCGAGATCATCCAAACCGATGGCGAAGCGATACTTCAAGCCCAAGGCTTCGACCGCGGCCTGGGCGCCAGTCGACCGATCGACGATCACTGCCACCCCGACCGGCACGGCGCCAGCTTGGCGCAAGGCCTCAACCGCTTGGATGACCGAACCACCGGTGGTCGAAGTGTCCTCGACCACCAACACCCGCCGCCCAGCCACCGGGCTGCCTTCGATCTGGCGTTGCAGGCCATGCTCTTTGGCGCTCTTGCGCACCACGAAGGCGTCCAAGCGATCACCATCAGCGGCCGCTTGATGGAGCATGGCGCAGGCGATCGGATCGGCCCCCAGAGTCAAACCACCGACCGCCTCGAACCGCCAGTCAGCCGTCAGTGAGCGCATCACCTGCCCGACCAACGGCGCGGCCGCCCCATCCAGGGTGACTCGTCGCAAATCGACGTAATAGTCAGCTTGACGACCACTGGCCAGGGTCACCTGGCCGCGGACGATAGCCAAGCGTTGGACGGCTTCGATCAGGGCATCACGGGCTGTTGTCATGGTGGGCAGTCTATAGCCGTGCCGAACCACACGCCGCTTTAAGCGGGTGATCCAGCGAGCCTCAGTCGGCCAATTGCGCCACCAGCACCAACCGCTGCGGTGAGGGCAGGATCGAACCGCTGGTCACCAGGGTCAACAAGGCTGTGGTCGCCTGAAGATCGGCGTCGCCTGGCACCGGCGCCAAGACTGTGGCGTCATCGGCGCTGACCAGAGTCGGGCCGGTGATGACTGTGTAGGTCCAGCTCTGCTCCGCCGCTGTGACGACAATGGAGTCACCGCTGGCCAGCTGATCCAGCTGGGCGAAGGGTTGGCCCCAGCCGAAACGGTAGGCACTGACCACGCAATTGCCGACAGCTCCAGGCTGGGCCGACCCTGGCTCATGGCCGGCCCCCAGATGCAAGACCGCCCAATCACTGCCATCGGACACTGGAATGGCGTCACCGCCATTGAGGCCGGCGGTCTGAAGGCTGAAGCTGGCCTGGCCGCTGGCGATGCGCTGCGCATAGGCAGCGGTGGTCAAACCGTTGCTGATGAAGAATCCGGCCACCAACATGGCCAACACCAGGCCCAGGGCCACCAGGGCGATCAACCACCCCCAGCGACGGCGTCCGTGCTTGGGCTGAATCCGCTGCGGCGAAAGGTTGGTCTGACTGGTCACTGCCCCATTCTGGCGCATCATCGGCCCTTCGTGGAACTGGGGGCCAATGCGCATCAACGAAAGGTGGTCGGGCCATCGGTCGGGGTTGGGGAGGCCAGGCCAAGGCCTGCCGGGAAGGGCTGGGCTTGGCCCAGCCAGTGATCCAACTCCAAACCATCCAAGAGCCGGTAAGGGAAATAGGCTGCCGCTGCCCGCCGACGCAAGCGGTCCACATCGAGCACCGGACCAGCCGCCAGCACCAAATTGCCAAAACGGCGACCCTTCAAGGTCGATGGCTCGGCGCCCAAGACCAGCGGCCCAAACTGATCGGTCAAGCCGGCCGCCACCCGTCGGGAATGGTCGAAAGGGGCCGAATCAGTCAGGTTGAGGATGACCAATCCTGCTGGGCGGGTCACGCGACGCAACTCGATGAACCAATCCAGGCTGGTCAATTCGGCTGGCACCTGGGCGCCGGCGAAGGCGTCGACCAACACCAAATCGACCGATTGATCGCGCAGCTGCGTCATGCCGGAACGCCCATCGACCGGGCGCACCTTGATCCCGCAGCGAGCCGCCAGCGGCGCCACTTGTCGGACCGCCGCTGTCAATGAGGCATCCGGCTCCAAGACGATCTGGGCCGATGTCGCCCGGGTGTGGGCGATATAACGCGGCAGGGTCATCCCGGCTCCGCCAACGTGGACGGCGGCGATCCGCTGACCGGTCGGCCATGAACTGTCGATGATCTCGGCGATCCGCTGGATGTAATCGAACTCCAGCCAGGTCGGATCATAGGGATCGACATAAGACTGGTCAGTGCCGTCGACCCGGACGAACCAGGCGCCGGGCCGATCATTATCGGGCACCAGCCGCCGATCCAAGGCCGGCAGATCGGCCCGCTCCACCGGCTGCTTTCGGCCCGACGATTGGCGGTGGCCCATCGGTCTCAGGAGCGCTCGGGGCGCATCAAGGGAAAGAGGATCGTCTCGCGAATGCCACTGGCGGTCAGCAGCATCATCACCCGATCGATGCCGACGCCGACTCCACCCATCGGCGGGGCTCCGAATTCCAATGCTCGCAGGAAATCTTCATCCAGTTGCATCGCCTCGGGGTCACCGCCCGCCGCCTTCAACGACTGCTCGGTCAGACGCTCGCGCTGAATCACAGGATCGATCAGCTCCGAGAAGCCTGTCCCCCGCTCGGCGCCACCGATGATCAAGTCCCAGGCTTCGACCAAACGGGGGTCATCGCGGTGCGGGCGGGCCAAAGGTTGGGCGATCGCCGGGAAGTCACAAACGAAGGTTGGTTGGATCAGATGATGTTCAACCAGCTGGCCGTAGATCTCCATGGCCAGCTTGCCGCCGTCGAGTTTCGGATCGAAACTGATCTGACGGGCATCAGCCAGGGACCGCCAGCGCTCCAGTGGGGTGTCGACACTGACCACTTCATCCAAGGCTTCAGACAGCAGGTCGTAGAACTTGGCCCAGCGCCATTCGCCATCCAGATTGATCTCGTCTTCGCCCCAGGCGATCCGGCGACTGCCGATAGCGGCGTCGGCCGCCGCCACGATCAAGCGCCTGGTGGTCTGCGCGCCGGTCCATTGATCGCCCCAAGCGGCGTAGAACTCCAGCATCGAGAATTCCGGTGAATGCGACGAGTCAATACCCTCGTTGCGGAAAATCCGACCGATTTCGTAGACCCGATCAGCCCCACCGACCATGGTGCGCTTCAAATACAGCTCCAAGGCGATCCGCAAAGTCATGTCGGTGTCGAAAGCGTTGAGATGGGTCTGGAAGGGGCGGGCGGCGGCGCCCCCATGGATCAACTGCAGCACCGGGGTCTCAACCTCCAAGAAACCCTCATCGTCGAGAGTCGCCCGAATCGCCTTCATCACCGCCGAGCGCTGGCGGACCATGTCGCGCGAGGCCTCGCGCACCACCAAATCAGCGTGGCGCTGGCGCACCCTGGTCTCTTCCGATAGCCCGGCGTGCAACACCGGTAGGGGGCGCAAGGCCTTGGATGCCATCATCCAAGCGCTGGCCATCACCGACAACTCACCGCGCTTCGAGGCGATGACCCGCCCGGTGACTTCCACGAAATCTCCGAGATCGACATCCGACTTCCACGCGTCAAGCCGGTCTTGACCGACCTCAGCCAAGGACAGCATCACTTGGAGGCGCTCACCGGAGCTGGCGGCGGTGAAGCCCCCTTGGAGGGTGGCGAAACACAGCTTGCCGGTGTTACGCAAGAAGATCACCCGCCCAGCGACACCGACCACCTGATCGGTTTCCTCACCTGGCGCCAGATCAGGCCAGCGCCGACGCACTTCGGCGATGGCGATGGTCCGCGGTGTGGCGACGGCGTACGGTGACGTGCCGGCAGCGAGCAGGCGTGACCGCTTTTCCAAACGGATACGCATTTGCTCCGAGACGTCACTTGGCTCGAAGACATCGGCGGCGGCTTCGATCGGACTGTTGCTTGATTCAGGCACGTCACTCATCCTAGTGTCGCGCACCGGAATTGGGTGTGTGTAGGGGTGGGGTCGGATGGGGATTGATGGACCGCCCCCATGGGGCAGGGGGCGGTCCCGGATGTGTGAGCAAGGGGGATTTCTCAGTCATCCTCGCCAGCAAGCCCGTTCAGATCAGTCCTGGACCCCAAGGAAGCAGTCAGTCAGCGCTGCTATTGAGACATCGCCACGACTTCCGATCTGTCAACGCCATCATGCCACATTCGGCAAGTGACAACAATCAGCATGGCAGGCCAATTTGCCAACGCGCCCATCCGGGCGATGCCTGACAAGCCGGATCAGGCCCGCCAATCGCTAAGACTGCCCATTGGGGCGAAGCCATCAGGATTGGCCGGCTCCTTGCTGCCGGTCAGCTCTCCTCGTAAACATAGCGAGTGCCCCTGAACCAGGAGACGACCGCCGCCACCAATGACAAGCCGGCTGACACCCAGAAAGTGATGTGCAAGGCCGACATCACCGCCGGAGCGATGGCATTGGGGAAGAACTGCGTGCCGGTCAGCGTGGCCTGGGTGGCCGCCGGCAAGGAGTGCATAGTGGCCGTCGACATCAACGACT
>JAITVZ010000144.1 GCA_031285505.1 Propionibacteriaceae bacterium
GGGTGCGGGTTGAGCCGGGCCTGACCGTGCAGACGGTCAACGCCTATTTGGCGCCCTACGGCGTCAAACTCGGCCCCGATCCGGCCAGTTCCAAGGCCTGCACTATCGGTGGCGTCGTCTCGAACAACTCCTCGGGCATGGCTTGCGGCACGGTGGAGAACACCTACAAGACCCTGGAATCGCTGGTGGTGGTGCTGCCGAGCGGCACCATCATCGACACCGGCGCCAGCGACGCTGACGACAAGCTGCGGGCGACCGAGCCGGAGCTCTACCAGGGGTTGGCGAAACTGCGCCGCCGGGTGATGGCCAACCCCGCCTCCGTCGCCAAGATCGAGCAGCAGTTCTCGATGAAGAACACCATGGGCTACGGCATCAACTCGCTGGTGGATTTCGAGCGGCCGATCGACATCTTCACCCACCTGATGATCGGCGCTGAGGGAACGTTGGGCTTCATCGCCTCAGCCACCTTCCGCACCATTCCGATCCGCTCCTTCGCCAAGACGGCCTTGGTGGTCTTTGACGATCTCTATCAGGCCAACTCTGCCCTGCCGGCTCTGGTGGCCTCGGGGGCGGCCACTCTGGAACTGATGGACTCAACCTCGCTGCGCGTTGGGCAGGCCTTCGACGACACACCTGATCTGATCAAGCGTCTTAACGTCAAGGATCAGGCGGCCTTGCTCATCGAGTATCAGGCCACCAGCCAGGAGCAGCTCGACGACTTCGCTCGGCAAGCTGCACCGGTGTTGGCCAAGCTGCCGGTCGATCAGCCGGTGGCCCTGGCGACCGATCCGGCGCTGCGCACCGAACTTTGGGCGCTACGCAATGGTCTCTACACCTCGGTGGCTGGCGCCCGAAAGCTGGGCACCACCGCTCTGCTTGAGGACGTGGTCGTGCCGGTGGCCTCACTGGCCGACGCCTGCGTCGACCTGTCCAAACTGTTCGACCAGTACAGTTACGCCGATTCGGTGGTCTTCGGCCACGCCAAGGACGGCAACATCCACTTCATGATCGTCGACCGCTTCGAGGGCGACTCCGCCATGCAGCGTTACCGCGATTTCACCGAAGACATGGTTGAGGCGGTGTTGAGCTACTCAGGGTCGCTGAAGGCGGAGCACGGCACTGGCCGGGTGATGGCGCCCTATGTCGAGCGGCAGTACGGCTCGGAGCTGTACGCCGTGATGGTGGAAATCAAGCGGCTGTTCGATCCCACCGGCTTGTTGAACGACAATGTGGTGATCACCGACGACCCGGACCTGCACCTCAAGCACATCAAGTCGCCGATTGTCGTCGATGAGGCGATCGACCGCTGTGTCGAGTGTGGCTATTGCGAACCGGTCTGCCCGGCCCGCAACCTAACCTTGACGCCGCGGCAGCGCATCGTCTTACGCCGGGAGATCGCGACGGCCAAGGCGGCCGGCGACCTGGCCCTGGCCGAACAATTGGAAAAGCGCTACGTCTACGACGGTGTCCAGACCTGCGCCGTCGACGGCATGTGCGGCACGGCCTGCCCCGTCAAGATCAACACCGCCACCCTGGTCAAGAAGTTCCGCAAGGAGCAGGTGCCGGCTTCAGTGTCATGCTTCTGGACGACGGCCGCCAAGCACTGGAAGGGCACGACCACCAGCGCCAGCCGGGCGATGAGTGTCGCCCATGGGCCGCTGCAGCCGCTGGTGATCGGCGTCAACAAGTTGGGGCGGCATATCCTCAGCGAGGACACGCTGCCACTGGTCTCTCCCGAGTTGCCTGCGGGTGGTCGGCGTCGTCGGCGTCCCGCCCCTCATGGTGAAGTCACAGCCGTCTACCTGCCTGCCTGCGTCAACCGGATGTTCGGGCCGGCACAAGGAGCGGGTGTCCAAGTGGCCTTCGAATCGCTCTGCGCCAAGGCAGGCATCAAACTGCTGGTGCCACCGCAGATCGAGTCGATGTGTTGTGGCACCGTCTGGTCGTCGAAGCAGATCACCAAGGGATACCAGGCCATGACCGAGGTGGTTCTGCCGGCGCTGCGTGAAGCCACCGGCAATGGTCGACTCTTCGCCATCTGCGACGCCTCGTCATGCACCGAGGGCTTCCGGTACATGCTGGAAGGCGATCCGACCCTTGACATCGAGGTGATCGACGCGGTCGCCTTCACCGCCGAGCACATTCTGCCCGCACTGGGGGAGGTGAGCCGACTGTCATCGATCACACTCCACCAGACCTGCTCGTCCACCCAGCTCGGGTTGAACCCGGCGCTGGTGAAGGTGGCTCAAGCGGTGGCGGACAAGGTCAACGTGCCGGTGGCCACTGGTTGTTGTGCCTTCGCCGGTGACCGGGGCATGCTCCACCCGGAGCTGACCCGGGCTGCCACCCGACCTGAGGCCGCTGAGGTGGCGTCGCTCGGCGCGGAAGCCCACGCCTCCTGTAACCGCACCTGTGAGCTGGGCATGACCAGGGCCACCGGTAAGACCTACCGGCACATCCTGGAATACCTGGCCGAGGCGGTTGATCGCTAGTCGTTTCCTCTCTGATCCACAAATGGGGCTTGGCCGGCTGGTCAGGCCCCATTTATGGTTGTGCTGTCAAGCACAGCTAGTGTTTTGTGGCTCGTGGTCCATGGTTTGTGGCTGCTGTGCAGCTGCTGTGCAGCAGGGGTGCAGCAGCGGTCGGTGGTCTTCGGCTCGCTCCGCTCACGACGACGCTTTGCGCCGTCTGCGCTACCGTTTTACGCTCGCCGAAGACCACTGACCGCTGCTGGGTGACTGGGACTCGGGGTCGGGCTCGCTCCGCTCACGACGACGCTTTGCGCTGTCTGCGCTACCGTTTTACGCTCGCCGAAGACCACCGACCGCAGCTTGGTGACTGGGACTCGGGGTCGGGCTCGCTCCGCTCACGACGACGCTTTGCGCCGTCTGCGCTACCGTTTTACGCTCACCGAAGACCACCGACCGCAGCTGGGTGACTGGGGGCTTGGGATGGGCAGTCACCTGGCCCCAATTCCTTATCCACCGAATAAACGGCGCAGCACACTAGATCACAATGGCTTGGAATCAATCGTCTAAGCTGGGGCTTCGACGAAGGGAGCCCGATGTATCCGCGCATGGACATCCGCCTGGACGGTGTGCTGGCGAACCTCGCCGTCGTCCAGCAAATGGCCCAGGCTCAGGGAATCGCCATCACGGCAGTCACCAAGGCGCTGGCTGGCTATTGGCCATTGGTCGAGGCGCTGGTTGGAGCTGGCGCCCAATCGATTGGCGAGGCCCACCTCAAGACACTGCTCGAATTCGCCGATCTGCCGGGCGAGAAGTGGATGATTCGCCTACCGATGCGCAGCCAGGTCGATGACGTGGTCCATTGCGCCGATGTCAGCCTCAATTCGGATTTGGGCACCATCGCCGCCCTCAGCCAGTCGGCCATCGATCAGGGCCGCCGCCACCAGGTGTTGATCATGGTGGAGATGGGTGATCGGCGTGAGGGTGTCATGCCTGAGGATCTGGCCGTGGTCTGCCGCAGCGTCGCCATGCTGCCTGGGGTGGAGTTGGCCGGAGTGGCCACCGAGTTCGGTTGTGTCTCTGATGTCGTGCCATCGCCGCAGGCCATGGCTTGGTTCGCCCAGTTGGTGGCTGACACCCAGTCCTCCTTGGGGCTGGAGTTTGACCTGGTTTCCGGCGGCAGCTCCAACGGCCTGGGTCTGTTGGCAGCCGGAGCCATGCCGGGCGTGGTCAACCACCTGCGGGTCGGTGAGGCCTTGCTGACTGGCCGAGTGGCCAACTTCGGCACACCGCTGCCTGGCGCCGCGCTCGATCCTTTCACCTTGTCAGCCGAGATCATTGAGATTGGCGACAAGCCGTCGCTGCCTTGCGGAAAGCGTGCTCCTGGGGCCTTGCCAGTGGTCGATGATCCGGCTTTCCCCGACCGCGGGCGGCGTCGTCGGGCGCTGGTGGCAGTCGGCAAGCAAGATGTCGGCATCCATCACTTGACGCCCCATGATCCCGACATCATCGTCGAGGAGGGGGCCAGTGATGTTTTTGTGGCTGACATCACTGATTGCCGGGTCGATTACCGGGTCGGTGACATCCTCGACTTTGGCGTGGACTACTTCGCTATTCTGCCTTCGATGGTGTCGAGTTTTGTGGAGAAACGGCTCGTCTAGGGGCCGATGATCCGCCAGCACTGCCACCGCCGCTATGGGGAAGGCGTGCCCGGATGATCTCTTCCAATTGGACCACCTCGTCGACACCAGCGGCCCGTGCCAGCCGCCAGTAGATCAGCACTGCCAAGAACAGCCCGATCAGCACCGCCAAGAGTTGCGGGAGCTTGCCTGGCCACCACCAATTCTGAGCCCAGCAGATGGCTGCCGCCAGGATGGCGCCGGGGGCGGCCAGGTAGATCAGTTGGGCGGTCAAACCAGCCAAGCGGACCTTGGCCAGGCGCGGCACCACCCGGCGCAGCCAGCCCCAGGCGACGATCGCCGAGACCAGGTAACCCAGGGTGTAACCGGCGGCGATGGCCACTGCCACCCAGGTCAAGGGCACCCCGAAGACCCAGACCAGCAGCATCGACACCCCCGAGGTGACGACGACGAAGACCACCTCGATGAAGAAGGGGGTGCGGGTGTTGCCCATGGCGTTGAAGGCCTTGGTGATCAAGAAGCGCAGTGAGAAGGGGATCAGTCCCAGGCCCAGCACCACCAAAGCCCGCCCGGTGTAGATTCCACCGTGCCCGGGCATGACCAGCGACACCAGCGACACGCCGAGGGTTGCGAAGAGCAGGCAGACCGGCACCATGGCGGCATAGACCATGCGTAAACCGGCGACGAATTGGCGAGTGAACTCCTGCCAGGCCGATGTGTTGGCCTGGGTCGACAGGCTGGGCATCATGGCGGTGGCCAAGGAAACCGTCAGCAAGGCGTGCGGCACGAAAGAGATCAAAGTGGCGGTGTTGAAGACCGACATGCCGGCGCCGTTGCCCTCAACGGTGGCCACCGATGCCACCTTGGTGACAACGAGGAAGTTGATCTGGTCGACGGTGGTCAAGGCGATCGCCCACTTGGCCAGGTGGGCGGTCGAGCCCAAGCCGGTGTGCAGGAAGTCGAAGCGGGGCCGGTAAGTGAAACCGACCTTCTTCAAATAGGGCAGGAGCAAGGCCGCCTGGCAGGCGACGCCGACGACTGAGCCGATGCCCAAGACCAGCACCTGGGCGTTGGAAAAGGCGCCATTGCTGTTGGTGTCGAAGCCCCAGATGACGGCGTAGGTAGTCAGCATGATGATCTGGATGACGTTGTTCAACACCGGCGCCCACATCAGCGGGCCGAAGGAATTACGCGAGTTGAGCAGCTGGCCACCGAGGAAGAAAGCGCCATAGAAGAAGATCTGCGGCATGCAGAGGGTCGCCAGGAAGACCATCGAGCCATACTGGGCAGCCAGCGCCGGATCGAGCCAATTGGAGGCGACCACCAAGCGGATGACCAGAGGGGCGCCGACGGTCAACAGGGCGGTCAGGCTGATCAAAGCCAGCAGGAAGAGGGTGACGATCCGGTCGGAATAGGCTTGGCCGCCGTCGGCGTCGCGGGTCATGGCGCGCATCAACTGCGGCAAGAGAATCGAGTTGAGCATGCCGCCGGCGATCAGCATGTAGGCCTGGGAGGGGATCTGACCGGCGATGGCGAACATGTCGGCTTGCCGCCCGGCTTGACCCAGCACCCAGGCGGCCAACACCACCCGAACCATGCCCAGCAACCGTGAGGCCATGGTGCCGGCGGCCATGATGATGGTCGACGCCATCAGGCGTGGTGGGGTGGCACTGCTCACCCGCTCAGTCTACGTTGTCTGGCCCAATGACGGGATGTACCACGATATCGCGCCGGGGTTGCTCGGGTTGTGACTACGTTGGAGGGGTCGAGAGTCGGGAGTGCGACTACATAAACAATCTTAATTAATTTCTTGACGAAATCAACACGAGGGTTCATACTGTTGCCACCGGCCGGGATTGTCCGGTCGGGCCTCAATGTTGAGGAGTTGTTATGGGTAAGAAATGGATCGGGGGGGTCCTCGTAATGTCACAACGACCGCTTCATCCAACTGCTCGGGATAGGGCGTCACGCCCGTTATTGCGGCATGTGGTTTGGCTGATACCCGTTGGAATTATTGCCTGCGGGGTAGTTGGATATCTCGGCCGTTTAGGTTGGCTGGCAATGGCACTGATCAGTGTCGTGAGTCTGGCACTGATTGTTTTCATTGATCATATGGTTGATTGGGCTCACTGCCGCCAGTCCCGAAGTCAGTGACTGTAGCTTGATTAGATGGGGGGTAATAGGAATATTCAAGTAGGTTCGGCTATCCATTGACAGTGAGTTATTGTAATGGGAGTCCAAATTTCACAATTGATACCGGCTGATCCGATAAAGTGCTATTCGAGCCAGCCGGTATCAATGTCTCTGGGGATCCGGGTAGTTTCGACCAGAATGGGGCTCCGTGGCGCTGATTGCCCAACCGTCTAGGATCAATCTCATGGATAGTGCACCTCTGGCGAAGGCTCCTGATCTGGTTGGCGGCTCAGTTGCCCGGAGTTCAGCGAGTCAAGCCGCCAAGCGAGTCATCCTGATCTCACCGCGGGGGTATTGCGCCGGGGTCGATCGGGCGGTGACCACGGTTGAACGGGCTTTGGATCGCTTCGGGACGGTCTATGTCCGCAAGCAGATCGTCCACAACCGCCACGTCGTCGCTGAGTTGGAGGCTCGCGGCGCCATCTTCGTCGATGAGCTCGATCAGGTCCCAGATGGCGCGACGGTCGTCTTTTCGGCGCATGGCGTCGCACCGGTGGTGCGGCTTGAGGCGGAGCGGCGCGGCTTGCGGGTGATCGATGCCAGCTGCCCGTTGGTGACCAAGGTGCATCATGAAGCCCGTCGCTTGGCCGAGACCGGTTGGGAGATCCTGCTGATTGGTCATGCTGGTCATGAGGAGGTGGTTGGCACTTTCGGTGAGGCCCCGGCAGCGATGACCCTGGTTGAGTCGTTGGCTGATGCTGACCGGGTCGAACCACGCCAGACCGAGCGCCTGGCTTGGCTCAGTCAAACCACTTTGAGTGTCGATGAGACCAGGCGGATCGTTGATCGTTTGCGCCAGCGCTTTCCGGCGATCCAAGACCCGCCGCGCGATGACATCTGCTACGCCACCTCCAACCGTCAAGCGGCGGTTGCTGCTGTTGCGGCTGACATTGATCTGATGATTGTCGTCGGCTCGGACAATTCGTCGAATTCCAAGCGACTGGTCGAGGTGGCTTTGACGGCTGGGGCCGGCGCTGCCCAACTGATCGATGACGCCAGTGGCTTGGAACCGGCCTGGTTGACCGGGGTGTCGACTGTTGGCTTGACTTCCGGCGCTTCGGCCCCCCAGCGCTTGGTCAGCGGCGTGATCGAGGCGTTGGCCGATCTGGGGTTCAGTGATGTCGAGCCATACACCGCCGCCGTCGAGACTTTGACCTTCTCATTGCCGGCAGCGGTCAGGTGAGCATCAGGGGACTGGGCTGGCGGTACCACCGCCACCAATGAGTGGTGGAGCTCCTAATCGATGACCAGTTGCCCGCTCAGCGCCATTCGAGCGGCGTGTCGACCATCGCCTACCACAGCCTCAATGAACAGTCATTGATGAACCCAGGTGGGCCGCCAGCCACCGCTGACGACCCACCTGGCGTGGTCGTTGATCAGCCCTTGCGCCGCCGATAGCTGAACAGGCCGATGTGGAAGGCCCCGACCATCATCAGCAAGATGGCAGCGGCGCCGATCAGCACCCCGACCCCTCCAGCGTTGATCGACACCCCGCCAGTGGCGGCGGCTGCCCCATCTTTGGCAGGGGAGTCGCTGGCCCCACCATTCGGCGGGGTCGTCGGGCTCGGTTCCTCGCCTGGTTGACTGGGGTCAGCGGCCAGCACCAAGACAGCGGCTGTCCGCCCGGGAATGGTCAGAGTGCCGCTGGTGGCGTCGAAGGTCAGGCCCTTGACGACATCATCCGCGCCGCCGGCCTGGATGGCGTTGAGTCGCCAATCCCGCCCGGATTGGCCATCGATCACCTCAGTGATGGTTTCTGGTGAGGCGTTGAAGACCACCAGGTTGGCGTCGGCCGTCGGATCGATGTCCTGCGAGCCAGTGGCCGGATCCTCGATGTCCATGATGATCAAGCCTGGGGTCGGATCGACGCCGTCGTTGAGGAAACTGACCCGCTGATTGATCAGGTCAGCCGAGCCCAACGTCAACAAGGGCAGTGAGGAACGCAAGCGCAGCAGGTCGAGGGTCATGCCGTTGGTCTGCTCCATGGCGTCCTGATCCGGCTTGATCGCCGAGTCGGCCAACAGTGGGGCAGCCGCCTGCGTGTTGATGCCGGTGACGGGCAAGCCACTACCGAAGACATTCGACTCCATCGACCAATCGATGGCGTTGAAGTGGTCGCCGGAATTGTAGGTGTTCGAGTCGAGTGATTTGGAGCGCAAAATTTCATCGCCGGCGGTGAAGAAGGCTGGTGATTGGCTGAGCAGAGCGGTGGCCAATGACAGCACCTGCATCCGCGAGCGGGTGTCCATGGTGGCGTCGGTCGGCAGCTTCCAGACGCCATTGTCGAACAGGATGGTGCCGTCATGACAATCGGCGTAGTTGATGACCTCTTGTGGCTCGGCGGCGAAGCCAGCTGCCTGGCGCCCGTCGACGGCGGCCGAGCCATTGGCGTTGCCGTAGCCATAGTCGGCCCCCAGAATCGCCTGACCGTCGCCTTGATTGCTGGGCAATTCGTAGCTGGCCAAGTTGCCGGCCAAACCCAAACGGATCAAGTCCTCGACGTAATAGAGGTTGTCTTTGGCGTCGTAGGCGACGTCGGTGCCAGCGAAGGTCGCCAGGTCGGGATACTCGTTGGGGTCGGTGTAGAGCCCGGTGCCGAAGCCCTGGTAGTCGCGCTGATCCCCGTCGAAGGGGCCACCGCCGCGGACGGCGTCGCGCATCCGGTCGTTGAAGGAACCGATGCCGCTGCCGGCCAGATTGGCCTGTCGGGCGGCGGTGAAGATGGCGTCGTTGGTCGAGGCGCCGGTGTTCCAAGCTTCGCCGTAGAGGTAGACCGCCGATCCGTCGATGCCGTCATCGGCCAGTGTCAAGCCGTCAAGCGCTTGGCGGATGTCGAGCATGGTTTGGCGATCATGCAGCCCCATGATGTCGAAACGGAAGCCGTCGACCCGATAGTCACTGGCCCACATCAGGACCGAATCGACCATCAACTTGGAGAACATGGCGTGCTCCGAGGCGGTGTCGGAGCAGCAGGAGTCGGCTCGCACCTGGCCCAATGAGTTTTCCCGATGGTAATAGCCGGGCACGACCTTGTCGAGGACCGATTTCTCGGCCTGACCAGCGGCGTTGGTGTGGTTGTAAACGACATCGAGCACCACGCGCAGACCAAGCTGGTGCAAGGCGGCGACCATCGCCCGGAACTGGGCCACACGGGCCCCGCCGTTCTGATTGCCGTCGCTGGCGTAGGAGCCTTCGGGAGTGTTGTAATGCCAAGGATCGTAGCCCCAGTTGTAGGCGTCTTGATCGATGGTCGCTTTGACCGCGTCAGCTTGGGCGCTGGAGTCGGCGGCGGCCTGGGGGATGGTCGGCTCAACCCGCTTGGCGCGGTCCTCCTCGATGGTGGCGATGTCGAAGGTCGGCAGCAAATGGACAGTGGTCAGGCCAGCCTCGGCCAGCTCCTTCAGGTGGGTCATGCCGGCCGAATCTGGGTCGGTGAAAGCGGCATAGGTGCCGCGAATGGCCTCATCGACCGAACTGTCGGCTGCCGAGAAATCACGGACCTGCAGCTCGTAGATGGTCTGTTGGGTCTGACTGCGCAGCGGTTCCGGGTTGGGTGTGTCGCTCCAGGCACTGGGCATCCACTGGGGTGAGTCGAGATCGACGAAGACCGACCAGCGCGAGTCGATGGTCAAACCGACCGAATAGGGGTCGGTGACGCTGTTGTGGATGATCTTGCCCTCACTGGGGACGAAGACCTCGACATCCCAGCGGTAGGCCTGATTGGCCCAATCGGCGCTGCCGGTGACACACCAGCTGCCGCTTGTCGGATCGAGGGTGGCGGCGGCGCTGGAGCCGATGCTGGTGTCGACGCTCTCCTGGGCGGCGGCCAGAGCGGCGTCGGCGTGGATCAAGCTGACCGAGCTGGCGGTTGGCGCCCAGACGCAGGCGGTTGGCGCCCCATCGGCCCAAGTCAGCCCCAAGGTAGCGTCCGCGGCGTCGGGGTAGAGATCGTCGATCAGCAGGGCGGTCTGCATGCCAGTGGCCAGGCGACGCTCGCCGGCCTGATCGACGCCGACCAGATCGTAGGGGCCTTGGCGCAAAGCCGACTTCAGGGCATCGGCGTCACTGCCAGCGCAGGCCGTGTCACCACAGTCGCGGCTGACGGTCAAAGCCAAATACGAGGCGATCTCGGTGGCGGGGATGCCGACCGTCGGCGAGTCGATCGGACCGGCTGGGGCGAACTTGAACTCGGGGAAGGCTGGCCAGGCATAAGTCAAACTGGCGGCGTCCAGGCCATCGAGACTGGCCGGGACGGCCAGGGTCGTTTGATCGCGCCAGATGGCCACCGAAGCGCCGGTGCCGAAGGCCGGCTTCTCAGAGCTGGTGACGGTCAACAAGTGGTTGGTCGGGTTGTAGACGAAGTCGACCAGCGCGCCATCGGCGGTGGCGAAGGGGATGTTGCCGGAGCTGTTGGGCACACCACCGGGGCCGTAGTTCTCAGCCCATGAGCGGCCAATGGCCACTTTGACCTCATAGTTACCGGCCTTCAAGGCGCTGGTCGAATAACTGAATGTGCCGTTCGACAACGGGTACATGGCGATGGCCAGGCAATCGGGTGTCCAGTCACCAGAGCAGCCGAGCTGGGCGTTGAATGAGCCAGGCACCGTCACCATGGCGGCGGCTGAGGTGGCCACCGACAGATGGGTCAGGGGGTCATAGATGATGTAGGTCGGGGCGGCCGTGGCGGTGAACGACATGTTGTTGTCGCCTGAAGAGCTGCCGTCGACGCCATAGGAGACGTCCCAGGCGAGGTTTTCGGCGATCTTGAACTGATAATCACCGGCGGGGATGTCGAATTGCGACCAGTACTTGCCAGAGGCTTGGTCATAGGTCAATTCCACCGCCGCACAGGCCACCACCCAGTCGCCGTCGCAGCCCAGCTCATCGTTGAAGGTGCCAGGGGCGGTGATGGTGACTGGCTCGGCCAGCGTGGTCGTCGATTCAACTGCGGTGCTGGTCGCCGGGGCAATCGGGCTGTCGCCAGGCTGGTCAGCCTGACTGGCGGCGATGCCGAGGCCGGAGCTGGCGACCAAGGCGAAGGCGGCTGCTCCGGTCAAGAGGCGGCGCCATCGGCTGATCGGCGTGGTGATGGACATGGACGAGTGCGATCTAGACATGACCGTGTTCCCCTCAAAGATACAACGCTGTGGGGGTAATGCTATCAAGGATGAACGATGCCATCAAGGAGGGATGCTGGTCCGACTGGCAGCACCACCGGGGTTGGGCCTTGGGGGGTCTCGATGCCTGTCGCCGGGTCCGTAACATCCAGCGCGAGACAGCAGAGAACGTCAAAAGGGTGCGGACGACTGGCTCCGGAGCCGGGCCACCGCAATGTGCGCCCGGCTCCAGAGAGCTCAATCCAAGACAGTGGATCAGCTCACTTCCTGAGGTCGAGCCGCCGAAGGCTGATCGTCAGCCCGCCGGCGATCAGCAAGCCGCCAGTGACCAACAATCCCCAGGGGAAGGCGGCATCAGCGGTGCCACCGGTGTGAGCGGCGATCGACGAGTCGGCAGTGGGTTGGGCCGAGTCTGATCGATCGCCGCTCGGTTCAGCGCTCGGCGATGGCTGGGCGCTGGGCTCTTTGGTGGGTTCTTCGGTGGGCTGATCGGTGGGTTCTTCGGAAGGCTCTTGACTGGGCTGTTCAGTCGGCTCCCCGGTCGGCTCATCGGTGGGCGGTTGAGGCTCTTGCGGGGAGTCGATGGTGATGGTGGTCGGATCGGAGACATTGCCGGCCGGGTCGGTGACAGTGGCGGTGACCCGATCACCGGGGCGCAGCGGCGTCTGAGGGCGGCAGCTGAAGTCGCCATTCTGGTCGATGAGCACCGCCTCGCAGCCGGGCACTGGCTGGCCGTCGGGGCCGGTGATGGTGACCGTGCCGCCGGCTTCACCTGAGCCGGTGAAGGCGTCGCCGGTCGATGGGTCGAGCTGGGGAGCGTCAGGGGCCTCGGTGTCAATCAGGCCGTGGCCCGGTTGGGAGACATTGCCAACCGGGTCGGTGGCGACCGCGGTGATCGGCCCGGAGTTGGTGTCATCGGGCACCAGGCATTGCCAGAAGCCGTTCTCTTCGACCGTGGCCACGCAGATCGTCTGGTCGTCATCGTCCTTGATCGTGACGGTCGTGCCCGGGTCGATCGGTCCGGTCAGATCGCCGGTCACCTGGTCGCCATTGGCGATGTCGATGGTCGGCGCCGCTGGCGCGGTGGTGTCGATGTGGACGCGGACTGGGGCCGATGGGCTCGATGAGGCGCCAGCGGGGTTGGCCTGGCGGGCGGTCAGGGTGTGATCGCCATCGGCCAAACTGGCCTGGCAGGACCATTGGCCGTCCATGTCAACCTTGGCCGTGCAGATCGGCTCGGTGGTCGATTCACCGGAGCTGTCGGTGCTGCTATCACTGACCGTGACGGTCGCCCCTGGCTGGCCAACCCCGCTGATCGGCAGGGGATCGGCGTTGGTGCGCAGGCCGTCTTTGGGGGTCAAGATGATCGGCGCAGCCGGTGCGATCGTGGTGAAGCTGATGTCCTTGGGCCGGTCGATTTGCCCGTTGGCCATGGTCGCCTGGAGACTGACCGTCTCAGCGACAGAGTCGGAAACGGTGGCCAGCGCTTGCCCATTGGCGTCAGTGCTGGTGGTCTCGGGGCTGACTTGGGCCGAACCCGCCTTGGTCAAGTTGAAGGAGACGACGACACCGGGGATGGGGTTGCAGGCGGCGTCGGTCACCAGGGCAGTGGCCGTCGAGCTGGCCGGCAACAAAACTGGCGTTTCCACGGTCAGGTGGGTGCCGGAGCGCCCATCGGCGCAGTCGAACGGGCCGGGTTTGGGCGCACCAGCCTTGAAGGGGATCGGCTCTTGTTGGCCGATTGGCGCACCGTCATAGAGCAGGGCGGCTTTGGTGCTGGAGGAGGCCGTCAGGGTGGTGTAGCTGACCGTGTATGACCCGTCGTGGTGGTTGATCACGTCTGAAATCTGTACCTGACGGCTGGACGCGGAGAAGGCGATATCGGCCAAATCCAGATCAGGCAAGGGGCGATCCTCACCGTCATGGGCGGTGAAGGTGCCGGTGTAAGCCGTTAGGCCATCGGCTTGCGGCCAGTTGGTGGCGGTGATCAGGGCCGGGTCACTTGGCAGTGGGTCGGGCGTCGGGGTGATTGTGAAGGATGATTTGCTGGGATCGACTGGGCCGAGCGGTGATTCGGGCTGGCCATAGACCACTTCGACGGTGATGTCGTCGCCGGCATTGACGGTCAGTGACACGGTCGCCTGCCCGCCATCGGTGTTGATGGTCGCTGGCAGCGACTCGCCCGTTGTGGTGTCTTTGGCGAAGGCGGCGGTCACGCTCAGTTCGGGGTCGCTGGCGGAGACACTCACCTGGCTGGTCGATCCGGCACTGACAGCGACGGCTGGACCCATGGCGATCGGCTGGTCGCCGCCAGCCTGCAAGGTGTCAGAGTTTGAGCCGTTGGTGACCGTGAAGCTGGCGGTGTCGCCGGGATTGTTGACGGCAGTGCGGATGACGGCTTCGGCGGCGGTCAGACTGTAATCCTCAATCTCGCCGGATGTCAGCCAGGCCTTGCTGGAGTCGGCGCTGGCAGCTTGGTAATCACCGTTGGCATTGGTCGCCAAGGCAGCCGACGAGGTCGAGGCGTTGACGCGCAGTTGGACCGGGTTTTCGCCGGGGGCGGCAGTGGTCGCCAGTTGGAAGGGGCCGCTGGCCGTTTGCCCCGAGCTGGTCGGCGTCCAGGCCGCTTGCTCGCTCCAGGTCGAGCCATCGGCCAGCCAGGCACTGACGCTGCCTTGAGCGCTGGCGGAGCCGCTCAGAGTCGCCGTCAGATTGTAGGAGTGGGTCGAGGCCAGGGTGGCTCCGTCCAGGGCGATGGGGCCGAGGTAGGAGTCAATGGTCACTCCATCGTCGCTCAAATGGCTATTGTCACTGGCCGGTCCGGCATAGGCGCCGAGCTGATCGCCGAGCCAAAAGGTTGGCTCTGGCCCATTGACATGGACAGGAGCGCCCGCCGCCACCGACTGCGGGCCGAGCGCCCCATCACCGTAGGATCCCATGGTGGTCAAGCCGAAATCGGCGATGGCCAGCTGGCTGCTGCCGGCCACTTGGACGCTGGCGTGCACCGGCCAGTTGCTCGGATCAGCTGAAGCGGTGATGTCTGCCAGCGAAGGGGCGGTGTAAGGCGTGGCCAGCGCTCCGGCGCAGACGCCGGACTCAGCGGCCAGGTCGCCTCCTTGGCAATGGAAGGTCACCTTGTTGAGTGTGCCGCTGGTGCCGGCATAGGTCTGGGCGGCATTGACCCCGCCGATCTGTGGCTGGACGACACCGACTTCGTAGGAGCCGTTTCCGGGCATGATCAGTTGGTAGGAGCCATCCTCGGCGGTGGTCTGCTGGCCGATCAGTTGGCCGTTCGCCGCGACAACGATGGTCTGGCCTGGCAGACCGATTTCATCCTCGCCAGCGATAGCCCCATCGCCGTTGGCGTCGTTGTAGACCCGGCCAGAGATGACAGTCAGCATCTGGGCGGAGGCGTCGTCGCGGTAGCCCGCCCCGGGGAGGACGTCTTGGGCCATCGAGTAGCTGCCGTGGAGGGAGTCGCTGGCCTTGGCATTGGCAGTCGAACCAGACAGGGTCAGCTCGCCGGTCAAGGGGTTGATGTTGACCATGCGGGCAGCGGTCTGGTTGCTGGCGGGGATGGTGTTGCTGGCGTTGGGCGGGAAGGTGGCCGAAGCCGTGTCATAGGCGCTGACGTAACCGCCGCCGAGGAAATGGCCGTTGTGAATGCCGGTGCCGACCATGTAGTCGCCCAGTTGGACGAACATGCTGGCGGTCGAGGCCTTGGTCAGCTTGGTGACGACGTTGTAACGCCAGGGCTGGTCAGCACTGGCCGAAATGATGCTGCCGGCGGCGTCTTTGGTCGGAGAGACGCGCAACAGGGCCATATTGCCATTCATGCCCAGGCCGGACTCCTGACCGGTGTAGATGTAGATGTTGCCTAGGGCGTCCAAGCCGAAGTCGGCCGCGGCGTAACTGGGCGCATAGGTACAACCAGCCCCGGCTCCATCCGTCCCGTTGGGGCAATTGGGGTTGTCCGTTTGGGCGCTAGCCAGCATCCGTTCCCGCGACATCGATGTCGCCGGGGCGGTCATGTCCAAGTCGGCTGGCTGGATCGGCCCCGATTGGGAGTAGTTTCCGGTCTGCGGGTCCCAAACGGTGAAAGTGACGTCCTCAGTGTTCAAACCACGATTGGCCCCGGTCAATGAGTCGAAGGCGCCATATTGGGTTTGAGCGTAAATGAAACCGGTCAACTGGTCGCCTTCACCGCCGGTGGCCCAAGGCTCGTTGGCCGGGCTGGTCGGATCCGGCGGCAGCGTCCGGGCGTCAGGCGCGGGCATGCAGCCAACATAAACCTCGGCTTGACCGCTGGTGACCCGGGCCACGGTAATGGTGTTGGCGGCGGTCAAGCCCGGTGCCAGGCTGGCACAGTTCAGCAGGGAAGGGTTGACATTGTCCGAGCCGTCATGGGCCCAGAAATAGACCGTCAATGGGGCGCCAGGGTTGGCCTTGGCTCCGCCGATCGGGGCGATGGCCTGGGTCGAGAACTGCAGATAGCTGGTGAAGGTCGCCGGTCCGGTGGTCGTGCGCTCGAACTCCATCGCTGGGCGGGTTTGATAAGTCGAAGCGTCGTCAGCGAAGTCGAAGGATTGACCGAGCATCATGGCGGTGTCACCGACTTGGGCGGGCGCGCCGGTCGACCAATCAGTCGCCCAATAGACCGAGTCCGTGTCGAGCTCGTGCAACCAATTGGCCTTGATCTCGGGAGCCAGCGTCCAGTGGGGGTCGAAGCCTTGATTGGTCAGACCGCTGGCGGCGGTGGCTGCGTCGAAGGACAAGGCTTCTGGTTGGGCGGCACTGATCGGATTCTGCCCCAAGAGCAAGCCGCCGATAGCCAGCAGAAATGCCGAGCCGCCGGCCAGTGGTTTGTGCCACCAAACCGACTTGGCCCCACGGTTGGTTGACGTGGCAAGAATAGTCCCCATGTTGTGCCCCTGACCCCAAGCCAGCCAAGCGACCTCGGCACCCACCGGACCATGCTTAGCCAGCACTCAATTGATGTTGCTCGCGTGGAGCATCACCGCCCGCGCAAGCAATGCCCATTGTCCCATGGCAGGGCCAGGAAAACAAGCAAGCTGGCCCCGGGGTGACAAGGCTTCGGGCCTGGTGTCCCGTACGGGAATTCTTTGCTGGTCTGAGACCGGATTCGGCGCCTCGCTGTGTTGTTGGTTGACGGGCCTCCAGTCCATCTACCTCCTCTGGCTGGCGATCGATCACACCCCAACACGCAAGTAACCTGCGACTCCGGACACTAGCCGGTCGGCGAACAGGTCAAGGCTGTGACCGGTTGCGCTGGCTCGTGGGGCAGGCTGGTCTCGGTAGGTGGATCAGCGACCGCGCAGGGCGGAGCGGGCCCCTTTCATGCCGGGCATCGGTCCCTTGGGGATCGGCATGTTGATGCGGGCGCCATCGAGGGCCTTGAGTTGAGCGGCGATCTCGGTGACTTCGGCTGGGCGCAGGGTCTTGGGCAGCTTCTTGATCACTTTGTCCAACTTGGTCAAGGGCACCTGATTGGCGGCGTCGCCCAGGACATAGCTAGTGATGGTGATGTTGTATTTGATGGTGGCGACGCGCTTCTCTTGGGTGGCCATCATCTCGCGCACCCGGCCGGGCTGGCCTTCGCCGACCAGGACGATGCCACCGGGGCCGATCAGCCGGTGGACGATGTTTTGGTGCTTGTCGACGCTGATGACCGGTTGCTTGATCCAGGTCTTTGGCAAGAGATTCATGCCGACCTCAGCCGATCCGGGTTGACCGGCGTAACGCTTGAACATGGCGCCTTTGGCCCGCCAGGACAGCACATACATGGCAGCCAGTGCACCAAAAAGCACCCCGAAGATCAGCCAGATCCACCACATGGTTTTGATGACGAACAAGCCGATGACGACGAAGATGGCCACCACCACGATGAAAGAGCCGATCATCAGCGGCAATAGGGCCTTGTCGAAGCTGCGGGTGATCTTGAAGGCCTCCAGGAACTGCCGGGCCTGCCCCCAGTCCTTTGGGTCGTCCGAGTTCTTCTTGCGCAGTTTCTCTGCCTTGGCGGCAGCCTTTTGAGTGGCGGCAAGTTGCTTGGCGCGTTCGCTGGCCATGATCCTCCGATACCTGATGATTTGGTCTCAGTCTACCGGTTGGCAGTGGCGGCACACGGACGACCTTTCACTGCGCGACGAGACGTTCAGGTACAGGCCAACTGGTCAGCGACTCCAGGCTCAGGATCGACGGGGTCGGATGGCCAAGCCGAGGCCGATGGCGCCGATCCCCATCAGGATGGCCAAGGCCGGGCCAGCCAGCACCGATTGCCCGCTCAGTGCCGTGCCGCCGGTGGGAGCGGACGGCTTGGCTGGTGTCCTGGTGTTGGGCGGGGTGATGGTGGGAGGAGTCAGGCGCGGCGGGGTCAGCTCGACCGGGTTCTTGGTGCAGGTCGGGCCGAAACAGTTGTCGAGGCTCGAATCGCCGCGGGCGCCATCGGCTTTGACTCTCACCTGGTAGCTGACCTGGGTCCGCCCACCGCCAGCCACAGAGCCGGTGACGATGATCGTGCGGCCATCCGGGCTGAGGATGGCAGTCACCCCTGGATCAGATGAACGCAGGCTGCCAGCGACGAAATCGGCGTCATCGAGCAGCTGGCTCAAGTCATCGTTCAAGGCGATCTCGGCGCCCGCCAAGCCGCGGCTGTTGTCGAGGATCAGCGAGTAGGTCAGCAGTTGCCCGGCGACCACCGGTGTGCCACTGGCAGGATCGACCTGCTTGTCAGTCAGCAGATTGGCATGGGGCGGCACGTCGTTGCG
>JAITVZ010000141.1 GCA_031285505.1 Propionibacteriaceae bacterium
ATCACCCCGGCCGGTGTTCCCGGGCGAATCGAATACTGGAAGGTGAAAGCCGCTGACAAGCGAGCCTCTCTGACAACGTCGAGCGTCGCCTGGAAATCTTGCTCCGTTTCTCCCGGGAAACCGACGATAATGTCAGATGTGATCGCCGCCTGCGGTAGAGACTCCCGGACAGACTCGAGGATTTCCAAGAAACGACGGCTGCGATAGGAACGGCGCATTCGACGTAAGACCTGATCAGACCCAGACTGCAACGGCATGTGCAGGCTCGGCATGACATTATCGGTTTGCGCCATGGCCGCGATCACCGAATCGGTGAAATAAGCCGGATGCGGTGACGCGAAGCGGACCCGCCGCAAACCGTCAATATCGCCACAGGCGCGCAGCAGCTTGGCGAACGCTTCTCGATCCCCGAAAGCGACCCCGTAGGTGTTGACGTTTTGACCAAGCAGAGTGACCTCTTGAACACCTTGATCGACCAGCATTCTCAGCTCATCAAGAATCGACTCTGGTCGCCGGTCAGTCTCATGACCGCGGACCGATGGCACGATACAAAAGGTGCAATTGTTGTTGCAGCCCACCGAGATCGTCACCCAGGCGGCATAGGGAGACTCACGATGAGTTGGCAAATTGGACGGGAAGGTGACCAATGAGTCGACGATCTCAACTTGAGCCTCTTGTTCAACGCGAGCCTTTTCCAGCAAAACAGGCAAATGGGCCAAATTATGGGTGCCGAAAACCACATCGACCCAGGGAGCGCGCCTGGTGACGGTGTCTTTATCCTTTTGTGCCATGCATCCACCAACAGCGATTTGCATTCCGGGATGCTCAGCTTTGATCGGCGCCCAGTGCCCCAGATTGCCGTAGAGGCGATTGTCAGCATTCTCGCGAACGGCGCAAGTGTTGAACACCAAGACATCGGGCACTTCTTCGCCCCTGGTCGCCTGATAGCCGGCGGTCTCCAGCAGGCCGGCGATTCGCTCCGAATCGTGGACATTCATCTGGCAGCCATAGGTGATGACTCGATAGGTCTTGCGCTCATTCATCGACATGCATGTTACCAAGCTCGTCGTCGACCGAGTCGTCATTCCGTAAAGAGGCGATGACCTGTCTGATGATGTCAGAGGAATAGCCGCGCCTGGCTAATTGACCAGCCAGGCGTCGTTCAACCGTTGCCTGGTCGAGACCCTTCATCGTGGCAGCGCGCCTAGCGGCCAATGACCGTGCCGCCGCAAACTCAGCGGAGTCGTCGCCTGCCAGTTCCAGCCGGACTTGATCAACAATTGTGCGGTCAACTCCCTTGAGTGCCAGCTCCTGCGCCAAGCGGCGCCAGCCGATCGCCTTGGCAGCTTGCCGCTGTTCAACCCAAGCACGGGCAAAGGCCAGGTCGTCGACCAGACCCACGGCCGCCAAGCGGGCAATGACCAACTGAACAATCGATCGATCGAAGCCGCGGCGGCTCAGGTCGGCCTCCAGCTCAGCTTGACTGCGAGCTCGTGTGGTCAAACGGCGCAAAGCCACGTCGCGGGCCTGGTCCACCGCCACTTGGTCAAGTGTGGCCCCAGCAATGTCGTCTGGATCAAGATGGCGCACGCCGCCGGATTGCCTGTCGCCAACTGGTGCCGCTGCCACAATCGGTTGAACACTTGCCTTGGCGGACGCTTGACTCATACCGCCAGCCCCCGCCTCTGACGGCGCAGTCTCTTCTGCTCGGCTGGGGATTTGGCTGATCAATTGCCTCAGATCGGCAATCTGAGTCTGTCGCCGCCAATCGACCGGTGCGGTTGCAGCCGCCGGTTCAGAAGACAACTTCACCGGTGGCTGGGTCAACATCGACTGGCACCTCTTCACCGATACCGTAAGCGGTCAAGATTTTGGCTTCAATTTCGGCTGACACCTCGGGATGAGTCCGCAGGTACGTGCGGGCATTCTCCTTACCCTGCCCGAGCTGGTCGCCCTCATAGGTGAACCAAGAACCGGCTTTGCGGATGATCGACTGCTCGACACCCAAGTCGATCAGACTGCCCTCACGAGAAATCCCCTCGCCGTAGATGATATCGAACTCAGCCTGTTTGAATGGCGGAGCCACCTTGTTCTTGACCACCTTGACCCGGGTGCGATTACCGACAGTGTCAGAGCCGTCTTTTAAAGCCTCGATACGGCGAACATCCAGGCGCACCGATGAATAGAACTTGAGCGCCCGACCACCGGTGGTGGTTTCCGGCGAGCCGAACATGACACCGATCTTCTCGCGCAACTGGTTGATGAAGATGGCGGTGGTGTTGGCGTTGGACAACGCTCCGGCCATCTTGCGCAAGGCCTGACTCATCAACCGGGCTTGGAGACCGACGTGAGAATCGCCCATTTCACCTTCGATTTCAGCCCGCGGTGTCAAAGCCGCCACCGAGTCAATGACCACCAAGGCCAGGGCGCCGGATCGCACCAACGTGTCAGCGATCTCCAAGGCCTGCTCGCCATTGTCAGGCTGCGATACCAGCAAGTCGTCCGTGTTGACTCCCAGCTTGTGGGCGTATTCGGGGTCAAGGGCATGCTCAGCGTCGATGAAGGCACAGATGCCGCCGGCCGCCTGGGCACTGGCGATGGCATGCAGCGCCAAAGTGGTCTTGCCGGAGGATTCTGGGCCGTAGATTTCGATGATGCGGCCTCGCGGCAAACCGCCAATGCCCAAAGCCACATCCAGGGCAATCGAACCGGTTGGGATGATGGCCATCGGCTGATGGGTTCGATCACCCAACTTCATGATTGAGCCCTTGCCATGTTGCTTTTCAATTTGAGCCAAGGCTGCCTCGAGGGCCTTTTCTCGATCACTCGATGCCTTCGTCTTGTCACGATCGCCTGCCGCCATGTCGCACCTTCCTTATCATTGGAATGAACCGTCATCAGAACCATAGAGCGCAGCGGAGACAATTTGTCACAGACAGTCAAACTGCCATTGGTCCCAGGCGCTCAGAAAAGCCGGCGGTCATCAACCAATTGGTCTGGGCACAAGCATAACCGAACATATGTTCGATGGCTAGCTCGACGGCGGCAAGTCTTGCCAATCAGCGATGCGTCTCACTGAGCTCCAATTGAGCCCAGACCGCACGCCAGATGCGTTTGAAATCCACGCCGGCGCCGATCGCCTCAACTACGGTGCGCCCTCCCAAATCAGCCATGACCACCAATTCAGCCCAAGCGTGGGCATAGGAAGCCCCCAAGGCGGACTCCATGCGCGCCCACAACTCACCTTCGCGCATCAAGCTGCCCACTGCAATGGCAGAGCGACCAACTGATCGGATTCATAAGCCATCAGTCGAGTCGCCACCTCGGTCATCAACTCGCCAACGGTCATGCCCAAGGCCGCAGCAATTGAGGCGATCACCTCCGACGAGGCCTCTTTTTGGCCGCGCTCAATCTCGGACAAATATCCCAAACTGACCTGAGCGGCGCTCGAAACCTGGCGAAGGGTGCGGTCTTCATTGAGGCGCAGATCACGGATGGTTTCCCCGATAGCTTCGCGCAGCAACATCGTCTCAGGCTCGAACATGCAGGTCAGTCTACTGGTTCGACCCAAGCAGGCTTCACGCCACGCCGCTTGATCAGCGGTGGCACTGCGACCTGGGGGAGGCGATCCGAATCTGGCGCAGCAACCTCGCACGAGGCAGCGATCGCTGTCAGTGCGGCTTCAACCACCCCCCAGCGAACAGCGCTGCGGTCACCAGGCAACTCAAGCAAACGACTGTTGAGCTGGTGTGGGCCAGCCACTGTCAACCAACAACTGCCAGCTGGGACACCATCCGTTGGACCTGGACCAGCCACGCCAGTGACACCTATCCCCCAGTCAGCCAGACAGGCCCGCTGGCAGCCGATGGCCATCGCTTCAGCCACCGCTTGGGAGACCACTGTCTCATCGGCGATCATCTGGGCGGGCACGCCAGCCAAACGGGTTTTCAAGTCGGTCGCATAAGTCACCAAACCGCCACGAACCACCAACGACGCTCCGGGGACATCGACCAGGCTGGCCACAATCAACCCACCAGTCAGCGACTCACAGGTGGCCAGGGTCTGCCCCAATGCTGTCAAACGGCTGATGATCAGACCGGCCAAATGATCGATCTGAGACGATAAAGTCATCAGCGGCTGGATGCCTTCCCGTGGCTGGCTAACCAGTTCTGGCGCAGTTTCCAAGCCCCCAGGCAGTAGTTGATGCCGGAGACAACCGTCAAAATGAAAGCCACACCCATGGCGACAATTCCCAGCCAATGCAGAATCTGACAGACCCAATACCAACCGCTGGCCAGATCAGACCAACCCAGGTAAATGACCAAAGGCATCAGCAAGGCGACCAAGGCGATGGTCTGGGTCAGCGTCTTCATCTTGCCCAGACGATCGGCGGCTTGCACACCATACTTGACGATCATGAAACGCATGATCGTGATCCCCCACTCGCGAATCAAAATGATGATGGTCACCCACCACCACAATTCGCCAAGAATCGACAAGCCGATCATGGCCATGCCGGTGATGGCCTTATCGGCGATCGGATCAGCCAGCTTGCCGAAATTGGTGATCAGACCATATTTGCGGGCAATCTTCCCGTCAGCCAAATCGGTCAACAAGGCGATGACGAACACCGCAGTGGTCCACCAACGCCAGCTAATGTCATGTGGATGAGCCAACAGCATCCAGGCGAACAGTGGCACCATCACCAAGCGCAACACGGTTAAGGCGTTGGGCAAATTGACGACTGGCACTGCGGCCGAATCGGTCTTGACGGACGGGTTAGCTGCTGGCGTGCTCATACTGGCATTCTGGCACAATCAGGCAACAACCGCCGCTGGTTTCACTGACTCGATGCGCCAATCAACCCCATCGGTGCCGATGATTTGCGCCCTAACCATTTGCCCGATCGTCCAATCACCGGAGCTGACCAGCTCGCAGGCGCCGTCCTCCGGGCCTTGCTGGCCGGCCTGGGCGGTGATGTAGTGGGGAGCAACGCTGGTCACCAGGGCTTCCACGGTTTGGCCGATTCGATCCTCGGCCCGCATGGCAGTGACGGTGTCAGCCAATTCCGCCACTTCGCTGGATCGCTGGGCGATTTCCGCCTCATCAAGGTGTTCGGGCAGGCTGGCGCCCACGGTGCCCTCTTCATCGGAATAGGGGAAGACGCCGATGGCGTCCAACCCAGCCAGGCTGATGAATGATTTGAGGGTCTCGACATCGGCGGCGGTTTCTCCGGGGAACCCGACAATGAAGTTTGATCGTAAGCCGGCGTCCGGCAGATAGTGGCGAATCTGCTCAATCAAAGCCAGAAATGAATCAGCGCTGCCGAAACGCTTCATTGATCGCAGCAAGGGCGCCGAAGCATGCTGGAAGGGCAGATCGAAATAGGGCGCCACCTTGGGTGTTGCCGCCATCGCCTCAATCAAAGGCTCGCGTAGCTCCGCCGGCTGGAGATAACTCAGGCGAATGCGTTCCAGCCCATCGATTGCCGACAGTTGCGTCAAGAGCCGTTCAAACAGGCGCTGACCGGGCAAATCCTTGCCATAGGAGGTGCTGTTCTCGCTGACAAGAAACAGCTCCTTGACCCCAAGCTCAACCAGCCAGCGAGCCTCAGCCACTATGTCGCTGGCCGGTCGGGATCGGAAGGATCCGCGAAAACTGGGGATGGCACAAAAGGCACAGCGCCGATCACAGCCAGCCGCGATCTTCAACGAGGCGGTCGGTCCCGGCTCCAACAGCCGCCGGGACTGTGGGGACCACTTGGGCCAGTCGGTCGAGCCTGCACCGGTCACCGCCAGCAAGCGGCGATCCACCGGCTGATGACTGGCCAGGCGTCCACCAGCCAGGACTGTCGTCAAACGATCAGCGATGTCGTGATAGCCGTCGAAACCGATGACTGCCGCGACATCGGGCAGCAACGCCTCCAACTCGGCGCCGTATCGCTCGGCCAGACAACCAGTGACCACCACTTTGGGTGATCGATGCTGGTTCGAGGACTCCGTCCAACTGAGGATCTCATTGATTGACTCGGTTTTGGCGGCCTCGATGAAACCACAGGTGTTGACCAGCACCACGCCGGGCTCTTCGCCTTGATCGACCACCTTGAAGCCGCCGGATGTCAAATTGGCAGCCAATTCGTCGGCGTCGACGTCGTTACGAGCGCAACCGAGGCGAATGATGGCGACAGTGGTCGGCGAGCTGGTTGGTGACACGGTCATGATGCCAGCGAGGATAGCACCCCGTCCAAATCGTCTGGCGACACCAACACCTCACGAGACTTTGGGCCCTCTGACGGGCCGACCACGCCGTGTGTTTCGAGAATGTCCATGATCCGCCCTGCCCTGGCGAAGCCAATGCGTAGCTTGCGTTGCAGCGTCGAGGTTGAACCCGTCTGCAAATTGATCACTAATCGAGCGGCTTCCAAGACTAAGTCCATGTCATCGCCGATGTCGCCTGCTGGCTTGGCCGCCGCCGCATGATGCTCTTCGATGTCAGGTCGGTAAACCGGTTGAGCTTGAGCTGTCACCTCAGCGACCACCGCCGCGATCTCTTCGCCGGAGACCCAGGCCCCTTGAATGCGCGACGGCTTGGAGGCGCCCATCGGCAAGAACAAGCCATCACCTTGACCGACCAGTTTTTCGGCCCCTGGCTGGTCGAGGATGACCCGTGAATCTGTCATCGATGAGGTGGCGAAGGCCAAGCGCGACGGCACGTTGGCCTTGATCAAGCCGGTGACGACATCGGTCGACGGGCGCTGCGTGGCCAAAACCAAGTGAATGCCGGCAGCCCTGGCCAACTGGGTGATCCGGACGATCGAGTCCTCGACGTCTTTGGGAGAGACCATCATCAGGTCGGCCAATTCATCGACGACCACAAGGAGATACGGATATGGTTCAATCACCCGTTGACTGCCTGGCGGAGCTTGTAGGGTGCCATCGGCCACGGCGCGATTGAACTCGTCGACATGGCGGAAACCAAACTCAGCCAGATCGTCGTAACGCGTGTCCATCTCCTTGACAACCCAAGCCAAAGCGTCAGCTGCCTTCTTCGGATTGGTGATGATCGGCGTGACCAGATGGGGGATGCCCTCGTAATGGCTGAGTTCGACCCGCTTGGGGTCGACCAGCATCAAACGGACTTGTGCAGGCGTGGCGCGCATCATGATCGAGGTGATCATCGAATTGACGAAGCTAGACTTACCCGATCCGGTTGCCCCAGCCACCAACAGATGAGGCATCTTCGCCAAATTGGCGACAATGAACCCGCCTTCAATATCCTTGCCCAAACCGACGGTCAGGGGATGTTTGGCGTTGCGGGCCACCGGCGAGCGCAGCACGTCCCCCAAAGAGACGATCTCCTTGTCACGGTTGGGAATCTCGATGCCGATCGCTGATTTGCCGGGGATTGGTGACAAAATACGCACTTCCGGCGAAGCCACGGCGTAAGCGATATTACGCGACAAGGTGGTGACGCGTTCGACTTTGACGCCAGTGCCAAGCTCGACCTCATAGCGGGTGACCGTCGGACCACGGGTATAGCCGGTGACTGTCGCATCGACATCGAACTCGCGCAAGACTTCTTGGATGGCAGCGACTATTGAGTCGGCGCTAGCGGATCGAGTCTTGGGTGCACTGCCTGCTTTGAGCAGCGCCGCAGCAGGCAGCTTATAAGCCGAAGGGCTCCGCCGCTTTGAAGGAGTGGCCTTGATGGCTGCCGGCAACTGTGGGTCAGCGCCGGCGCCTGCTCCCTGACTCGGCGCCATGGAACTCTCCATTGGCCGGACCATTGAATCTCGTGACGCATTGATCGATGACACCGGCTCTTGATCGTCGCCGCTAAGCGAATCGAGGAAGGTGTCCACCGCTGATGGCTCACTCTCCCGCGATGGCTGCGCTTCATCAGCCGACGCCATGGCTGGGGTGTCAGTGACTGACTGCCGTCTGAGCAATCTGTCCAGAGTTGCCAAGGCCTGATCGGCCAAACTCGCCAAGGGCCGACCGACCACGACCAACACACCGGCCATCGCCAAGATGACCAGCAAGGGTGTGGCCACCCAGATCGTCAAGGCACTTGATAGCGGTGCCGCCATGGCGAAGCCGACCAGTCCTCCGGCGAAGCGGATTCCTGGCATATTGCTCAGATCAGGCAGGCCGCGGGCGATCTCAATCAGGCCGAGCACGCCAACAGCGGTGATAAACCAACCGAGTATCAGCCGAGGGCTGGTCGATTTACCGGTTCGCCTCCAGGTGCGCACAGCCGCCGCCACCAGTGCCAGCGGAATCAGGAAAGCGCCGACACCAATCAGCGATGACACGCCTTGGCGGATAGCCCAACCGACGTTGCCCGGCAATTGGAACCAGAAGGCCGCCACGAAGATGATTCCCAATGCCAGCAAGCCCAGTCCGAAGCCATCGCGGCGCACCGCTGGATCGATGTCGCGGGCTCCCTTGCCGATACCGCGCACCAGCTTGCCAACCCCGCGACCGCAGGCTGACCAGACCTGACCCAAACCACGCCACAGACGCCCACCGAAACCCGACCCAGGAGGAGTTCGACTGGTCGAGGCTGGCGATTGATTTGTCTTCGTCGGGCGCATCGCACTGCGAGTTCGAGGAGCCGCTGGCTTCGCCTTGGTGGATGTGGCGCCACGCGCCTGGGGGGAAGTGCGACTGGCCATGGCCCAGACACTACCGGTCGAAGCAATACGATCGCCGATTCCCACGCCGATAGGTCATCGCAAGGCTAAGAGGTTTCGCCGATAGGTCATTCGGGGTGATGGTCCCGGGAACCAATCTGGACTGCGTTGTTGTCAGTCGACGGGCATCCAGCCCGCCTTCCTCCTCCGCCTTGCCAGATCGGCCCCTAAACCCAGCACCTAATCCGAAGCACCTATCGGCAGGACCTCTAACTTACTTGACTGCGAAATGATTCCAGCCTTTGGCACCTAGCCACTGTTTGCCATCGACGCAAACCATCGGATCCCGGTCTCCCCGTTCGACCACTTGGCCAACGACTGTCCACAACGGCGGCACTTCGCCAAAGGGGAAGGTGGCCACAAGACCATGGTCTTCACCACCGGCCAAGAGAAAATCCAGGGGATCGCGGCCAGTGGCATGGGCCACAGCTGACAGTGGTTCGGACATTGGCAAAGTCCCTGAATCGATGTCGATCACCACCCCCGAAGCCTGGGCGATGTGCTCCAAATCGGCCACCAGACCATCGGAAACGTCAATCATGGCGGTGGCGCCATGGCGGCGCGCTTCGGCGCCAGCCCCGTAAGGAATCTCCGGACGCTGATAAGCCGACACCAAGGCCCGGGGTGATCGAAAGCCGCGCGACAGCACCGCCAAGCCGGCCGCGGCCTGGCCGATTAGGCCCCGATGGGCCACTGCTTGACCGGGCAGAGCCCCACTGCGCGTGATGACTCTTTGTCCTCTGGTCTGGCCAATGGCAGTGACCGCCACAGAGATGATCGACGATGAAGACAAATCACCGCCGACTAGCGACACCTGGGCTGATTCCAGTTCGGCGCGCACCCCACTGATGAAGCGGTCGACCCAGTCAACGGTCGTGGTC
>JAITVZ010000009.1 GCA_031285505.1 Propionibacteriaceae bacterium
ACATCCGCCAACTGGCGGCAGAGCTCGCCAGCCAGCTCGATCAACTGGCATCACCCGACCCCTTCATCGCAGACCTGGTGATCTGTCCCAATGCCGCCTTGCAGCGCTGGCTGGGACAGTCATTGGCCACCCGGCTCGGCGCCTCCCGGACTGGCCAACCAATTCTGGCTGGAGTCAATCTGACCAACAGTGAAGCGCTTCTGGCTCGCTGTTTGCCTGATGCCGCCATCTGGCAAAGCAGCTTCTTGACGCTGACACTGCTCGACCTGGTCGACCAGCTCAATCAGTCAACCGACTTACCCTACCTATTCCCCCACTGGGAGCCGCAGGCACGGCCAAGTCGACGATGGACCATCGCTCAGTTCTGCGCCAGCTGGTTCCATCATCAGTGGTATTGGAACAGCGGTCTGCTCGCTAGATGGCGCAATCTCGACCTGCCAGCCAACCGCCTGTGCGCCCCCAGCGATCAGCCCTGGCTAGCCGATCTGTGGCCATTGCTTGATCAAAGACTCGGTCAGCCTCGTTTATGGCGCGATCAAGACGACCAATTGCTACCCTTTGAAGACCAACCGCTGATCAACCTTAAGTTGCTAGAACAGTCATGGCATTGGTTCGCCATGACCGGCTGGTCCGATCCGCTTAGTCAAATCGCCTCGCGCTGCGCCAAGCTGGCCTCCGGCTGGATCTGGCGCATGCCAGCTCATCAGCTGCCTGTCGCGCCTTCCAATCCGGCAGCTGCCCCGCCAGCAATCGTTTCCGATCAGGCGGCAGGGGCCATCCCGGTGCTCAAGTCGGCGCCAGAACCAGTCCTGGAGTCCCAAGCTATCTGGCCAGATCAAGCCATCGGCTGCTTGTCCAATCGCCTGATCGGCTTATTCAACGATGACCCGAACCTGGAGGCTGGTGACATTGTGGTGGTGATTGACGATTTTGATCATTGGCACCCCAATCTGGCCGCAGCTTTCTGGAACGATGACCAAGTCGGCGCCAGTGACGCCCATCGGCTGCGCGTTCAATTGCAGCCAGAGACAGCCATGGTCGAGTCCTTGGGCTTGTTCGACCATCTGTTCGCCCTATTGGGCGACCGCGCCACCGTCGGACAATTGATCGATTTGCTCAACTGGCCTGAATTGGTTAATCACTTCCAATTGGATCCCAGTGATCTCAATCGTCTTGAGCAACTGCTGCCCGACGCCGGCATTCGCTGGGGCGTCAACGCCGAATCACGAACCGCTTGGCAGATGTCATCTTTCCCGCAGAACACCTGGTTCGCCGGTTTGGGCCGTTTGGCGGCGGGCCTGGCCCTGCGCCAGTCGGATTGGGTGTGGCAAGGCAGCACCACACCGATTGATCTCGGCGATAACTCCGCGATCCGCTTGGTGTCAATCATCGGCACCGTCGCCCAGCAATGCCGCCAGATCATCCACAGCTGGCGCACGGCAGTGACGCCACAGCAATGGTCGCAGCGTTTGACGGAGGTGGCCGACGGCTTGACCGGTGGCTTGGGGCCTGATTTGCATGATTTGATCAATGATCTGAAAACGCATCCGGCCACCCCCCTGTCTTGGATCGAGCTGCGCATGTTGTTACGGCAGTTGCGCATTGATCGGCAACGTCCGCCTTTGGGGAGCAATGGTGCTTTGGCAATGGTGGCTGCCGGCCAGATGTCACAGGTTCCCTATCCGATTGTCATTCGACTGACCAATCCGGCTTCGTCGGTGGCAGCGTCGACTCGGCCAGGACCGATCGCTACCACCCGCTTGATCACTCTCGAATTGATAGGGCCTTGTTATGTCGCCAAGGCCGGCTCGACCGAAGACAGACTTGGGGGCGCGACAGCAGATGGTGGACCGGACAGCCACGCCCAGCCCGCGAATCGCCATCGACCAGCTGCTTGCAGTCAGCCTCGCCCAAAGATCAACTGGGACGACCCTCGGGCCGACACGTCGACCGACATGTCCCTTGCCAGGCTGATCGCATCACTAACCAACCCCGCCGCTGAGTGGCTCAACCGTGTCACCGGCATCAGTGCGTCGTCTTTGTCACCACGGGCACCGCTGCGACGGACCATACCGGATCGCCTGGTCGGCTTGGACCGTTGGCGAATCGTCGATCAACTATTACAAGGGCTTCAAGCTGGCGTCAGCCCGCAGCGACTGGAGGCTGTGCTCTTGCGCCAAGGCGATCTGCCGCCGGGTCTGGCTGGCCAAAGGGCCTTGCTGGACTGCCAAGCCCAGGCCGTCGGCATTCACCAGCGCAGTCTTGGTTGGCGGCAACAGGCGCCAGACTGGCAAACCATCACCCTCCCCGCGACGACAACAGTCCTGTTTGGTGATCAGTTCGAGCTGCCGGAGCTTGACGCCACGATCGTTCTCCACGGCGCCAATCTGGCGTCGGTCCAAGCCGGTCGTGTCCGGATCCAACACCAACTCCGCCTCTGGTGCCAATTGGTCGTCGGCGTGGCCGCTGGTCTGCCCCTGCGCCAAGCCGTGCTGGTCGGCCCGGACAAACCCCTCATTCTGCGTGCCCCAACGGCAGATCAAGCTGTACTAATAGCCAATCAACTGCGCGCTTTGGCTCAGTGTCAATTGGTCGAGCCATTGCCGCTGCCACCCGTACCGGCTGCCAGTTGGCAGGCCTGGCGATCGATCAACGATGCCACCATGAAAAAGCGTTTGTCATCGAGCCTGGATCGGTACTGGGCCCAAGATCCAACTTGGTCGCTGTTGTGGCCTCAATGGACCGCCCTGATGGCGATACCCAGCCACTGTCCGGACACACACCAGCTGACGACTGATTCGACGATGGTTGACTCAGCATCCGAGCCATCTGTTTTGAACAGCTGGCCCGCCCCTTGTCGTTTCACCGAGTTGGCAGCCATGGTCTACCAGCCGCTGTTGGACTTTGGCGGGCAGGCGCTATGACTGCATCACCACTGATCATCGCTGCACGCGGGCGGATCAAGTCCGGTTGGTCCGGCTGGAGCCAAGACACAGTCATGAGGACGGCAATCTGGTGGCCGCCCCAGAGCCTGGCGACTCGCCTGCTTGATGCTTGCGGTTGCTGGTCGGACCATGATCCGACAGATCGATTGATAACTGATCCCAGTTCGCTGCTTGCCGATCTGTCAGTGGACTGGTCCTTGCGGATGAGCGCCGGATTGCCGCCGGTTGATGTGGCCTCGCAGCTTGATCGAATGCTCCTAACCAATGGCTGGTGCACACCGGCAGACTCAACCAAACGAGTCCTAGAGACCCTCCGCCACCCGGATCGTGGACTGGCAGCCAGGGTGCGGTTGCAATCCTTGTTTTCGGCCGTCTTTGTTGATCAGATGTCCCTGAGCGCCGATCAGGTTCAACTGGTCCATCAAGCCTTCGCTGAGGCGATCATCCAGGTCATACCAACTGACCAATTGATTGTCGACACAGATGAGTCGGTCACCACCGTCGAGAATGCGGTCGCTGTCCGGCAATGGCAAATGCTGGTCAATGCCTGGCAAAGCCCATTGACTGGCCCGGCGCGGGCGGCCAGTTTGACCGACCTTCTGGGCTGGTCGATCAATGACTGGATCGACCCATCAGCCTCGGCTGTGGGTGACCTGCTCGTGACCTGGAGGATGCTGGGCGACATCTGGCGACAACATGGATTACTGGCTGTTTTCGACCGACTCGACGTCAACGGCGCCTTGCTGCAACGCTTGGTTGCCAAGACCGGCAATGACCGCCTGTGGAAGTCGCTGCATCAAGTGGCATTGGCAGCCAGTCGGCCTCGGCCCCGGGCTTTGAACGACGCCGATTGGTTGGCTGAACAGGCGAACCGCAGTCCAGTTCATGGCAAAGCGGTTGTGGCTGAATTGAGCCAGCAGCCGGTTGCTGTTGGGACGAGAGCAGCTGATCTTGCAAGTCAGCGACTGAACAGGCCAATCGAGCAGTACCGTCGGCGCAGCTCCTTCAGCGCATTGACGCGGCGAGCTCATCTTGGCCCATCAATGCGTGTCGCGCCGACGAAACCAAGCTGCTCCGGGCCAACAACAGCTAATCCGGAACCAGCATTGCCCTGGTCCAGTCCGTCGCCGATGGCCGCTCTACCGACCGGCGCGACGTTCGGCACTTTCATCCATCAACTGCTCGAGGAAGCCAACCCGTCAGCTCCACCACACGAGGTCTTCGACCACCCCGCTTGGAGTCAGTCCCTGGAAGGACTGGATCGCCAGCAAGTGATGTCCGCGTTGGATGCCGTTTGGTCCACTCCACTGGGCAACACCATGAGTGGGCTCTGCTTGCGTGATCTGGACCTGGCTGACCGGGTCAGTGAGATGTCTTTTGAGTTTCCACTATCCAGCGACGACGGCTTCGGCCTGGGGCAACTGGCAGATCTTTGGCAACAGTTTGTGCCGACAGTCGACCCCTTCGCTGCCTATGCGGCTCGTCTTCGTCGCCCTGAGCTGGATCAGCGTCCGCTGCGCGGCTGGTTGGTTGGCGCCATTGACCTGCTCTGTCGAATCGGTGACCGCTATTTCGTCATCGACTACAAGACCAACTGGCTTGGGCCGACTGACCAGCCCCTGACCCTGGAGGCCTATCATCCGCACCGTCTGACTGAAGCGATGATGGAAGCCGACTACCCCTTGCAGGCCTTGATCTACTCTGTGGCTGCTCATCGCCTGCTAGCGGCACGCCTGATCGATTACCAACCAGATCGGCAGTTTGGTGGCGTGCTCTATTTGTTCATCCGCGGCATGGCCGGCCCCAACACCCCACACACCGACGGCCAGCCGGCTGGTGTGAGCTACTGGCTACCACCGATCGGTTTGGTGGCAGCTTGCTCCACCGCCTTCGCTGGTGCGACGGCTTCGATCAGAGGCGGTGATCAATCATGACTCAAACAGCACTACTCGACCAACTGTTGGCCGCCGGTCTAGTCGACATCAACCTTCACCGCTTGACCCGACACCTGGCCTTCCTCTATCAGGTTGACGATGACTGGTCGTTGTCGGCTTTGGCCTGCACCTTGGCCTTGGCTGAACAGGGATCCGTCTGCTGTGATCTGGCAGACACGGTCAGTCTTGACCAACTCTGCGTTCATCCCCTGCCGATCGATTGGCCAGCAGCAGATCAGTGGCTGAACCAGCTGAGCGCATCCGGGTTGGTCTCTCCAGCCGGCCAAGCCAGCAAGGCCTTGGTCGTCGATAGTGGCCTGGTTTATTTGCAGCGTTACTGGCGCGATCAACAGATCATTGTCGATGCTTTGTTGAACCAAGTCGATCCACCTCCTGATGCTGTGACAGCCATAGCCAACCAAGTGCTTGACGGTCAGCCGCCGGCTGCACACCGTCCCAGCACGACCGGCGCCCTTGGCTCAAGTCCATGGCAACACCCCCACATCGAAGTCATCGCCGGCGGACCGGGCACCGGCAAAACCACTCTGATCGGACAGTTGATCGCCGAAAAACTGACCAGTGCTAACCCACCGCAAGCCATCGCCTTGACCGCGCCGACCGGGCGAGCCGCTGCCCATCTTCAGCAGGCGGTGACCAACCACCTGGCCCATCACTGGCCTGGCCAAGCCAAGTCGCTTGAAAAACGGCTCTGGGTCGGCACCGTCCACCGCCTGCTCGGTTGGAACCGCCAAGGCCGGGTCAGCCACCATCGAGGTCAGCCCATCCTGGCCGACCTGGTAGTTGTCGACGAAGCCTCAATGTTGTCGTTACCGTTCTTGGCCCGACTGATTGATGCCCTGCAGCCAGGAGCCAGCTTGATCCTGGTAGGGGATCCTGACCAATTGACAGCCATCGACGCCGGCGCCGTGCTGGCTGACTTGGTGGCAGTGCCGGAGGTGGTGGCCGTCCGGCAGTTGACCACTGTCCACCGTTATCGAGGGGAGATTGCTGAGTTGGCCCAGGCGGTCCATGATGGCGACGCCGACCGGGCCCTGTCAATACTGAACCGCGGCGGTGACAGCATCGAATGGCTCGACTTGGACCCAAGTGATCCGCTAGCCATTCCTGAACCAGCCATCACTGGGCTGAAAACGGACATGTTGGCTCAAGCCGAGCGGATGCGTCTAGCCGGCCTGGATGACCAACCCAATCTGGCCTTGTCAGCTCTTGATGAGCATCGACTCTTGCTGGCCAATCGCCATGGCCAGGCTGGCTTGCAACGTTGGACCAGCCTGATCCAGTCTTGGATCGACAGCACCTGGCGCCAGTTGGGCCAAGGGGCTCGATGGCCAATCGGATTGCCGGTCCTGATCACCCGCAATGATGAGCAATTGGGCTTATTCAATGGCGATTCTGGCGTCATCATCAAGCATCTTGGCCGCCCCCATTTGGCAGTGCTGGAGGCGTCTTCACCCCGCCTGATCAATCCCGACCTGATCAGCGCCTGGGAACCGCTGTTCGCTTCAACTGTGCATAAATCGCAAGGCAGTCAGTACCGCTCGACCACCCTGGTGCTGCCCGAGTCAGCTGGCCAGCTAGCCAGTCGCCAATTGATCTACACAGCCATCACCCGTGCCGAGGATCATTTGCGACTCATCGGTTCAGCCCAGGCCATTCGTCAGGCGATCAACACGCCGGTTCTGCGGGCCTCCGGCCTGACCGCGAAACTCCAAGGGTCTCGGGTGTCCCCTAGCGGGAATCCGTTACTCGGTTGAGACCGGATCTGGCTCCCCGCTGGGTTGTCGTTGGTCGACGGGCATCTCGTCCGCCGGGCTCCTTCACCTGTCGATCCACCACTCACGACCCCATCCCTACACCCACCCAACTTCCGCTGCGGAACACGAGCCGGTCATCGGTCTAGATTTTCTCCCCCAGCCAGCGACTGATCATCCAGCGGGCGATCGAACCGGCCGGTGGCAAAGTGACCACGGCACCGAGAAGAGCCTGCCGAAAATCATCACGGCCATACCATTCGGCGTGGGTGATCTCTTGACCATCTGGGGTCAACTGACCGCTGGTCGCTTGCGCCGAAAAAGCCAGCATCAGTGATTGAGGCATCGGCCAAGGTTGACTACCCAGATAATTGACCCGGTCCACCACCAAGCCGACCTCCTCCATCACTTCGCGGCGCACGGTCTGCTCGACTGATTCACCGGCTTCGACGAAACCTGCTAAAACCGAACGCTGCTGGGCCGGCCAGCCGACATGATGACCGAGCAGCAACCGATCATCCCCATCGACCACTGAGACGATCATCGACGGATCAACTCTGGGAAAGTAATCGCGATCGCACCTCGGACAATGCCTGGACCGACCCAAATCTTGCAAGCGACCAGGCGTGCCACAGCGTGAGCAATACCGCTGGTTTTCATGGAAGCCGAGCAGGGCCACCGCCCGAACCGCCAAAGCCTGATCCAACCCACCGGCGATGGGCAGTAGCTGGCGTAACCCCAGCCGGTCTTTGAGGTCGTCCACACCGACAAAAACTGGTCGTGTGCCAACATGACCCAGATAGCTCCATCGGTCAGAGTCGTAATCACAACCGGCTGATGATTGCAACCACAACCGCGGGCCCGACAACTGATCGCTGATAACAGCCAAGTGGCCTTGCCCATCACCAGTGATCAGTCGGGCTTGACCAGCCCGCCACGAATCAAACCAATCAGGCAGGATTGACCAATTGATCAAACTAGGACCTTCCCAAGGCAACATGGCAACAGTCTAGGTAACTAAAGACTCAGGCCGTCAATCAATCATTGATTCGCGAAGCAGTCCCTTGTTGATGCGCTGGGCTGCGGCAACCGCGCCCAATCGTCTTCGAGCTTTGCCAAATCGACTGGCGCAACCCAATCGATTCGACCGGTCGCCAGGTGAAAAAAGGCCAGTGCAACGCGATCCAACGCCACACCCTGCATCTGCGCCCAACTGAAAGCATAAAGCGACAATTGCAGATCATCAGGTGGTCGCCGGCCTGTTTTCCAATCGACGATCAACCAATCTCGATCTTCCGGTATCAGATCAGGGTTGCGATCTCTAGCAAATACAGCATCCAGACGGCCGGTGATCGCCCCGCCACGCCAGGTGGCCGAGAACGGCAGTTCAACGCCCGTCGGTCTGGCGTCAGCGAAAACACTGGCCAAGAAAGTTCGCTTATACGCCTCCAATTGATCATCGGTCGCATCTGCGGTGGTGGTGGCACTGGCCAACAGACCAACTTCGGGTTGCTGATAATAGCGATCAACCCAATCATGGAAACGAACACCCACCACCTGCGATCCCAGCTGAGGTCGGGGTAACGGTCGAGCCAGACGTTTGGTGAAGGCTTTCGGATCGCGCCGCCAGGCCATGGCTGCTGACACGGACAAGGGAGCCGGCAGGGCCACATCAATCGGGGGACTCTCCTTGGTCGATCGCAATTGGGCCAGGCGAGCATCCCAAGCTCTGATCGTGACCGTGTCCTCAGCCGGCAATGCGTCGCTGTTCCAGGTGATCAGCTGATCGAGTGAGGCAGCAACTGCCTGGCTGGCCAGCGCCCAACAAGGATCGTCGGCTTGGGGCCAATCGATGGTCACCGGCACGGGCTCAGCCTCGATCGCCGCAGCCGATGCCTCTGTGTCCCGCTGGCCCGAAACCTCTTGACCCAAAGCAGCAGCAATAGCCATCAGATAGCGTGACGGCTCGTTCAAACGGACTTGGCCGAGGCGATGACGAAAATGAGTCAGAATCAACTGGCGGCGGGCTCTGGTGACTGCCACATAGGCCAAGCGGGTCTCACTATCGACCAGGGCAATCTTGAGCCGATCAGCGTAATCCTTCAGGCCGGCATCATCCCAACTGGCCACCTGGGGAACAGCTGTGGCATCGGAGCGCACCGCCGTCGGCAATTCATCGGGATTCTTCAGAGGATTGTCGCGCAGGCTGGTGGAGGGGAAAGCTCCTTCGTTCAGGGCCGGCAATACCACCCAGTCCCATTCCAATCCCTTGGCGGCATGCACTGTCATCACCTGAACGGAGTCGGTGCTGACAACCGGAGCCATCTCCAACCCACCGGCCTCTTCCAGTTCGACCATCAGTCGCTCCACCAAGGTCGCCAATGTCGCATGGGGATAGTCCCTGGCGAAGGTGGCGACAAAAAACATGAATTGCTCCACTTGGATGATGGAAGCGGATTCGGTGGCATGCAGCTCAACCGGCAAGCCGATCAACTCGACTAAACGGCGCACCTTGGCCAACAGGCCACCTTCGAATTGGCGCAGCGTTGTCAGATCCTCCCTGAGCCGGCGAAAGGCCAAAACAGCACTATCGCTGAAATCGCCCGATCCAGGATCCAGCACGCCAGCCATCAGCGAGACCATCGGCGGAGTACTGAGAATAGCTGTGTCGTCCGGACTGCCAGCCGCAGTGGCCGCCTCCTTGGCTAGCTGCCCGGCCCGGCGTCCCAATACCGCCAGGTCAGCGACGGACAGACGAAAACGTGGCCCGACCAGCAATTCGATCAGGGCTGGATTGGCCATGGGATCAACCACCACGGTCATCATTGCCCGGATTTGAGCCACGGCTTCTTCCTGCAACAGTCCCTTCAACTGATTCTGGACGACCGGCACACCGCGCCGGCGACAAGCGTCAACGATGGCTGGTGCGTCGCGGTGACGGCGCACCAGAATTGCGGCTTCATGCCAGGTCTGCAAAGTCCCCGCTTCATGACCCTGCCACAGATGATCGGCGATCCAAGTTGCCTGTTCCAGCTCTTGGTCGAAAGACATCAATTCGACAGTCGCATCAGCAGCTTGCTCGGCCGGTCGCAGTTCACCGGAGGCCGAGTCACTAGACAATTGCCCGATCACCGCATTTGCAGCTTGCAACACAGCTGGTCCGCTGCGCCGATTGATCGACAACTGGAAACGTCGCCTCGTGGCCGCGGGAAAGGTTTGATGAAAGGCATGAATGTTGTCAGCGGCGGCGCCACGCCAGGTGTAGATCGCCTGCATGGGATCACCGACCGCAGTGATCGCGAAGTCACTGACCTCTCCCCCAAGCCCGAAGAGGTTCGACAGCAGTCGGGCTTGCGCCGCAGACGTGTCCTGATACTCATCAACCACCACCACTGGGAAACGTTGCCGCAGCGTCTCCCCAATACTGGGCAGACGGTCAGTCAATTCGACGGCCGATCCCATTTGATCATTGAAAGTCACACTCGATGAATGGTGTCGCTCATGGCGATAGAGCCTGGTCCAGGCCAGCAACTCCAAGCGCTGCTGGATGACAGTGGTCGCCTCACCAATTGCCTTATAGGTATGGCCTTGGCGGTTGAGCGGTGCCGCTGCCAACCATGCCTGCGCCTGGGCGCTCCAACGTTCGATTTGCTCGGTTGTAACCAGGTGTGAACCCATCTGTGCATCGAGGTTGATGATGGCATGAGCTAGCACGGACAGGCTCTTGTCCGCCAAATGCACCGGGTCATTGGGCAATTGCCGCAGCACCGCGTCGGCCATCATCAATTGCTCGGCTGAACCAATCAGACGGACACCAGCATCAAGACCGAGCCAGGCGCCAAATTCGGAGACCAACCCGGCCGCAAAGCCATCATAAGTCTGGACCTGTGGCCGACCGATGGCCCAAGCGCCATCTGGCGTTGGATCAGCATCAGCTGCCGTGGCCGACCAGCTGGTCAGGCGATCCAAAGCCTGATCGATGCGTTGACGCAACTCACCCACAGCCTTCCGGGTGAAGGTCAACCCAAGCACTTGGTCCGGGTCAACCACGCCGCGTCCGACCAGCCAAACCACGCGGGCCGCCATGACTGTGGTTTTGCCGCTGCCAGCGCCGGCGACGATCACCGTTGGGGCCGCTGGGGCGGTGATAGCCGCGATCTGCTCGTCAGAAAAGGGAATGCCCATGACGGCTATCAGGTCGTCGATCGATTCGAGAATTCGCGGCGCCATCACTGCTCTCCATCGTCAGTCGAACTACTTGGACACCCCAAACGGAAGGGGCAGCGGCTGCACAGCCCGCTGGGCGCAGCTGGATAATGGCCGCTGTGCAACCTTGCCACCACCGCAACCAAGATCTGGTCGAGCCAACAGGGAAAGGCGCCGACGGCTTGAGCTGAACTGACCAGACTGGACTTGGACAGGTCCGATAGGCGACTGGAAGGAGGCAAAGTGGGATGAGTCAGCAAACTGGCTTGGGTCAGGACTTTCGGCAGTGCCGGGGCCTTGGCGCCAGCCGACATGCCGAGGTAAATCAATTGAGCCCCACCGAGGATGTCAGTTGGCTCCAGACACATCGCCAGAGCGCCCTGAGCGATGGCCCACTGGTAAAGCCCCAGCTGAGCGTTGGCGGCCACCTGCGCCAAACTCGGCGCCGTCCGGCCAGTTTTGAAGTCAATCACCCAGATTCGCCCTTGGGGGTCGCGGGTCAGACGATCGATCCGGCCGCGCAATTCGACTGGACCGTCAAGATCGAAGCGGTAGTGCAATTCGACTTCGTTGGCGACTGTTGTCCAATCGCTGGCGGCCCGCCACTGGTCGTAGCGCGCCAGCATCGCCTGGGTCGACCGATATTGACTCCGCTCCAACCAAGGGGCGGCGAAACCATCACTAGACCAATACTGTTTCAAGGCCTCTTCCAGGCCTGGCAAGTCACCAGGGTCATCCTGAACCAAACGATGGACCAACGATCCCAAGCGAGCCGGCGTCGGATTGGGCAGTTGACCCTTGGCCTGGCTCGACAAGAACCATCGCCTTGGACAAACCAGTAGCTCATCCACTCCACTGGCGGCAATTGACACCGCCGATCGAGGCGCTGGCGCATCCTGCCCAGCGCCGACAAACCACCAAGATGCGGGTTGCGCCCAATTGGGCGACAGCCATTGGTTGGCCTGAGCCAAGCGATCACTGGCCGCTTGGCGCAGTCCGGGGTGAGCACCTTCATCAGCCAGCGTCATCCGCCAGTTGCCCAGCATTTGTTCGACAGACCAGGCTGGAATCGCGTCCTGAGGGGCGTCATGTTCCTCGGGTATGGCCAGTCGCTCAAACAGGGGTGACACCGAACAATCATCACCATCGACAGCCGTGACCCACAATTCCTCCTCGGCAGCTGCGCAGGCCAAGGCCAACAGACGGGTCTCGCCCTGCTGATGCAGGCGGCGATCTGGGGCGACAATGCGCTCATCGATCCCCTCTAAATCGATCATGCTGGCCCGCGGCGCCGGGGCCGGCCAGGAGTCGTCATTGACCCCAGCCACCACCACCATTGGCCATGACTGTCCGCGCACGCGATGGGCGGTGGCCAAGCGGACCGCCGGCACCAACCCGACTGATGAGGCGGGCAGATCATCGGGCAGATCAGCGGCAGCCACCGCTTGACTCAAAGATCGAATCCCCGCAGTGGCATCGACAGCCCGAAACTGCTCCGCCAAACGGAACAAGGCGATCACAGCGTCGAGCTGCCGATTGGCGTCGATGGCCACCTCACCGCCCTGCTCTGACCAACTCACTAGGCGATCCTCCCAACCAGATGAGTCCCAGATGGCCCACAAGACATCGACCACCGATCCGGTCGCTGCGGCCCGCCGACCGGCGCCCAAGCAGTGGACCAGACCGTCCACCATCGACTGGTCGACGCTCGACGTCACTGTCCAACCGCTTCGATCATCAACTGCGCAGGCCGATGCCTCGAAGTTCACCTCAGACTCACTCATCGAGGTCGGCGGCTGATCCGAAGATGGCACTTGACGCCGGACCTGTGCAGCGATGGCTTGGACGGCCGGCCACAGATTGCGACTGTCATGCGACAAGGCGTCGCCAGCGATACTTTCATCAGCCGTGCCAATCAAACAACCTTCCTTGCCTGACCACCCAGAGGCCAGCGGTGATGCGATGACATCTGGCCAATCCGTCAGATTGACCGATGCCCCGTCAGCCAACCGCGCGGCAGCCAGTAAAGAGGCCACAGTTGGCTCATCGCGCAACTGGATGTCGTCACCAGCCCGCACCACCGGCACGCCGGCTTGTCGGCATGCCAAATCAATTGGCGCCAGCTGATCCTTGGACCGCACTACCACCGCCATGTCAGTGAAAGCTCGTCCATCCAGCAGGTGACTCAAACGCAATTGGTGGGCGATGGCTTGCGCTTGCGCCTGGTCATTGGAGATCGGGAAGAGCGTCGTGTA
>JAITVZ010000163.1 GCA_031285505.1 Propionibacteriaceae bacterium
CTGTGGTGGCGGTGCGGCTGCTCGGCCAAGGGGTCGCCCGCTATAAGACCACCACCCCGGTTACGGTCGGTAAGTTCGTGGCCCCCACTACTGGCGGTGTCGCGGCTGTCACGGCTGGCCCGGTCATCGGCTTGGTTATCGCGGCGTCCACGGCTGCCGACCCGTGGGTTCACGTCCTTAACGGCATCAACCTGAAGTGAGGATGAAATGACGACTACTTACCCGATCCAGCCCGGATCGTTGACCGCTGACGATGCCCGCTATGTGTTGGCTGACCCGACCATTATTGGTGACCGGATCGCCAAGACCCTCGGTGACGAGTGGTTCCCGTTCACTGCCGCCCTGTTGAAGGGCCGCGAAGCCTTGTCTGGTGGGGCTGGCGTGGTGTTCGCCCGGCAACCGATGACCGGAACCGACAAGGTCGCCCAGGTGGCTGCTGGCGGCGAGTACCCGATCAGTGAGCTGCACCAGTCCACCCCGACCCCGATCTTCGCGGTCAAGGCAGGCACGAAAGCTCGAATCACTGATGAGGCGCTGGGACGTGACCGTTACGGCATCACTGCCGCGATCAACGACGCCTTGACCTTCCTCGGCAACGGGGTTCGCGTTAACTTCGAGGCCAGCTCAGCTAAGGCCGTCGCGGACGCGAAGATCCCCAACATGAAGGCCACCGCCTGGACAGGTGCCGACGCGCTGGATGCCATCTTCCAAACCGTGTTGACCGCGTTCGACAAGATGGTGGCATTACGTAAGAGCTATGCCCCGTCGATGATCGCTGTCACCACACTCCAGTGGGCGAAGATCGGCCCGGTTATCGCTCGCGCCAACGGCGCCACCTACGGGACGTTCCCGACCATCGGGATTGACCCGTTCAACCCGGCTTCCTGGTTCGTGTCCTCAGACCTGCCGAAGACCTGGCAGCCCACCCTGATCGACCCGAACCTGTTCGGTGGTGTCGCCCATGAGACGGTCCCAGCTGAGGGTTACTCGCAGGTCGGTGCGGTCGGTGAAGGGTTCGAAGTCAAAACCTACCGGGAGGAAAACCGCGACTCGCGGATCATCCAGGTGCGTAAGACCGACGTGCCCTACATCGCCAACCCGGACGCGGCCTTGGCGATCACCGACACCGGTCTGTGACCGGCGGGGGTGTGCCAAGAATGGGATTGTTCCTCAACCCAGACGACTTCACTAGCATCGCTGACGCGGCCCTCCTGATTGATGAGGCCGAATCAGCGGCGCTACGGGAAGTCCCTGTTCTTGGCACGCTCCAACCCAGCGATCCACCGGTCCCACCTCAACACTTGTCGTATTGGGCGCAAGTCGGGACCGTGCTAACCCGCGTCGTGAAGGAGTGGGCCGCGCAAGGCTGGGAAGGCACACGCAGCCAAACCATCGGCCCGTTCACGAAAACATGGTGGTCGAAAGCTGGGAAGCTCGACCTGACCGCGCTGCGCCGCATCGGGCAACTGGCCCAAGGCGAGCAAACCATCGGGGTGTCACCCCGCTACGCGATGCCACCAACCCGGCCACTCGGCCACCTGTTCAACGGTGGTCAGCGTGTGGGCTGAAACCGGTCGCCCAGCGGTCAGTAGGCGTCAGCCCGGTTGTTGATCGACAACGCCAACACCACCAAAGCACCGTCATCGATCAGGCAAATGACCCTCCACTGGCCAACCCGGTAACGCCACAACCCGGAGAGGTTACCGGTCAGGGCTTTGCCACGCTGGCGCGGGTCATCCAATAGTGACACGGCGTGCAGGTAAGCGACGACACGTTTCCTGACCGGCTTGTCCAGGTGCTCCAAGTCCTTGACTGCTTGGGTGCCGTACTCAATCCTCCAGGCCAAGACGCTTGATCACCTCGTTCTCGGAGATGGTTTCTGCTCGCCCAGCCCGGTAATCCGAGGCAGCTCGCAGAATGCCTTCCTCGTACTCGATGCGATCAAGCTCGGCTTCCAGCGCTTCACGAACATAGGTCGCCTTCGAGCGTCTGGTTTGCGTGGCCAAGGCCGTCAACCGGTCGGATAGTTCATCAGGTAGACGGACAGCAATCATCTGACTCATGACATACAAGTATAACAATCAAGGTGGTGGTCAGCGTGTGGGCTGAGGCGGAGTTCTGCCACGGCGACGGTGAGACCACCGAACACCGGGTGTTGGTCAACCCAGCAGTTGATGGGATCACCGCCGACGTGTACCTGACAAGCAGCCCATCACCGTTCAAACTCACCCAAGGTGTCTGGCTGCGCGGGCAGTTGTGGATGGTCGCTGTGGTGCGGGAATGGCAAGGCACTGGCACCCAGCTGGCCGTGTCGCTGTGCAACAAGCAAGGCACTCTCTACCGGCGGGAAGCGGTTTCGACCGCTTACGGCAACGACTACCGGGTCATCGAACGCGTTGCGTTTGCTGGGGTGTGGCGGTTCATGAGTTCCGCGGAGCAAGTCCTCCAGGTGAAACTGGCTGCGAACCTGATGCCGGTTGGTGGGTTCGACTGGTCCGGCCAGATCCATGACCTGATTCACTTGTCTGATGACGACACCTGGTGGGAGCAATACGGGCCGGTCATGTCCGACCGGTCGGCCCTATCCATGGTGTTGACCGGCGCGGCGCTCGTCCAATTCCGGCAAGTTCCAGCTCCCACTGGTGACCAGTACGCCTAGCGGTCAAGCCCGAGGAAGACCATTAGTTTCTGTCTGACGCAGCGCATCACTTCCGGGTTCGTGTGACCGACAGGTTGCCCGAGGCGCTGGCGATGAATTGTCGTGACTTTATCAACCATGACCCATGATTGTTGCGTCAGGCCGTTGTCCTTGTTAGGCGTGATGGGCTCTCGCAGCATCGGGGCGCCGGAGTCGGTGGTGGTCAAAGGGAGAACCGTCACCGAATCGGTGTCAGAAAAAATGTCCGACTGCAAGACGATCACTGGTCGTGGTTTACCCGCATACACGCCCCCGGATGCGGTCCATATCTCACCTCGGGTCATCAGTCATCCCAAGGGGCGCTGATCGCATCGATGAAGTCCTGATCGTCGGTGGTCCGGTCGTGCAGCGCGGCCAAACGTGACTGGCGCCGAGCCTCCTCTTGGAACTCCGCGCTGCTGGTATCGGGTACCCAAACTTGTATCGGTCGGAAACCTTGCTCACGCAGCCTGGACCGGTGACGACCAACTCTCTCAATGACAGTCATACCCACATGTTACATGTAACAGGGAATGGGCTTTATGGTGCCGTCCAATTCCGGCAAGTGCCAGCCCCCGCTGGTGGGCTTACCGATAGTTAGAGTAAAACAACTGGTGGCCCACCAATGCTTTGTAGGCGCACGAAACCACTGTCTTGAGTCACCACCGGGACATTGAACGCGAGGGCTGTGGCGGCAATCCAAAGATCATTGATGCGTGATTGTTATGGGCTGCCCGGTTGAAAACTGCTCGGCAACATCGAACAGTTTTGCGCGAGCTTCAGTCATTGACATAACAACCACAGCGCCAGCGTACATCAAACGTACAGGAGGAGTCATGCCGTCGAACAGTGCCATCAACAAATTGATTGCGGGCTTGCCGGGGGTGCGCCGCTCGGTGATTGGTAAGGCTGAGGAGATCGCGGCGACAGCTCGGGGTTTGGCGAGGGGCCATGGTTCGTTGCCGGGGTGTATCAGTGTGGAGTACCCGAATCCGTTCGATGCGGACGCGGTGATGACACACAAGGCGGCGTTGTCGATTGAAACGGGTCACGATGACGAGGTTTTCCATTCTGGGTGGGTGCCTGGTTTGCACATTATGCGTGACGCGGCAGCGGGGCATCACTGATGGGCATGAAGGATCTAGGGGTGTGGTTTGACGCGCCAACCTGGGTGCATGACCGGTTGACCGCTGGGTTGCCCCAATGGCAGGTGTTGGCTGAGCGTAACGCGAATGACCGGGGGAGCTACCCGTCACTGGTGTGGTCGCTGATCGTGTCGAAGGGACGATCGCCGGGGTTATGGTCGGGCAACCTGGCGTTGACCTTGGACATGCCAGCTGGTGATGCTGCCACGCTTGCCCGGCAAG
>JAITVZ010000036.1 GCA_031285505.1 Propionibacteriaceae bacterium
AACTGATCTGGACAATCCCCCATCCCAGATCGACGACTCACTAGCCAGTCGGCCCCACCCCGGTAATCGAGGCCCGGCCAACCCCAGCACCAGAGCCAGCGCCAAAGCCAGGGCAATGACCATTCCCACCGCTGTGGTGTGCCCACCGAAGAGCCCCAGACTGCTGCGACGCCTAGCGCCTAACACCAACAGATAAGCCATAACGGCAATCAGCAGTGGCAGCGGCGCGCCGGACGGATCCGCCGTCAACAAGCAAAGCCAACCGATCAGCAACGGTAGTCCAGACCAACTGGGCGCCCGTGCCAGCAAGACAGCCACCAGCAGCGTGATCGCCCCAATCGCCAGCAGCACCAGTGGCAAAAACAGATCAACTTGCCGGACCGGACGGTGATACTTGGGCAACGCCTCCCAACTGGCCGCGACATTGCTGACCACTCGTTCCCAAGGAGTCGCCAACGACTGGCCTGAACCGGCGGTCCTATGTCCGCAACAGACCAACAGCCAGCCAGCCCACACCACAACTGCAGCCAGGCCAGCCAGGGACAGCCGGCCACGTCTTCCCCCGGGCAATCGGTCGACCAGCAAAACTGCCGCCATCATGGTCGCAGTCAATCCCAGTGGCATGACCAGCCACGGGCCGAGCACCAAAAGATTCGACAGACCGAAAGTCGTGGCCCAAACCGCCACCAAACCCCACCAAGACACCTGCCAATTGGTCATTATTGCCTCCCCAGCACTTGCCTGTGCCAAAAGAGTTCCAATGATTGACCCATTCGCTCGAGAGACCAGGCTGGATCAACCGTCAACAGCGGCCAGGCGGCGCTCAAGCCGGCGGTGGCCGTGCTGTCCGAGTCATTCACTAGCACCGCCACACGGCTAGACCCCCCAGCGCCGCCACTGCCCCTGGTCACAGGGTCGGCCGCCATGACCGACCAATCGGGGCGCCCAGCCAGCACTAATCCCGACAAATCGGCCGCACGCCCCGTCACCAGTGGGCGAGCCAGTTCCTGCGAACTGATGGTCGCCAAGTGGCCCAGCAACGCTTCATAGTCATCAGTCAACAATTGGCCGCCCACACTCAAACTCGGAACATAGCCTTGATCTGACCATGAAACCAGCAACGTGGCCGCCAATGACACCGCCGCCTCTCGGGCCACCAGGTCGCTGTTGCTTTCAACCCGCAGGCCGATCCAGGCCCGCCTGGCGGACGATCCTTCCTCGGCCCTGGTCATCCACTGGCCCAATCGGGCTGAGGACCGCCAGTGAATCCGGCGCAGATCATCGCCGGGGACGTAGGGGCGCAGCAGAGCATTGTCGGCACGCTGCTCTACTAGAGCCAATGCCCCGCTCCGCGCTGGCGAAACGCCGCGGCCGGGAAGAGACAATTGCCGCAATGCAGGCCAGACTCTCAGCTGATCGACACTGTGACCGACCAGCGTCGCCCACCATAGACCCAAGGCGCTCACCACGGGTGCGGTCACTGGACCGAGTGGCCAATCACCGCGGTGTGGCGGCCACACTTGGTAACTGAGGGATGATCGGCCTGCAGCTGCCGCTGGACTGGTCGCCAACAAGTTGGCCCGCCGACTCAAGGCTGGTGGCATCTGCTCACTGAGGTCGCCTGTCATCCATGATGTGCCAGATCTCTGCTCGTCGACAAAGCGTAGTTGCACCGTCACCGCCTGCCCGGGCTGACCCGGGTTGGGCTCAATTTGGCGAAGCACTGGTGGAACTTGCGCCCGCCGACAACGCCACCACAACAAGGCGCCGTCGCCCAACACCGCCGTCAATAGCAGGGTGCCAGCCACAAGCAGTGGCACACTGCCCCAAAGCCCGGCTGCCACCGTCATCAACAGTGCCAACGGCCCAAGCACCCAGACACCCCGCAATGGCCGGATACCACCGGTCATGCTAACGCACCGGTACCTGAGCGATCAGCTGTCGCAGGATGGACTCGGCTTCGTCGCGGTCATCACCGCGTGCCAGCACCAACCGATGACCCCACACCGGCACGACCATGGCTTGAACATCATCCGGTAACAGGTGGTCGCGGCCCTTGAGCAAGGCCCAGGCCTTAGCCATACGTAGTAATTGGATGCCGCCACGCGGCGATATGCCCAAGCGAACGCCCGGCATTTGCCTACTGGCTACCACCAGGTCGACCAGGTAGGTCTTGACAGCCGGCGCGGCGTAGATCACCCGAGCCGCCGTGATCAGGTGGCGCAGTTGGGTCGTTGGTAAAACCGGTTGCAGGTGGTCGATCGGGTCGGCAAACTCGCTGGCGTCGAGCATGGCGACTTCGTCTTGAAATGCTGGATACCCAAGGGCCAAACGGACCATGAACCGGTCACGCTGGGCTTCGGGCAAGGCGTACGTGCCTTCCATTTCAAAAGGATTTTGAGTCGCCAGGACAATGAAGGGGGTAGGCAGATCATAGGTATGCCCATCCACCGTGACTGTGCCTTCTTCCATCGCCTCCAGCAAGGCCGACTGGGTCTTAGGCGAGGCGCGATTGATCTCATCGGCAACGACCACGTTGGCGAAGATCGGACCTGGAGAAAACTCGAACTGGCCACTATTGGGCCGGTAGACGCTGACTCCAACCAAATCGGACGCCATCAGATCCGGGGTGAACTGCACCCGTGCGGTGGCCAAGTCGACACTCCTTGCCAAAGCCCTCGCCAAAGTCGTCTTGCCAACCCCGGGAATGTCTTCAATCAGGACATGCCCTTGAGCCAACAGGGCTGCCACCAGCAACTGGGTGGCTGTTTCCTGGCCTTTGACCACCTGAGCGATTGCATGGAAGAGCTGATCCAACAAAGGCTCGGTGCTGGCCTGGGATCGGCTGGAGCCACTCACGCCAACCGATCCACTCGACCTCGAGCCCTGCCCATGCACCCCTGATCGCCAGTCAACGGCGCCTGGATTGCTGGGGTGCGCAGTAGTCATAGAGCATCGTGATCGATGCGCGACAGGGCGGCCTTCCAATGAGCGGTGAGTTTGGCTACATCAAAATCGACACCAGCATGATCATGGCTGATCTGAATCTTGGTCTGAGTGGGACTGAGTTCGCTCAAGGTGAGGTCGACCCATGTCTTAGGGGCACTCTCATCCTTGTGCCATGAAAAGCGAATCTGTTCAAAGGGATGATAAGAACGAGTCACACCCCAGGTCCCATCATTGGCGCGCCAAGTGTCGCCCTTGTCGCCCAGAATGGCACCGTCACCAAGCAAGGCAGCTTGCCCATCCGTGGTCAACAGCACACCCCAGACCTTTTTCACCGGATAATCGACCACTCGTGATACCACGGTGGTCACTGAGGTTTGTTCATCGATTGTCTGCTCCGTCATCATTCGACCTCTCTCAAGCGGTCCAGGCGGATCCCTGGAATCTGTCGTGCGCCCTCACCCGACGATGATGACGATACCCGCAAATTGAGCTTCGGCGCCACATTTTGAGGCGATGTTCGCCAAGCGTCTCACCACTGCACCGAGAGGACAAAAGTCTCCAGCTTCCCTGCGTGATCCTGCACTAGAATCACATGCATGCGGCCATTGTTAACCCGGCGAGTGCTTCGCTGGTTGACGTTGGCGCTTGTCATGGCGATGGTGTCCGCCTGCACCAGCACAGCGACTCGACAACCAGACAGCACTGACCCAGGCATCGATTTGACTGTGCCCGGAGTGGCTCAACCCCTGATCGAACAAATCCTCGAAGTCGCCGGCAACCTGCGAGTCGTCAATCTCGAAATCAGCCGACAAGAGATTGTGCTGTCGACTGTGACCGGCTCCAACACGGCGACCTATGCCTGGCGCAATGGCGCCATCAGGGCCGTCGAATCTGACACAACCTACGTTGGGCAAGCCATCTTCGACGCGCGTCGGATCAATCTCAGTGATATCGCCGACCTATTTCGTCAAGCGGCGGATCAGGTCGACTCAGACAAGAACCAGCGTCTGCAAGTGGTCGATTTCAACAACGGTCGCATCTATATGGCAGTGACCACCAATCCAGAGACTCGCCCGGTCTTCTTTGCCACTGATGCCACAGCCGTTCCCAGCTACGACCCAGCGGACTTAGCCAGCCTCGGACCAGTGATCACTTCCTTGCTGGTCAGCGTCACTGCAATCGACCAGCTGACGATCGATGCCAAAGGCACCATTCAACTCGATCAACCGATCGACGATCAGCAGTGTTGGCGGACCACTCGTTCCATCGAGTTGCCGGCTCGCCGACAGTTGGCAGCCATCAGTCGAGAGTACCGGGCTTTTCCCGGCAGTGCGATCAACGCCACCATCTTGAAGCAGCGACTGCTCCAAGCCACAAACCTGCTCGGCAAACCTTTGGCTGATGGCTACGCCTTACGTGTCTATCTGCCTCAAAGCAGCCCATCAGCGCGTCCGATTATCGAGGTGACCATCGACGGGCAGACCGTCGGCTTGACCACCGACGGGAGGATCACGGACCGCTGAGTGGTCTTGACTTTCACGGTGCAATTCACAAGGCGTGTTCGCCCAGTATCTCAGGCCAAGTCGACGCTTCAGTGTCACCCTGAGCCAGCCCTGGTTCGACTGTCGCAAAGCCAACTTCGCAGCCGAAGCGATGGCGATGCCCTAAAATATCAGTCACGGTTACACGAATAGGAGCCACAGTGACCAACCCAGTTCTCGCCCGCTCGCGAGCCTTCAACGAATCGGGGCCGTCTTACTTCACCCCGCAACAGTATTCCGGCCAGCCGGGGACACAATACGCCACACCAGCCCCAGACCCGACGTCCTGGGCCACACCGCCAGGATCCTGGTCCTCCCAACCGACCGGCGCACCGGCGGGACCAACTGCACCGCTCAGCGAGCCAATTTGGCCAGCCCAGACCAACACGGGGCGACAAAGCATTATGACCCTGGATGATGTGCTCACCAAGACCGGTGTGACCCTCGGTCTGACCGCCGTCGTTGCCTTACTGGCAGCTTGGGTCGCGCAGTCACTCAATTTACTGTCGGGTCTTTACATGATCGGCATCGTCTGCGGATTGGCTACCATCATCTTCCCCTTCGTTGCAGCGGCCCGCCGCAAAGTGGGGCCCGGCATCGCCATAGGTTTCGCCGTTCTCGAGGGCGTCTTCCTCGGAGCTTTCTCGATGATCTTTGAGATGGCATATCCCGGCATCGTGTTCCAGGCAGTAATCGCCACTTTCATTGCCGCCGGCTTGACCCTGGTGGCCTTCCGTTATGGCAAGTTTCGCATCTCCAACCGCATCCGCAAGGTGGTGATGATGTCGATGATTGGTTATGGCGTTGTCGCCATCGTCAATCTGATCCTCTATTTCTTTGGCATCAATCTGGGCATGTTCCCCGGACCTGGCCAGCCAGTCAGTTGGCTGGCTTGGGCGGCGGCCGGTGTCGGAGTTGTCCTGGCGGTCCTGAGCCTGGTCGATGACTTCCAATATGTTGAGCAGGGCATCATCAATCGGGCACCAGCTAGCGAGTCGTGGCGGGCTGCCTACGGTCTGACCGTCACCATGGTCTGGCTTTACGTGAATATCTTGCGCATCTTGTCCTATCTGCGTCGCTGACTGCGCGTCAGACGGACTGTTTGATTTGTTTCATCAGCACGGTCCCCTGACTCAGCCCTCAATTGGCCCTGAGGCTCCGCCCAAATCGAATGGTTTGGGCGGAGCCTCAACTATGCTGAGGCCATGACACATGACGCTGAAGCCGCTTGGCCGTTGACAGCTACCGAGCCGGGGTATTACGGCGCCCCCGCGGCAACCGGCACTCCGCCTTCTCGCCCAGCTTCACCGTTGTATTCGACGGCCAACATATCGAGTTTGCAGGCACCACTGGTCACGCAGCCGGCAACACCAGCTCCCCTGCCGTACCACCGCGCCACAGCCGCCTTCTCGCCCGGCCAGCGCATCGCCATGCTAGCTGTTGTGTTGGCCCTGTCTGTGCCATTGACCGCCATAGTCCTTGTTTTTACCGACTCCAACCTGGTCGCACTTGGCGGTGTTTGGTTGGGCATCATCCTGATCACCGCCATCATTACCGGTCTGGGTGACAAGAAGACTTCTTAAGGGCACGGGCCACTGCCTCATGGCCAATCCGGGCCAACCAAGGCGTCAAGTGTCGCCCACCGGGAATTCGTTACTGCGCTCAGTTCGAATGCGGCGCCTCGCTGTTTTGCCGATGGTTAACGGGCGGACGGCCTGTCTGACTCCGCCGCCTTGCAATCCGCCACACCCGGCCTCACCCTTACAAGCAAACAACCACCGGTGCGCGACACTCGCCGACCAGACCTGCCAAATCGACCCAACATAACGGCCTGCGACTGAAGGTCGCGGCTGGTCCGGAACAACGTAGTCAGCCTCCAATCAATAGTGAAGGGCCGGACCACCGCGGTGGTCCGGCCCTTCACTCGCCTAACATAGCGACTTAGATTTCGTAGTCATCCAACGGCATGACTGATCCTCCACCAAATCCAGCGTCGTAGGCATAAGAGTCAAACGACATTGAATAAGCCTTGGCCTTGGCCTCCGCTGTGGGCTCAACCCGGATGTTGCGATAGCGCTCCAGGCCAGTGCCAGCTGGGATCAGCTTGCCCAGAATCACGTTCTCCTTCAGGCCAACCAAGGTGTCTGACTTGCCTTGGATGGCAGCATCTGTCAGGACCTTGGTGGTCTCCTGGAAAGAGGCCGCCGACAGCCAGGACTCAGTCGCCAACGAAGCTTTGGTGATGCCCATCAACACCGGACGTCCCTGAGCCGGGGCGCCACTCTCAGACAACACCCGTCGGTTCTCCGCCTCGAAGTGGGCCCGGTCAATCAGTTCTCCAGGCAAGAAGTTGGTGTCACCAGCTTCAATCACGGTGATGCGCCGCAACATCTGCCGAATGATGATTTCGATGTGCTTGTCATGGATCGGTGCACCCTGAGTGCGATAAACCTGTTGCACTTCGTCGACTAGGTGCTCTTGGCAGGCCCGGACACCGCGAACCCGCAAAACGTCATGCGGGTCGATGGTGCCAGCCGTCAATTGCTGACCGGCTTCGACGTGCATGCCATCGACTGTCCGATGCACCTGGCCGAACTGATCTTCCCACTCGAGGCGGACACGACGTTCAACCGGATAAAGCAGATCCTCCTCGCCGTCGTCACGAACCACGACGATCTTGCGAGTCCGCTCTGAGTCATCGAAGTGCACCACGCCAGCCGCCGCCGTGATCGGCGCCTTGCCCTTGGGAGTGCGCGCCTCAAACAGCTCAGTGACACGAGGCAAACCCTGAGTGATGTCATTACCAGCAACACCACCAGTGTGGAAGGTTCGCATCGTCAGCTGGGTTCCCGGCTCACCAATCGACTGAGCGGCGATGATACCCACAGCTTCACCAACATCGACCAGCTTGCCAGTCGCCAAGGATCGTCCGTAGCACATCGAGCAGGTACCCGTGGCAGCATCACAGGTCAGCACCGAACGGACCTTGACTTCGGAAATGCCAGCGGCCACCAGCCGAGCCATCTGCTCGTCCCCCATGTCCGTGCCGGCAGCAACGATGATTTCACCGTTGGCATCGACCACGTCGACCGCCGTGACCCGACCGTAGACAGCCGTTTCCGCATTGGCCACCGCCACCAACTGATCATTCTTCATCACGGCCACCGTCTTGACGATGCCTCGCTCGGTGCCACAATCCTCTTCACGGATGATGACATCCTGAGAAACATCAACCAGACGCCTCGTCAAGTAACCTGATTCGGCTGTCCGAAGAGCGGTGTCAGCCTGGCCCTTGCGACCGCCGTGGGTGGAGATGAAGTATTCCAGCACTGACAAGCCCTCTTGGAAGTTCGACTTGATCGGCCGGGCAATGATCTCGCCCTTCGGGTTGGCCACCAGGCCACGCATGGCGGCAATCTGGCGCATCTGGGTCATGTTGCCGCGGGCTCCAGAGTGCACCATCATGTAGATCGGATTCTCCTTGGAGAAGTTCTTCTCCATAGCCACGGTCAACTCGGCGGTGGCATCAGTCCAGATCTGGATCAATTCCTGGCGCCGCTCATCCTCAGTCACCGCACCGCGGTCATAGAGCTTGTCGATCTTGGCCGCCTTGGCCTCATAGCCCTCGAGGATCGCCGGCTTCGAGGCTGGTGTCTGCATGTCAGCGATCGACACGGTCACACCGGAGCGAGTGGCCCATTTGAAACCGATGTCCTTGAGATTATCCAGGGTCTCAGCCACGATGTTCTTGGAATAGCGCTCAGCCAGATCATTGACGATCCGCCCTGACTGACGCTTGCCGACAACCTCGTTGACGAAGGGGTAATCATCCGGCAGGGCCTGATTGAACAAGGCCCGGCCCAGGGTTGTCTCCAATATGAACGAACCATCGGCCCGCACCGTCGCACCCTCAGGCGGTTGGAAACCTGTCAGACGAATACGCACCTTCGAACCCATCAGGATCTCGCGGTGGTCGAAAGCCATTTGCGCCTCGGCCAGAGATGCAAAGACGCGCCCTTCACCGATCACACCCGGGCGATCCAGCGTCAAGAAGTAATGGCCGATGACCATGTCCTGAGCCGGCATGGTCACAGGGCGACCGTCGGCCGGTTTGAGGATGTTGTTGGTCGAAAGCATCAAAATGCGCGCCTCAGCCTGGGCCTCAGTCGACAGTGGCAGATGAATGGCCATCTGGTCACCGTCGAAGTCAGCGTTGAAGGCTGTGCACACCAGCGGGTGCAATTGAATGGCCTTGCCCTCAATCAATTGCGGTTCAAAAGCCTGGATACCCAACCGGTGCAGAGTTGGAGCACGGTTGAGCAGCACAGGGTGCTCAGCGATGACCTCTTCGAGGACCTCCCAGACCACCGGTCGTTGGCGCTCAACCAGACGCTTGGCCGCCTTGACATTCTGGGCGTGATTCAAATCATCCAGCCGCTTCATGACGAAGGGCTTGAACAACTCCAGAGCCATGGTCTTGGGCACACCGCATTGATGCAGCTTCAACTGTGGGCCAACGACAATCACCGAACGCCCAGAATAATCAACGCGCTTGCCCAGCAGATTCTGACGGAAACGCCCCTGCTTGCCCTTCAGCATGTCGGAAATCGATTTGAGGGCGCGGTTGCCGGGGCCAGTCACTGGGCGGCCACGACGGCCATTGTCAAACAATGAATCAACGGCCTCTTGGAGCATCCGCTTCTCATTGTTGACGATGATCTCCGGAGCCCCAAGATCTTGGAGCCGGCGCAGACGATTGTTACGGTTGATCACCCGCCGGTAGAGATCGTTGAGATCGGAAGTGGCGAATCGGCCACCATCGAGCTGTACCATCGGCCGCAGGTCCGGAGGGATCACCGGCACAGCCTCCAAAATCATGCCCAAAGGTGAATTGCCGGTTGCCAGGAAGGCTGACACCACTTTCAAGCGCTTCAAGGCCCGCGTCTTGCGCTGACCCTTGCCGGTGGTGATGATCTCGCGCAGGTTTTCCGACTCCTTTTCCAGATCGAAGTCCTTGAGCCGCTCGCGGATCGCCTCGGCGCCCATGTGACCCTTGAAATAGCGACCGAAGCGGTCATTCATCGCCCGATAGAGGATCTCATCACCTTCGAGGTCTTGGACCTTGAGGGATGTGAAACGATCCCAGACAGCTTGCAAGCGGTTGAGGTCTCGCTCCGCGCGGTCGCGCAGACCCTTGACTTCCTTCTCACCGTTGTCGCGCAGACGCTTCTTCTCATCGGCCTTGGCGCCAGCGGCTTCTTTCTCTGCCATGTCTTGCTCAAGACGAGACAGACGAGCGTTGATGTCAGCATCACGCTTGTTTTCGATCTGCTTCTTCTCAGTCTCCACCCGGGCGGCCAAGGTCGGCAGGTCGCGATGACGGGCCTCTTCGTCAACCGAAGTGATCATGTAAGCGGCAAAGTAAATGACTTTCTCCAGATCCTTGGGCGCAATGTCCAGCAAGTACCCCAAGCGTGATGGCACACCTTTGAAGTACCAAATGTGCGTCACCGGAGTGGCCAGCTCGATGTGGCCCATGCGCTCACGACGCACCTTGGCGCGAGTGACCTCCACACCACAGCGCTCACAGACGATGCCCTTGAAGCGAACACGCTTGTATTTCCCGCAGAAGCACTCCCAGTCCTTGGTGGGACCAAAGATCTTTTCGCAGAACAGACCGTCACGCTCCGGCTTGAGGGTACGGTAATTGATCGTCTCGGGCTTCTTGACTTCGCCGTGGCTCCAACCACGGATCTGCTCGGCAGTCGCCAGCCCAATGCCTAGTTTGTCGTAAAAGTTAGTGTCTAGCACTGTGAACCACTCTCTTGAAAGACTCGATTATTGACTTGGATGGGGAGGTTACGACTAGACGTCGTCGATGCCGAAGTTGTCGCGGCCAGGTCGGCTGGACAAATCGATTCCGAAGTCTTCCGACACACGGAAGTCATCCTCAGTGTCCTTCAGATCGACCACCTGACCATCGGAGGAGATCACCTCGACATTCAGGCACAGCGACTGCATCTCCTTGATCAACACCTTGAAGGACTCCGGGATGCCCGGCTCTGGGATGTTCTCACCCTTGACGATCGCCTCATAGACCTTGACACGGCCTGTGACATCATCGGACTTGATGGTCAACAGCTCTTGCAATGCCCAAGCGGCGCCATAGGCCTCCAGGGCCCAAACTTCCATTTCACCGAAGCGCTGACCGCCGAATTGAGCCTTGCCCCCGAGCGGCTGCTGGGTGATCATCGACACCGGACCGGTCGAGCGAGCGTGAATCTTGTCATCAACCAAGTGGTGCAGTTTCAGCATGTACATGTAACCGACGCCGATGGGATCGGGATATGGTTCACCGCTGCGACCGTCGAACAATTGAGCCTTGCCCTGGCCGTTGACCAGGCGGACTCCATCACGATTGGGCAGTGTGTGGCTCAGCAAACCGGTGATCTCTTCCTCGTGGGCGCCGTCGAAGACTGGCGTGGCCACATGCTGATCACCAGGAACCTGATCCAAACCGGCTCGATGCAGGTAACGGGCCCAGGACTCGTCGACACCGGTGATATCCCAGCCTGACTTGGCCACCCAGCCGAGATGGTTTTCCAGCACCTGACCAACATTCATCCGCGAAGGGACACCCATCGGGTTAAGGATGATGTCGACTGGGGTGCCGTCAGCCAGGAACGGCATGTCTTCCTGAGGCAGGATCTTCGAGATGACGCCCTTGTTGCCGTGGCGGCCTGCCATCTTGTCGCCAACGGAGATCTTCCGCTTCTGGGCCACATAGACGCGGACCATCTGATTGACACCGGGCGCTAAATCATCGTCCTCGTCAATGCTGAACAGACGAACACCGATGACTGTGCCGGTCTCACCGTGAGGCACCTTCATCGAGGTGTCTCGAACCTCGCGCGCCTTCTCACCGAAGATAGCACGCAGCAGGCGCTCTTCCGGCGTCAGCTCCGTTTCGCCCTTGGGGGTCACCTTGCCGACGAGGATATCGCCAGTCGACACCTCAGCACCGATCCGGATGATGCCTCGCTCATCGAGATTAGCCAGGGCCTCATCGGAAGCGTTCGGAATGTCGCGGGTGATTTCCTCCGGACCCAGCTTGGTGTCACGGGCGTCAACCTCGTGCTCCTCGATGTGGATGCTGGTGAGGATGTCCTCTTGGACCATCCGCTCCGACAAGATGATGGCATCCTCGTAGTTGAGGCCCTCCCAAGGCATGAAGGCCACCAGCAGATTGCGGCCCAGTGCCATCTCACCCTGATCAGTGCAAGCGCCGTCAGCCAGTGGCGTTCCCAACTCGACATGCTCACCCTCGGTGACCAGCGGGCGCTGGTTGATGCAGGTGGCCTGATTGGAGCGAGTGAACTTCTTCAGCTTGTAAGCGGAATAGGTGCCATCATCATTGGCCACTTCGACGATGTCCGCCGATACCGAGGTGACCGCACCCGGCTTATCGGCCAAGGTGACTTCACCACCATCGACAGCACCGCGGTATTCCATGCCAGTGCCGACCAACGGAGCCTCGTTGCGCAACAGTGGCACTGCCTGCCGCTGCATGTTCGCGCCCATCAAGGCCCGCGAAGCGTCGTCATGCTCCAAGAAGGGAATCAAAGCAGTCGCCACTGACACCATTTGACGCGGCGAGACGTCCATATACTGGACCTCGCCTGGCTCCACCTGGTCGACATCGTCCTTGATACGGACCAACACCCGATCTTCGGTGAAGCGACCATTCTCATCGACTCGAGCATTGGCCTGGGCGATGATATAACGGTCCTCGACATCGGCAGTCAAATAATCGACCTGATCGGTGACATGGCCGTTCTCACAGCGCCGATACGGCGTCTCAATGAAACCAAAGGCATTGACTCGGGCAAAAGACGCCAACGAGCCAATCAGACCGATGTTCGGTCCTTCAGGGGTCTCAATCGGGCACATGCGGCCATAGTGCGACGGGTGAACGTCGCGCACTTCCATGCCGGCACGGTCACGACTGAGGCCGCCAGGACCCAATGCCGACAGCCGACGCTTGTGGGTCATCACCGAAACGGGGTTGGTTTGATCCATGAACTGTGAGGCCTGACTGGTGCCGAAGAACTCGCGCAAGGCGGCCACCACTGGTCGAATGTTGATCAGGGTTTGCGGTGTGATCGCTTCGATATCCTGAGTGGTCATGCGATCGCGCACCACTCGTTCCATCCGCGACAAGCCAGTGCGCAACTGGTTCTGGATCAGCTCACCAGGAGTGCGCACCCGGCGGTTGCCGAAGTGGTCGATGTCATCGGTTTCGACCGGCAATCCATCGATCTCGGTCATGCCCTCGTGCATGGCGCAGAGGTAGCGCAGAGCGGCAGCGATGTCTTCCTTGGTCAAAACCTGTTGATCGGTCGGCAGGGCCAAGCCAAGCTTCTTGTTGATCTTGTAACGGCCAACCTTGGCCAAGTCATAGCGCTTGGAGTTGAAGTAGTAGCCATCGATCAGCTGCTTGGCGGCTTCACGAGCCGGTGGTTCACCTGGGCGCAGTTTGCGGTAAATGTCGAGCAGCGCCTCATCCTCGGTGTGGACGTGGTCCTTCTCCAGGGTCAGTCGCATCGACTCAAACTCCGAGAATTGCTCCAAAATCTCATCCTCAGTCCAACCCAAGGCTTTGAGGAAGACGGTCACCGATTGCTTGCGCTTGCGATCCAATCGCACCCCGACTGTGTCACGCTTGTCGATCTCGAACTCCAGCCACGCCCCGCGTGACGGAATGACCTTGGCGGTGAAGATGTCCTTGTCGGAGGTTTTATCCGCCGACATTTCGAAGTAAACACCCGGCGAGCGGACCAGCTGAGACACGACAACCCGCTGGGTGCCGTTGATGATGAAGGTGGCCTCTGGCGTCATCAAGGGGAACTCCCCCATGAAAACCGTCTGCTCCTTCAATTCGCCAGTCTCATTGTTCATGAACTCGGCCTTGACATAGAGCGGCGCTGAGTAAGTGGCATCCCGCTCCAGGCACTCCGAAATGGTGTACTTGGCGTACTCGAAGCGCGGTTCGCGGAAGGACAGCGACATCTGACCGCCGAAGTCCTCAATCGGTGATATCTCTTCAAAGACCTCATCCAAACCCGACTTTGGGTTGATGTCGGTGCGTCCTTGTCCGAGTGACTCAGCCACCTGGGCTTGCCACTTTTCCGATCCGACCAGCCACTCGAATGATTCTTTCTGCAGATCCAGCAAGTTGGGCACTTCCAAAGGCTCATGGATCTTCGCGAAGGTGATTCGATCAGTACCGGAAATGATGTGATTGCTCTTTGCGCTACGCAGGGCGGCCAAGATGAGGTCCTTCCAGAACTCGCCAGGTGAATGTGTGCACATATCGGCATTCAAACGAACGCACGACAAGACACGCTGAGGCAAAGTACAACTATAGACATTCCCATGGCGATTATCAAGCCCTGGGCAAACAGTCTGACAATGACCGAGCAACTCTGTTCAGTCTGGCACAAGCAGCGCAGCAAATACCGACGGACTGCGGCCGTTTCTCCAAATTCCTTGACTAAAGCGACGGAGGCCGGCCAGCCGCACCCACTGGCGGGCTGGCCGGCCTCCAATCAGATCACTTAACGGTGACAGTGGCGCCAGCAGCCTCAAGCTGCTCCTTGGCCTTGTTGGCCGTCTCCTTGTTGACCTTCTCCAAGATCGGCTTCGGAGCGGCTTCCACCAGATCCTTGGCTTCTTTCAGGCCGAGGCTGGTCAGAGCCCGCACCTCCTTGATCACCTGAATCTTCTTGTCGCCGCCCGATTCGAGAATGACGTCGAAATCAGTCTTCTCTTCGACCTCTTCGGCCGCAGCACCACCGGCCGCGCCGGGAGCAGCCGCCACAGCCACCGGGGCGGCCGCGGTCACGCCAAAGGTGTCTTCGAACAGCTTGACGAACTCGGACAGTTCAATCAGCGTCATTTCCTTGAACGCGTCGAGGAGTTCCTCGTTGCTCAACTTCGCCATAATTGGCCTTCCTTCCTATTCTGCGGCAACTTCTGCCGTTGTGTTATCGGCAGCGTCTGCTGCTGGGGTTGAGGCGTCAGCCTCGGGTGCCGATGTCTCGGCGGGCGCACTGGCACCACCGGCGATGAGTGCCGGATTGGCCGAAGCGGCTTCTTGAAGAGCTCCCATAGCACGAGCGGCCGCAGACAGCGGCGCAGCGAAGAGGTAAACCGCCTTCGACAGGTTGGCGTTCATCGCACCAGCCATCTTGGCGAGCAACACCTCGCGGGACTCCAAATCAGCCAATTTCTTGACCGTGTCGGCATCAAGGACCTTGCCGTCCATGAAGCCACCCTTGATCACCAGTGCAGGATTTTCGCGCGCAAAGTTCTTGATGCCCTTGGCCACCGAGGCGACATCCCCGGTGATAAAGGCGATCGCGGTCGGACCGGTCAGCTGATCATCAAGGCCGTCGATACCGGCATTGTGAGCAGCGATTTTGGTCAGAGTGTTCTTTGCCACGGCGAAGGTTGCGTCGTCCCCGAGGGAACGTCGCAGGGTCTTGAGCGCCTTGACCGTTAAGCCACGGTACTCGGTAAGGACAGTCGCCGCCGAGCCACTGAACTTGTCGCTCAGTTGCTGGACAGTCGCTTCCTTGTCTGGCCTCGCCATGAGGTCTCCTTCCTGCTAAACGCCTATGACCATGACTTTGAGCAAACAAAAGACCCCAGCGCAAACGGCAGCTGGGGTCAAGCAGAACTCAGTCACCTGCGTGGGTCTGCCCCAAGGGGCATATTGTCTCAAGCGATGCTCAAGAACCAACGGTCTTCGGCCATAGCAGCATAGCACACAAGCACAGGCTCACCGCGAGGCCTCGTGCGGCTCAACGTGAGTTTGGAGCCTGAGCCGCTGGGATCGGCGCACCCCCGGGCACGGCTGCTAGTCACCAGTGTAACTAGTGGAGGTCTGGACCTCGTCAGCACCTAGATCCTGGATTCCAATGACTAGTCGTTTGGGTGACGCTCGGCTGGTGTCGCGGCAAGGCGCGCCAGAGAAGTAGACCAGATGCCCCCTGACCGAGCAACAACACTTCCCGAACGCCTCCTGAACGTCAGTCAGATCACGATGGCTTGGCACCAATCGTCTACAGGCGAATCACTTCGACAGACGTGACCACTCCTGGTCGACGGTAATTCCCAACTCTTCCCAGTGAGCGAGGATGTCTTTGAGGAGTGCAAGCTGGTTGCGGGCCCGGACGAGATTGTGGTCCGGGTAATCCACATGGAAGTAGACGTCGCCAGCGAGATGGTCAGTCAAGAACCGAAGGGATGTCTCCAGAGCGGCCATGGCCGCTCCCTGGCGCAGATGAGACACCTCGGCCGGTGTCAAGATCGCCGCAGCTCCTGCCAGGAAACCGGCTGTGTATGCCCGGAAGCGATTCAGGTCGATTCTCGGCTTCACCAACGAATCCTCAACCGTGGTGGCGGCTCCGGATCGGATGGCGTCACCGAAGTCGCTGACCACCAAACCAGGCTGGATCGTATCGAGGTCGACCACACAGATTGGTGAGTGATCGGCCACGGTAACCAAGACGTTCGACAGCTTGGTGTCGTTGTGAGTGGCCCGAAGTGGCAACAGCTCTGGATCATCGAAGCAGTGGCTCAGCTCCTCGTAGGACAGGGCCTGTGTGATCTCGGCTTGGACCGCGGTGACACGACCGGCGGGGTCCTCCTCAATGATGACCTTTAGACGTTCCATGTAGCGCGGCTCATCGTGGAAGTGGGGAATCACCACAGCCAGGTCCTCAACCGCGATGTCGCTCAGCTGCTTCAGGAAAGCGCCTTGGAGGCGGCCGACCGCCGTGAGCTCCGCCAACTCCGCCGGCGCCTCCAGACTCGTCGAATCTTCGATGAAGTCGTACACCCGCCAATGGTGGTCACCATCAACCAGTGACCAGGCGCCGGCTGTGGTCGGTTGCAGGTGCAATTGCGGTCCGTCACCAAGTCCAGCCAGGTGCTGGGTGACGAGCACAATATTGGCCATGACAGCATCGGGATCGGCGAAGGCTGGCGGGCCGATGCGCTGCAACAAAAAGCGGCTCCCCCCGGCGGCAGTGAGCAGGAAGGAGTCGTTGACGTGCCCTCCCCGGAAAGTCTCCGGAGGACATGACAGCTCCGGAATGGCGAAATATGACGCCGCCTCGCCTGGGGTCATCAGGACCACAACCTTTCGGGATAAAGGCCTTCTTGCCGCAGCGCGGCGATGGCGGCTTGAACGCGGGGAAGATCGGCGGCGTAGGTCAGGCCTTGCCAAACCTCATCGGTGGGAAGGAGTTCGACACTGGCCAAGCCATCACGGACCAGGCGCCCTGGCACATCCGGCAGGAAATACTCGGCGCCGAGTGGGTCAGCCGGCACCGCCTCTTGCAGGAACTGGTCAAATCCGTCGCTGAAGGCCGACAGGGCGTCCGGGCTGAAAGCCCACAGATTGAGCGACACGGGCGAGGCCGGTTCCAGGCGGATGTCGCCCTCGCCTGTCGCGCCTCGGGCGATGATGCCCGAGGCGGTTGAGACGATGGCCGTATGCTCGATGATGTCGACCAAGTGGCCGGCGCCGTCGGCGCGACAGATCCCCCTTGAGACGCAACCATTGTCGGACAGCGTGTGGTCAAGGCGGTAGGACACCAGTCCGTGGCGAGCTGGACCGGTTCGTCTCAGGAAGTCTGAGGCAGCCGCCAGGGCCCTTCGACCGTAAAAGTCGTCAGCGTTGATGGTGGCGAAAGGACCGTCGATCATGGGAGCCGCACAGCAAACAGCGTGGGCGGTACCCCAGGGCTTTGTTCGACCCGCTGGCACGGTGTGACCAGGTGGTATGTCAGTCAGCGCCTGGGTGGCGAAACTCAGTCGCACCCGTCCATCGACCCGACCACCGATGGTCGATTCGATCTCGTTTGCCGAGATCGGATTGACCACCATCACCACCTGATCGAAGCCGGCGCGAACAGCATCATAGAGGCTGTAGTCAATCAAAGAATGCCCATGATCGTCGACCGCCGCCAACTGTTTCAACCCACCAAAACGGGACCCCAGCCCTGCGGCCAGTACCACTAGTGTCAGTTCTGGCTGGACCATCAGGACAACCAAACGCTGCCGGCTGCCGAAAGCTCAATCGGCCACTCACAGTCCGGGCCATTGACCACCGTCGCCACCGGTTGATCGACCAGCGAATAGGCGAAGACCCTGCCAGTTGACGGATAATGAGCCACCTCGACCCGTGGGTCGACAGCATAGTAGCCGCCCAATTCGGCGCCACCCGTGGCTGCCCAGTTGAGAGCGCGATGCAGGAGGCGATTGTTATCGACACTCCAGGGCAGGCCGGCCATGTAGACGGCGCGGCCTCGGCCATAGGGATGAGCCGCCAGGGTGATTGAGCCAGCGGCGTCAGTCCGCAGCACCAACAGATCATCGGCCAGCGGAACGATGCCTGGTGTCGATTCACCGGTGTCGAATTGCTGCGGGAGATCAGCCGCGATTGGGTGGTCGACCGGTTGGGTCAGATAGCGGTCGCTCGACAGGGACCAACCGATCTCCCGGTCCAGACCGAAGACATCCGACAGCTGGAAGAAGGCTCCCTGGCTGAGATGAGCGCTGGGATCACCGATGCCGATCAGCCCACCACCAGCAGCCACAAACTGGCGGACCACCGCCTGGGTGGTGGGGTCAGCCCACCGCTGCCCTCCTGAGAAGGCGGTGCCGAAGCCTCCGGCGTTGACTAGTACACCGACCGAGTCAGGCACTCCCCCGGCAATATCGTCGAAGTTAAGGAAGCGCACTTTGAAAGGCAATCCGGCCAACGACTCCAAGGCACCCAAATACGAGTAAGCCCCGCGGTACCACAGAGCATGGGCCACCATGTGGGTCTGCCAACTGCGCAGCCTCCCCCAGCAGTTGAGCACACCAACTTCGAAGTCGGCCGTGGCTGGAGCCTGGGACCCACCCTGCTCGTGGATTGACCGGAACTCGTCGACTATCTGTTCGACGCGGTCGATGAATTCGGGGAACTGGGTGGCAACCGACAGGTAGCCGCCGTAACCAATCCGATCGAGCGGCGAACGGACAATGGCCCGGCGTGCTGACAACCAAGACTCATTGGCTTCAGCGACTGGGTCGCCACCTGGACGGAAGACGTCGGGGAAGAAGTAGGGCAGAAAACGTCCCTCGGTGTATCGCACCCCGGGGATGTCGGCGATCATCCGGCAGGTGGCGGCCGAACCGACCGAGCCGACCACCGCGTCGAGACCGGTCGAGGCGAAGAGCGGGCCATAGGGCTCGGTGCCGATCCAGTTGTCACCGAGGAACATCATCGCCTCTTTGCCCGCACCATGAACTTGATCGACCAACTGGCGCACATGTCCGGTGACGAAGCGGTGCTGGAAGTCGATCCAATCGAGGAAGACTTGGCTGGGCACCCGGAAGCTCGAGTTGTAGTAACCCTGGTCGACGAAGTCCTCTGGCTTGGGCGCATAACCCATCTCCCGCTCGAAGTCCTCAAGGGCTGGCACCGACACCGACGCCGAGTAACCGAACCAGTCAACAAAACCTTCGCGCTCCTGATCGGAGAACACCAGCGTGAAGTGATAAAAGAAAGTGGTGAAACGAACCACGTCGACGTCAGGATTTTCCTTGAGCCAGGTAGACAACGACTCTTGAATATGAGTCCACGTCTCCGGATAACGGGCATCGAAGGGTTGCTCGCGCGAGCGCGTCGGATCATCGGCCCAGTTGTTGGTCAAATAGTTGTACATCTGAGTTGGGTCCCAGAGCTGACGCGCCAGGAAATCGACGGTATAAACGTGCCCCACTTCGGGAGCGGTGATAGTCAATATGGCGTCGGCATCGGCACCGCTCAGTCGCCATTCTTCAGGATCGAGCGTCCGGCCACTGGTCCGGTCGATCACCTGCCACCAGCGGACAATGTCGCAATCAGTATCGGGACAGACCTGCAATTCGAAGTAACCGTCGATCACTCGCAGGGCGAGCGGCTGATCATCAAGGGCTGCCGTCCGCGACGACATCAGGTAGAGACGGGTGGTCTGATCGGGATGACTCAAGGCCCAGTCCTGGTCACCCCGACCAACGAAGTAAGTGGCATAGATCCGGGCAGCCAGATCGTGGACGATCTCGGGCAACTCGGTGCCATCGGAGTTACGCACGGCGTCGGCCCCAAGTCGTTCGATGAGAGCGGTGACGACCTCATCCATACCTTGTTCGACCGGTAGCGTCAGGCGGCCAGTGGTCATGATATCCCCTTCTTTGTCGGCCTCGCTGCCGGCTGACATGGCCGCCGTCGAGGGATTGCGTGACCGGTCACGCGAGATCGTCCCTCGACTATAGCAAGGCTGTCACGTGGATGGAAGTGGCTCAGCCGCCAATGCAGAATTGGTTCATTTATAACGATTCGGCCACAATCTCACCGTTCCTCGAAAAACAGGTTGCCGGGTTGTTTGACCTGTGCCATAGTTGTGCGTAACCGGTAACGCAATGGAAGGCGATACCGCCCTAGACGAGGAGTCACGCAGCAGTGAGCTCGATGATCGCAGAAGTGGCCTTGGCCTTGGGCATCTCCAAGGGCACGGTGTCACGCGCGATCACCGGCAAGGGCCGGATAGCGGCTGCCACCAAGGCGCGCGTGCTCGATTACATGGCGGAACACGATTTGTCACCCAACGCCATCGCTCAGAATCTCAGCTCGCGGAAGTCGATGACCATCGCCTACACCGTGCCGACCGACCCCAAGATGCGTCACTTGTCCTTTTATCTTTCCGGCATGATCGGCGCCATCGACCGAGCGATGATCACTGGCTACGACATTTTATCGATCAGCAACTCACCAGACGCCGTTCGGCGGGTAGTCGGGCAAGGAAAGGTCGACGCGGTCATCGTGTCACGTGATCCCGGCGATGAGGTGACCCTCCCTTACCTGCAACAGGCTGGCCTGCCGTTCGTCCTGATCGGGCCGACGAGAATCAGCGGGATAACCCGGGTCGACCATGACCATCAGGCCGCTTGTCTGGAGTTCACAACTGCCATTCTCCAGCGATGGACCGGCAAAGCTGGGCTGATCCTCGGTAGTCGAGACGACCTGGTCTCCCAAGCTCGAGACGAAGGGTTTACCGCGGCGGCCCCAGATTCACCCGTCGCCTGGAATGCCTTGGATGAAACGTCCACGGTCGCCGCGGCCGAGCAACTGGTAGAACTCGGAGTAGACATTGTCTTTTGTGGTGACGACTCGATCTGTGTCGCCCTGGAGACTGCCATGATGGCCGGGCGAATTCACCCCGCCATCGAGCTCCGCTTGGCGAGCTTCCACAACAGTCCGGCTTTGGAAGCGCTCAACCCGCGCATCCCCGCGATCCAATTCGACTCTTCAGCCGTCGGCGCGGCCGCCTGCAGTGCCGTGCTCAAACAATTGGGCGGTGAGCACCCCGTCGATTCCATCATCGGTTACCAACTCGTGATCGGTGACCGCGATGGCCATTTGGCCCGAGGTGGCCAGGCCACTTACTCAATTTCGGTAGATCAATAAATCAGAAGAAAGGATGATCATGAAACCGACTCGACTAATCCCTTGGCTGGCAATGCCGCTGGTGTTGGTGGGCATGGCCGCATGCGGCTCGCAGGAGCAACCCGGTGGCAACGAGAACAGCACGGGCGGGGCTGGGTCAGCTCCGGCAGGTGAGACCGTGGAGATCAGTTACCTCCACCGTTTGCCCGATGGCGCCGGCATGACACCGGTGGCCGATATCGTCGACCGCTGGAACGCCGAGCACCCGGACATCCATGTCACCTCGACGAAATTCGACGGCGACGCCCAGGAGATGGCCCTGCGCCTCGAGACCGACATCAAGGCCGACAGCGGTCCCTGCCTGGCCCAGCTCGGTTACAACGAAGTCCCTGACATGTACGTCAAGGGACTAGTCCAAGATGTCAGCGCCGAGGCCGACAAGTACAAGGCCAACTACGGTGGAGCATACGGCCAGATGATCGTCAACGGTGAGACTGTCGGCCTGCCGCAAGACGTCGGCCCGCTGGTCTACATCTACAACGCCACCGAGTTCGCCAACCTCGGCATCGAGGTGCCGACCACACTGGACGAGTTCAAGACCGCTGCAGCCACCGCGGCTGCCGCCGGCAAGTACATCGCCGACTTCAACGCGGACGAGGCCGGCTACTGGCTCAGCGGTCAAACAGCCGCCGCCGGCGGTGTCTGGTACTCCAGCGCCGACAATCAGTGGAAGGTAACGGTGGAGTCCGACGCTTCGAAGACGGTGGCCGACTTCTGGCAGTCGATGATCGACGCCAAGTCTGTGCTGACCATCAACCGCTGGGACGACGCCTATAACGCCGCCTTGCGCGATGGCTCTCTGATCGGCAACATCGCTGCCGCCTGGGAAGTCGCCTTCATTCTCGACGTCTTCGACGCCCAGGCTGCTACCGACACTACGCCGGCCACTGAAGCCAGCCCCTACCAGGGCCAGTGGCGAGTCGCCCAGATCCCAGACTTCGGCGCCGGCGCCAAGACCGGCCCGGACGGTGGTTCCGGCGTGGCTGTAATGAAGGGCTGCGCCTACCCGGAGCAGGCCATGGAGTTCAACAACTGGTTCAACACCCAAGTCGACGACCTACTGTCGCAGGGCCTTGTCACCGCCGCCCTCGAAGCCCCAACCACCCAACCGGAGAAGTGGAACACCCAATACGGCGGGCAGGATGTCTTGGCTGAGTTGTCGACTGCCAACAAGAACCTGAACCCGGACTTCGCCTATATCCCCGGTTTCGCCTCAGTGGTGCCCTCGGTGGTCGAGTCCGCCTCTGCCGTGGTCAGTGGTTCGGGCACGGTGGCGGATGTGTTCGCTGCCGGCCAGACTGCTTCAGTCACCGCTCTGACTGATCTCGGTCTGCCCGTCACGGAAGGCTGACCAGTAACGCATTCTCAGCGGGTTGAGGTCGTCGGACCGATGGCCCCAAGACCTCAACCCGCTGATCACCACTCACCCATCCGGAGTTGGAGTACTCACCATGGCTGACACCACGATCAAAGACCGCGAAGGCGCACCGAAGCCGCGCGCCCGTCGACTAGGACACGGGCACAATCGCCGCCTTCAGGCGATCACCGGCTGGCTGTTCGCCCTGCCCTTCACCATCGGTTTCCTGCTCGTCTTTGTCATTCCGATCATCTCGGCGGTACGGTCGTCGCTCTACGCGCAGAAACCCGCCGGTGGTGGGCTGTTCGGTGGCGGCGGCCTGGTCGACACCTTCGTCGGACTAGATAACTTCAAGGCGGCTGCCAGCAACCCGGACTTCTGGGCGGGCATCGGCCGGGTCCTGCTGTTCGGAGTCATTCAGATCCCCATCATGATCCTGGTGGCCTTGTTTCTGGCCCTGCTCCTGGACTCTTTCATGGTGCGCCGCCCCGGCCCCTGGCGCCTGATCTTCTTCCTGCCCTACGCCATTCCGGGCATCATCGCCGCCATCGTTTGGACCTACCTCTACAACCCCCAACTCTCACCCTTCGCTGGCGCCTTCCCGGCCATCGGCAACCAGCCGTTCTTTCTGGCGCCGCAGGTGATCCTGGGGTCAATGGCCAACATGACCACCTGGACCTTTACCGGCTACAACATGCTGATCTTTCTGGCGGCGCTGCAAGCCATTCCCAGTGAGCTGACCGAGGCCGCCCGGGTCGATGGCGCATCCAGTTGGCAGGTCATCACCCGGGTCAAGATTCCCATGGTCAGAGGCGCGGCGCTGCTAGCTATCTTACTGTCGATCGTCGGCACCGTGCAGCTCTTCAATGAGCCATCTGTCATGCAATCCGCCGCCACATGGATGGGCGGTGACTACATGCCGATGCTGATGGCCTACAACTCCCTGATGGGCACGATCTCGCCCAGCGGTTCCGGCCCCGCTTCGGCCCTGTCTATTTTGATGGCGCTCGTGGCCGGTGCGCTCGCCGCCATCTACGCCCTGCTACAGACGAGGATGTCCCGATGACTGCCGATCAACGAGTGAGAACCGTCCAACCGTCGAAGCGGTCGAAGAAGACCAGGGAAACTCGGCCACTGCCCCCACCATCGCTGCGGCCGAAGCCGATTAGCCGGGTCATCACCACGGTGGTGCTGGTGTTCGTCGCCATCTACTTCCTCGGCCCGATCTACTGGTTGATAGTGGCTTCGTCGAAGACCAAGGGCGACATGGTGGCCTCCAATCCTCTGCTGTTCACGGATCACCCGCTTGGCGGCTGGGCAGCCAACTGGGACGCCCTCCTGGGATGGACCGGCGGCAACTTCCCCCGGTGGGTGCTCAACTCACTCCTCTATTCGGGCATTGCCGGTGTGGTCGGCACCCTGATCTCGGTGATGTGCGGTTTCGCCATTGCCAAGTACACCTTCCCCGGACGCCGGGCGCTGCTGGCGGTGACCATGACCGGCCTGCTGATGCCCGTGGCACTGCTGACAATTCCCATGTATGTGCTCTTCCACTCCTTGGGGATCGTCAACACCCCCCTGGCCGTGATCATTCCTTGCATGATCAGCCCCTTCGGGGTCTTCCTCGGCCAGGTCTACGCCACGTCGTCGGTCCCCACCGAATTGCTGGAGGCTGCCCGAGTCGATGGCTCGTCGGAGGCCCGGACCTTTTTCACCATGGTGCTGCGATTGCTGGCTCCGGCCATGCTGACGATCTTCCTCTTCATCTTCGTGGCCACCTGGAACAACATCCTGCTGCCTCTGATGATGATCTCCAGCCCCGAGCTCAAGCCGGTGACGCTGGGCCTCTATGGCATGAACAGCTACTTCGATCCCAACAAGGGAGCAATGATGCTGGGGGCGCTGATGGGCGTTTTGCCCCTGATCGTCTTGTTCCTGGCCCTGCAGCGTTACTGGCGATCCGGATTGGCGGCCGGCGCCGTCAAGGGGTAAAGCTTTCCTCACCCTCCCCAGCCATTGAGATGGCTCCATCAGCACCATGCTGACGACGGCCATCTCACACTCACGACCGCATCAATCCACCGGTCAGGTGGTGCAACACGTCAAGGGGTCCGCACCCAAGTGGTGCGGACCCCTTGATCGATTCTGGTGATCGGCGATCAGAC
>JAITVZ010000040.1 GCA_031285505.1 Propionibacteriaceae bacterium
CTCACTGAGAATCGCGCTCAATCTCATAGCGGCGCACCTTCAGGCCCTGAATCGCAAAACACCTGCTTGTCTTGGCGCTGCCTCAAGTCGATACGTTGCCCACATATGTGGCTAATCGACTGATCATGAGTAGCTATCAGAACAATCGCTCCATCCCTGGCGCAGTTCTGGACACAGGCGATCACCGCGGCCGCAGCCACTCGATCCAATTGCGCTGTGGGCTCATCAATCAACAGCAGATCCGGCTGACAAGCCACAGCTTGCGCCAGGAGAACCCGTTGGGCCTCCCCACCAGACAGGTCCGCAAAATCACTCGCGGCAATGCCACCGACACCGAACAGCGCCAACAGCGCTCTTGCCTCCAAATTGGCCTCATGGCGGCTGAATCCCTGGACCAGGAGCGGGAAGCAAACATGATCAAGCGCCGTGCGCCGAGCCACTCCGAGCGGATTCTGTCGAACCCACACGACCCGACTGACACCGAGGCGAGTGACCTGCCCACAACTCGGGCTAAGGGACCCAGCCAGGATAGTCAGAAGCGTTGTCTTACCACTGCCTGATGGCCCGATTATTGCTGTGATACTACCGCCGCTGAGCGTGGCATTGACATCTTTGAACAGCCAACTCTCACCAAAAGTGTGGCCGACATAAGCCACATCCAACTGACGCAATGAGTTACTTTGTGGGTTTAGACCGGGCATGACAGATCGCGTGTGTCTTGACCGATGGTGACAACCTCAACGGCTTGAGACGTGTTTACTGTCACCATTGATCCGCCGAGGCTGGCGCCCAAGATCGTGACCGGCAGCGCTGAGCCGCTGACCAGTAAACACCCATGGTTGCCCGCCACCCCGAATATCGCTCCTGGAGGAACTCGAAGCGCCACCACGGGTGAAAGCAAGGTGGCCTGCACTGCCACCGCATAGGGTGGTCCGGCCAACAGTATTTCCGAGAAATCTGTCGTCAGCGACAATGCCTTCAGGTACTCAGCGGGCACTGATTCCTCCAGGCTATCCACCTGTGCTGTCTGCCCCCAGATGGTCAAGTTCCTAGGCCCCGGCAACACGGCCAGCTCATTTGAGGCTTCCAGATCCATCGCCGCGATCACCGGGACTGCTTGGCCCACTGAAGCGCCGTCGATCACCTGGCTGCCCAGAAGACGGGCCCAGTCGGTGACTCGCGTCGTCTCCATCGGAATCCAGATCACGTCCGCCAAGCGCAACTTGCGCTCTTCTGGTGTGACCCCGGCGACCCGCTGCAGGCCCTGCCAAGCATCGAGACTTTCTGCAGTGAAGACATCACCTGGCAGTTCCCTTGACGACAAACGGGCTAACTCAACGTTGACCGCCGCAACCTCCACACCCTGATCACCGATTGCCAAATCACGAAACAGAGGGACGCTGGTATTGAGCGCGATGATCGGCCTGCCATCAACTGACAGCGCCAATGATCCTGATTCCAGAACATCATTGCCACCGGCTACACCGGTGACAGTGCCCGTCACATGGAGAATCAAATCAGTCGGTGCAGTCAACTGCAGATGCGCAACAGCCGTCTGCATGTCATCGAAATCCTGGTAATTGACAGCAACATCCACAGCGGTATCCCTGATCAAATCATCGCCTGGGCCGGCGCCCAGCCAGAGGATCGCCACCGACCCCGAGCCCAGGACCAAGCCAATAATCAAAATGATCGAATAGGCTGCCAAATGCCGCCTTCTTGACCTGACTAGAGCGCTGCGACGTCTAGTCACCCTCACCGCTGGAGGCACTTTCTAGTTGGAAATGAAGATAGCCGCTACTAGACAAGCAATCATTGATTCCCGAATCATAAACATCAAAGGGGAATGAGTTCATCGCCTCATTGTCTCCAAATTGCTCGGCTGTGTAATCATCATCAACCCAGCCACCGTTGCGCAGACAATTCACAACCACTTGTCGACTGTCAGACAATAGATCAGGATTTGCCTGTTGGATGCGATACAGCTGGCTCAAGATTGTTTCTTGGCTCGTGCAGGTGGAATGGGCTTCATCCAATCGATTCTGGTCGTCGACATCGACATACGGCAGTTCAACATAGATACCGACATCAGTCTTGCGAAAGCTCGGTGGGTAGCCGTTGTCGGTCATGCACTGACTGTAACGGTCATGCTCCGCCTCATAGTCCAAAGCGTCGATCTTGCCCGAGACAATGGCACGGTTGATGGCTTCACGCGCTTCTGTTGGAGTGTCCAACCCTTCTATTGACAGGCTTTGTCGGAACAGATCAGACAAACTACTGGCCAGTCTGGATTCACCGCTAGAGTCACTTTCGGTCGAATTTGGGCCGGACGAACACGCGGCCAGCATTCCCAGCCAAAGCGTTCCCATTGTTAGAGCAATCAGTATTTGTTTTCGTCGCACCATTCGCCTCCATGATAATGTAACTCACCACTGACCACCGTCAACAATTACCACATTCGATACAGCACGGTGCAAGCCCAACTCCGGGACGAATGAAGCCCTCGAACTGACAGGCTGACTGTGCTATTTCCGCCATACACAGCGGTCATTTTTGTACCATAGGCCGTGCTTGATCCCACGGTCGCTTTAGCCTGGACAATAGCCGTCCCGCCGGACTCACCGGGCCAACAATGGGTGACACCGGCATTCGCATAGTCAGGCCCAAGCAGTTGATACTGATACCCCCTGCCCAGCGGACAGGTGTCAGCCGACGCCACCGGGCTGCTCATAACCATTGCCATGACTAAACCGGAGAGCACTACTGCGATGCTTCGCCCCCCCCCGGATCCACTGCTTATTCATACCAACTCCTCATCTTTGAGATTGTGCCGCGATCTTACGGCCCAATCTCAGTATGCGCCGTTTATCTGCAATAGTCAAGAGGTCAGAATGAATCTTATTTATCCAGGGCCCCATTGTCTCGGCAGTGGGCACAGATGGCATACCACCACTGCTGTCCCACATACTCGTATTGCCGTGCTGCCAGCTTGAGACGTGAGACGCTGTGGCCTGAGGATCTGAGCACAGGCCAAACCAACGAGGGTGTGATCATCAGGAATCCGGTCGCGCGCGGACCATCAGGAGTCAGCGAGGCCCGCTCAAGGCACTGCACGTGCTAGGTCTTTAAACGATCATAATCCTGCGCTTAAACACATATTATGACTATAATCATGTAAGTAAAGGAGGCGAACATGCCGTCACGCCCCACCATACGTCGGGTATCGGAGTCAGTCATAATTATCGGTGAGAACCTGGTGACTTGGCGGAAGCTCCTCGGATTGACCGCTGAACAGGTGGCCGATCGAGCGGGCATCGCCCGCGGCACCCTCGCCCGTCTTGAACACGGAGACGGCGGTGCCAGCCTCAACGCCTTCTGTTCGGTGGTGAACGCCCTCGGCCAGTTGAATCGCCTGGTCGACGCTACCGACCCTTACGAGACCGATCTGGGTCGGGCCCGGGCTGACCAGATTTTACCCATGCGCGTGCGGCGATAACCGGAGAATCATGAAACTCTGGACGAGTATCACTTCCGACACCGCCACCATGCCTGTCGGACAGGCCTTTATCCTGCAACGGCACGGCCGTCTCACCAGCACTTTCGCCTATGACAAGAATTACCTGGAATGGGCCAACAGCTATCCGCTCGAAGACGATCTGCCACTCCTTGCCGGAATGTGGCCGGTAGATGGGCCATTACCCAGAGCCTTTCTTGACGCCGCTCCTGACCGATGGGGTCGCAACCTGATCGATCAGCGGCACATCCGCACTAACCGCGCCTCTGGACAGGCACCGCGACCGTTGACCGATGTCGACTATCTCCTCGGTGTCACCTTCGCAACCACGGGCTGCTCCGAGCACATGGAGGTTGGCGCCTGTCACCGGCATTCGACCTCAACCCGAATCCCAATCCCCGCATCAGCCACGCCACGTCTCTCCAAGGGATAACCTCCATGGCGGAGGTGGGTTCTGTGCTTGACGCGGTAGCGCCGGCCTTCGGTCTGAATGGGCAGTCGGCGAAAACAATCCGGGAGCAGATAGCGGCTGGGGTCAGGGATTGGCGTCAAGTAGCACATCGGCACGGCATTCGCGACACCGAGATTGGGCAATTCCTGCGTCATGGAAGCTGGTCTGGCTGGAGTCACCAGTTGAAAGTCTAATCCCTCACCAAGATAGAGCACCGGGGCCTGGCCCCAAGCCGGCCACGCCTTAGTCACAGATGGCATACCCCCACGGCTGTCCCACATATCGGATACAAGGCGACCCGACTGACCCAACGCCATAGAGTCTTGCCATGCACATGACCTCGACCCAATCTTGGTGGCCCGCCCTCTAGGCGGACTGGTGCATGCTCATAACCCAACCGCCTGAAGCCAGGCGGTTGTTGCGTTTCTGGCGTCATGGCGATCCAACCCAGCAAGGAACCAATCATGCAAGACAAGCCTTATTTGCGCACCCATCCCGACGTATCAGGCCACTTTGGCCGCTTTGGCGGATCGGACGTGCCACCAGACATCGCCCACGAGTGTGAGCGGGTCTTGGAGGCCTATCTGACCATCGGCAACTCTTATGACTTCGTCAGCCAACTGCGCGACATCCGCAAGCACTTCCAAGGCCGACCGACCCCGGTCTACTACGCCAAACGCCTGACCGACTCGATCGGCGGCGGGCGAATCTATCTAAAGCGCGAGGACCTCAACCACACCGGCGCGCACAAGCTCAACCACTGCATGGGTGAGGCCTTGCTGGCCTCCTACCTCGGCAAGAAGAAGCTGATCGCTGAGACTGGAGCCGGCCAGCACGGCGTCGCCTTGGCCACTGCCGCCGCCTATTTCGGCATGGAGTGCGAGATCCACATGGGCACCGTCGACATCGCCAAGGAGCACCCCAATGTGGTGCGCATGGAGATTCTTGGCGCCAAGGTGGTGCCGGTCAGCGCCGGTCAGGCCACCCTCAAAGAAGCCGTCGACTCGGCTTTCGAGGCCTGGGTGGCGGACCCGGTCGACTCGCTCTACGCCATTGGCTCGGTAGTCGGCCCCCATCCCTTCCCGATGATGGTGCGTGATTTCCAGTCGGTGGTCGGCATCGAAGCCAAAGCCCAGTTCCTCGACATGATGGGCGTGCTGCCTGACAACGTGGTGGCCTGCGTCGGCGGCGGCTCGAACGCAGCCGGCATGTTCTCGGCCTTCATCGAGGAACCCTGCCAGCTTTATGCGGTTGAGCCGTTGGGCAAGGGCGCTGGCCGAGGCCTCAATGCCGCCAGCTTGGCTTATGGCCATGAGGGCGACATCCACGGCTTCCACACCATGGTCCTGACCGAGGATGACAATGTCACTCCGGCGCCGGTCTATTCGATCGCCTCCGGGCTGGATTACCCCGGCGTCGGCCCCGAGCACGCCTACCTTCATGACGACGGCCGGCTCAATGCCGCTGGCGCCGACGACGAGCAGACCGTACGGGCTTTCTATGCATTGAGCCGCCTCGAAGGGATCATCCCGGCCCTGGAATCGGCTCACGCCGTCGCTTTCGCCATCGAGTTGGCCAAGCAAAAGCGCCACGAATCAATCCTGGTCAACCTGAGCGGTCGCGGTGACAAGGATGTCGATTTCGTTTACGACAACTATCCGCCAGAGACCTACGCCTGAAGGACAGCCATTGAAAACGCTTGGGGAGCCGATGTTTGACCGTCGGCTCCCCAAGCGTTTCAGGAGAAATCCCTTGGCATCTTTCGGCGTCCGCGTCTGTTGCCCGCTGTTGCCTGATGACCACCAGCAGTTGATCAAGATCCGAGGTCACAACGACCGCTTGGTGCTGGGTGATCCATCACCCACTGGCCAACAGCTCAACCGGCAGCAATGATCACGCCAAGCGCGACCGCCGCTTTGAGACCAGATCCCAAGTGACAGCCAACAGCAGAATCAAACCCTTGATCGCCATTTGCCAGTTGGTGTCAACCGTCAGAATCGACAGGCCCTGGTTGAGCACGCCCATGATCAAGGCGCCGATCATCGCCCCGGACACCCGCCCGATGCCGCCGGTGACTGCCGTGCCGCCGATGAAGCAGGCGGCGATGGCGTCTAACTCGAAGCTCTGACCGGCCGCTGCCACCGCCGCACCGGCCCGCGAGGTGGTGACAATGGCCGCCACTGCCGTCAAGAAGCCCATGTTGACGAAGATCATGAAGTCGACCCGGGCGGTGTTGACGCCCGACAACAGCGCCGCCATCCGGTTGCCACCGACGGCATAGACATGGCGACCGAAGACCGTTCGGGTGGTGACGAAGGCGTAGATCAGGATCAGGGCGCCAACCAGCACCAGCAGGATCGGTGTGCCGCCGATCAGGTTCATCGACAGGATGTAGGTGATCACCAGGATGGCCAAGCCCACGCCTACCCAACGACCGATCGTCAAGCCCATTGACTCGACTGGCAGGTTGTGCTGGATCTGACGCACCCTGGAGCGCCAGCCGGTGATGACCATGCCGACCACGGCGATGACGCCGATCAAGACGGTCACCAGGTCCAACTCAGCGCCGAAGGGAGAGCCCTTGGGGAAGAGCCCAGCCAGCGGGTTGGCGATGAAGCCGAACCAGTTCGGCAACGAGCCGTTGGCGATTTTATTGAAATCTTGCGGGAAGCCAGCCATGGTCCGACCAGCGATCACCTGGGCCAGGCCACGGAAGAGCAACATGCTGGCCAAGGTGACGACGAAAGCGGGGATGCGCACGAAGGCCACCCAGAAGCCCTGCCAGACACCGACGAGCAGGCCGACGGCGATGCCGGCCAGGACGGCCAGCACCCAGTTGGTGTGCCAGGTGTACATCATCCAGCCGACGATGGCCCCGATGAAGGCCACGCCTGATCCGACCGACAGATCGATGTGGCCGGCGATGATCACCATCAACATGCCCAGCGCCAGAATCAGCACGTAGGCGTTCTGCTGGATCAGGCTCCAGACGTTGTCCGGCATGATCAGCTTGCCTTGCGTGGCGACGGCGAAGATCAGCACGATCACCACCAGGGCGAGCATGATGCCGTACTGGCGTAGATTCTTCCCGAAGATGTCCTTGATCGTCGAGCTCATAGCGTGTCCCCGCTCCCTTTCTCCATGGTCATAAGCTGCATCAGTGATTCCTGAGTGGCTTGCGAGCGGCTGACGCAGCCGGTGATTCGCCCTTCAGCCAGGGTGTAGATCCGGTCGCAGACACCGAGCAACTCCGGCAACTCCGACGAGATCATCAGCACGCCCTTGCCGGCATCGGCCAGGGCATCGATGATCGTGTAAATCTCATACTTGGCGCCGACGTCGATACCGCGGGTCGGCTCATCGAGGATCAGCAGATCTGGGTCGGTGTAGATCCACTTGGCCAGCACCACCTTCTGCTGGTTGCCACCACTCAACTTGCCGACCGGCACCTCGATCGTCGGTGTCTTGATGTTCAACTCGCGGCGGTAGCCCTCGGCAACACTGCCTTCGGCCTCGGTCTCGATCACACCGACGTGGGCCAGCTTGGGCAGGCCTGCCGAGGTGATGTTCTCCTTGACTGATTGAATCAGATTGAGGCCGTAGCGCTTGCGATCCTCAGTGGCGTAGACAATGCCGTTGTCCATCGCCTGGTCGACGGTGGTCAAGGCGACGGGTTGGCCGGCCTTGTAGGCCTGACCACTGATTCGTGAACCATAGCTGTGGCCGAAGACACTCATGGCGAATTCGGTCCGCCCGGCGCCCATCAACCCGGCCAATCCGACGATCTCACCGCGGCGGACATTCAGATTGACCCCGTCGACCACCTTGCGCTCGGTGTCGATCGGGTGGAAGACTGTCCAATCCTCGACGCGGAAGACCTCTTCACCGATCGTCGGATTGTGTTCAGGGAAGCGATGTTCCAAGGGGCGGCCGACCATGTCGTGGATGATCCGGGCCTGCGAGACGTCGTCGCCGCCGTGCATGTCGAGCGATGAAATGGTGTGCCCGTCGCGGATGACGATGGTGGTGTCGGCTATCGCCTCGATCTCGGCCAGCTTGTGCGAGATGATGATGCTGGTGATGCCCTCGGCTTTCAGACCTCGAATCAACTGCAGCAGGTTCTCGGAGTCGTCGTCGTTCAAGGCGGCAGTCGGCTCATCGAGAATCAACAACTTGACGTGCTTGGCCAGTGCCTTGGCGATCTCGACCAGTTGTTGCTTGCCGACACCGATATCAGCCACGATGGTTTGTGGATGCTCCGTCAGCCCAACCCGCGCTAGCAGGGCGGCCGCTTGAGCGTTGGTCTCGCGCCAGTCGATGACGCCAAACTTGGCCCGTTCGTTGCCGATGAAGATGTTCTCACCGATCGACAGGAAGGGGCTCAACGCCAGCTCCTGGTGAATGATGACGATGCCTTTGGCCTCGGAGTCGCGAATCGACCGGAAGGTGCAAAGCTCACCATCGAAGATGATCTCCCCGGAGTAGGAACCGTGGGGGTGGACCCCGGACAGCACCTCCATCAGAGTCGATTTACCGGCGCCGTTCTCGCCACAGATGGCATAAATCTCGCCCCGCCGGACGGCGATGTTGACGTCGGACAGGGCCTTAACACCCGGAAACTCCTTGGTGATGCCCCGCATTTGCAGAATGTAATCGTCGCTCATCAATGACCAATCATTGCTATGGGAGCCGGCCCCGGTTGCAGGTCGGCGGTCGGGCTGGGCGTCTTCACCCGGCCAGGAGACCGGCTGGCGACTCAGTGAGCCGCCAGCCGGATGATGGTTGGCGCACCGACGCCCGCTGGCTGACCATCAAGGGCATGACCAGCCGGCGTCGGCGCGACGACCGTTTGTCAGATGCCGAGCTGATCCGCGGTGTAGTAACCCGAATCAATCAGCACCGACTCGACGTTCTCCTTGGTCATGATCTGCGGGTTGAGCTGCAGAGTCGGCACCGTGAACACACCATTGTCATAGACGTCGTCGGCGTTGGTTTCAACTGTTTCGCCGGAGACGATCTGATCGACCATCTTGGCCACCGAGTCGCCCAGCGACGGGATGTCCTTCCAAACGGTCATGGCTTGCTTGTCGGCCATCATGTTCTTGACGTTGGCCAGGTCGGCGTCTTGGCCGGTGATCAAAGGCCAGTCGTCGGCCGTGTAGCCGGCGCCGTCCAAGGCCTGCTCGATGCCGAGAGCCAGCGAATCGTTCGGTGAGAGCACGACGTCAACCTTGGCGCCACCGGTGTAGAAGGAGTTGAGCCGGTTCTGCATCTCCGACTGGGCATCAGCCGAGTCCCAGCCGAGGATGCCGATCGACGCCCAATCGTCATTGCTGGCTGGGGCCTTGCCCGACGGCACGACCAGTTGGCCGTTGTCGACGTAGGGCTTGAGGATGTCCCAGGCGCCAGCGAAGAAGAACTTGGCGTTGTTGTCATCCGGCGAACCGGCGAACGGCTCGAGGTTGAATGGGCCTTCGCCATCCTTCAGGCCGAGCTGCTCCTCGATGTACTGGCCTTGGAGCGTGCCGACCAACTGATTGTCGAAAGTGGCGTAGTAATCGAGGTCTTGGGTGTTGTTGATCAGGCGGTCATAGGCGATGATCGAGATGTCCTTCTCCTTGGCGGTGGCCAGGATCGGGCCGAGGGCGGTGCCGTCGATCGAAGCGACCACGATCACCTTCGGCGACTGGTTGATCATGTTTTGGATCTGGGAAATCTGCTGGTCGACCTTGTTGTCGGCATATTGCAGCGTGACCTCGTAGCCCATGCCCTCCAGTGCCTCCTGGAGATGGGCGCCGTCGTAGTTCCAACGCTCCAACGCTTTGGTCGGCATGGCGATGCCAATCAGCCCACCATCAGCCTTGACCTGGGCGGCATCGCCGCTGGCGCCGTCCGTGCCCTCGTCAGTGGTGCGATTTTGGGAGCACGCCGCCATCGACAGGGCCAATGCCCCACCGATCAGACCCGCCGCCAGCCTCTTCAATTTCATGACTGTCTCCTCTTTGAGGTGTTGATGGCCCCAAGGCCACAGCACTTGGGGGATCGGCGGGTGTTCCCCCCCACCGTCAGTTGTCACCTTAGGCATGACAAAGGGTCATCACCAAGCAGAAATGGTGATCGTTACCAAATTGTTATAGTAGAAAGCTATTTACACGAAAGCGGAATGCTGTCCCGCAAGGCACTTTGATATGGTGAAAACCACCACTCACCAGCCAAAAGACCTCGGAAGCAAAGCGTCATCCGAGTCGACACCAAACACCACTTGCAAATCGCGACAGGACATCTGGATTGAGTAGCACCGGCTCGCCAGCAGCTAACTACTGATCCAGTCGCCTCAAGGCGGCGGCCCGCCATCAGAGTGAACCGAGCAAGCAGTCCAGCCGCTACCGTTTGCCTCCAAGGCGCGGCCTGCCAAAGCGCCAGCTCAACGCCCCAATCGGGCATCCAGGGCGACTATGTCGCTGAGCAGGGCAAAGGCCGTCTCGGTGCGACCGGCTCCCGGGCCGGAGATGGTGACCGCCCCGAGGTAATCGGTGTCGAACATGACCGCATTGGTGGCGCCGGGGATGGCTGCCAAGGGGTGCTCGGCTGGCAACAATTGCGGTGAGACCGACGCCTCGACCTGCCCTTGCTCATTGCGGCGCGCCTGACCGATCAGCTTCCAGCACTGGCCGTTCGCACTGGCAGTGGCGACCATTTCCGAGCTGATACCGCTGATGCCTTCGACCTGGACATCGGCCGGTGTCAAGGCGGCGCCCAGCAGCCGGTCGGCCAGGATGATCACCTTGAGCAGCACATCCGAGCCACCGATGTCGGCCGTCGGATCAGCCTCGGCGTAACCGAAATCCTGAGCCTCTTCAATGGCGGCCAGTTGGCTGAGGCCGGCAGCCATCCTGGTGAGGACATAGTTGCTGGTGCCGTTGAGGATGCCGGCGAAACCAGTGATGCCGACTCCCTTAAGCGGGCCTTGAGCCAAGCGAATCACCGGCGTGCCGCTCATCACCGAACCCTCAAACTCGAAGCCGACCCCATAATGAGCAGCCAGATCGGTCAGCTCAGCGGCGGCGAAGGCCACTGGGCCCTTGTTGGTGGTGACCACTGACTTGCCAGATTCGATCGCCCAGCGGCAATGGGACACGGCTGGCTGGCCGTCGACCGGATTGGTGAAGGTGGCTTCGACAACGATGTCAGCCGGTGCCGCTCGAATGAAAGACTCCATATCCAGGTCCAAGCGGCCACCCGGCAAAGCGCTGAAGTTTTGATCGGCGGTCAAAGCCATGATTTGAGCCATGTCCAAACCAGCGGCATCGGCGATCGAACCCAGTCGCAAATCAGTGATGGCCGTGATGGTCAAGCTGAAACCTAGTTCGGCTGCCAAGCGGCCCCCATCCTGAACAATCATTTCGGCCAGGCTGCGGTTGACATTGCCGAAACCGATCAGCGCCAGCTGGTAATTGCGCGACATCTGGGACCTCCTGGTTGGGTACGAATCTTCAGCGCCCATTATCCCGGATCGAGCCGCCCAGCCAATCAAGCGTCCGCGTCCGGTCAGCCGCGTCACGAGCCGACACAACAGCGCCAAGCGGGCGGCTTCCCACAGACCCACCCTTACCGCAGACCATGGCGAAGGCGTCAATCCCAGGAAGCGACCAGGCCCACCGGCAGACCGCCGGGCATATACGATGAACTGTGGCCTCGATGGTCGAGCCAGCAGCTCTAGGAGTCAACCATGCGTCAACCGGTCTTTCGTGGTGTGGGAACAGCCCTGGTCACCCCCTTCACCCCCAGTGGAGCCGTCAACTATGACAAGCTGGCAGAACTGATCGACTGGCAGATCGACCAAGACGTCGACGCCTTGGTCATCCTCGGCACCACGGGCGAGTCCCCGACCATCCCCACCGAAGAGCATATCGAGGTGATCGCCCGCAGTGTCGACCTGGTGCGTGGTCGGGTGCCCCTGATCGCCGGCGCTGGTTCCAATTCGACCGCCGAGGCGATCTACCAGACCCAAGCCTGCACCGACGCCGGTGCTGACGCCATCTTGTCGGTGACGCCCTATTACAACAAGACCACCCAAGCCGGCATGATCGCTCATTTCCAGGCCATCGCCGCTGTCACCGAGCTGCCGATCATCGTGTACAACGGGCCATCACGCACCGGCATGAACATCGATCCAGCCACGGCCGCCGAGTTGTCCAAAGTCGACAACATCGTCGGCGTCAAGGAATGCAACTTCGACCAGATCGCCCAAATGAAAACGCTGGTCGAGCCCGACTTCCAGCTTTATTCCGGTGAAGACGGCCAGGTCATCCCGATGCTGTCCTGGGGCGGGCTGGGCGTCATTTCAGTGATGTCCAATGTCGTCCCCAAGACCACCCATGAGCTGGTCCAACGCTGGTTTGACGGCGATCAGGACCGCGCCCTGGAGATCCAACTGTCACTGATCCCACTGATCAAGGCGCTGTTCGCCGAAACCAATCCGATCCCGGTCAAAGAGGCGATGAACCTGCTCGGCTGGCAAGTGGGCGCCCCGCGCCTGCCATTGGTGCCGCCAAGCGAGGCCACCCGTCAACTGCTGGCCCAAGCGCTCCACGATTACGGCGTGACCGGCACTCATCAGGCTGTTTGACAGGCTTCGACCCCAATTCCGCATCCGGCCGGCCAGGCCAACTGTGCCCGCTGGACCATGCAAGTGAGGAAACCATGACGACCATCGTCGCGAAATTCGGCGGTTCGAGCGTGTCCGACGCCAACGCCATCCGCCAGGTGGCCGCCATTCTGGCCGCCAACCCCGCTCGGCGCTTCGTTGTGTCATCCGCCCCCGGCAAGCGCCACGGCGACGACGTCAAGGTGACTGACCTGCTCTACCAGCTCTATGCCTTGCGCAAAGCCGACTACACCGCCACCTTGACCGCGATCCGTGCCCGTTTCATCGACATCGCCACTGACCTGGGTGTCAGCGCGTCGTCCCTCGATTTCGACACCGAATTCGACGCCATCGAGGAGCAGCTGGTGACCAACCCCAGTCGAGCCTATTTGGCGTCACGCGGCGAATATTTGCAGTGCAAACTGATCGCCGCATTCCTCGGCTGGGAGTTCATTGACGCCGCCGAAGTCATCCGCTTCTCCAAGAGCGGTGAGTTGTTGGCGGTGCAAACCGATGAGGCTTTGGCCCGTCGGCTGCGTGGTGTCGAGCGGGCGGTCATCCCCGGTTTCTACGGCGCCGCCGCCGACGGCAGCATCAAGACCTTCTCGCGTGGTGGCTCGGACGTCACCGGCGCCCTGGTGGCGCGGGTGGTCGACGCTTCGACCTACGAGAACTGGACCGACGTGCCCGGCATCATGATGGCCGATCCGCGGATCGTCGACCAACCCCGGACCATTGAACGACTGTCCTACACCGCCCTGCGCGAGCTGACCTACCTCGGCGCCTCGGTGCTGCATGAGGATGCCATCACCCCAGTGCGCGAACGAGGCATTCCAATCAACATCCGCAACACTTTCGATCCGCAAGCGATGGGCACCTGGGTTCAGACCAGCATGCCGGTCGCCGATCCAAGCGATCCGGCGATCATCGGCCTGGCCGGTAAGCAGGGCTACACCACCATCACCTTGCGCAAACCCCAGTGGAGCGGCATGCCAGGGGTCTCCGGCACACTGTTCGACATTCTCGGTCAAGCCAATTTAGTGCTCGATTTGGCCCTGACCAGCATCGACGGCTGGACAGTGGCCGTTTCCACTGAGGCCTTCGCCCCGGTGCGCCACCAGGTGATGGGGCAAATCAAGACGGCCTTGGAGCCCGCCACCATCGAAATTGAGAACGGCCTGTCACTGCTCGGTGTCGTCTCCTCCGGAGCCTGCTCCGAAACGATTCTGACCGGCCAAGTATCGGCGGCTTTGTCCGACGATGGCATCGAGATCCTGTCGATCTTCCGCTGGGGTGACCTCCATCTGATCACGGTCAACTCCAGTCAATACCAACAAGCTGTACGGGCTTTATACGGTGCCCTGGTTGCTGGTCGGGCCTAGTTCCCCACACCACCCCGACACTGGCCGTCGCCCTTGAACGATTGGTCAGCTAGCTGCTCAATCATGTTTTCCAACATTCAAGTCTTAGTTGACCCTGGAGAAGCTGAGTTGACGAGACCATGCCTGCTCGAAACAATTACTGGGACGTAGCAGGTTGGGGGACCGGGGACTGCGTTCATTGTGAATCAGGAAGGCAACAGTTCATGAAGAGGTTCCCCCAAGCTTTACTTGGCCTGGTCTTGATGATCGGCATCGCCATGCCAGTCACCGCTTTGACCAGCGACGCCGACCCGGCCAGCGGCTCCCCCACCGTTTCTGCTGACTCCAGCGGCAGCCCGGCGCCGATCGACGCTGCGACCAGTGCCGCGGCACCAACTGAACAACCGAGCAGTTCTGACTCCATGGCACCGACCACACCGGCCGAGGCCAGCCCATCGAGCAGCGTTTCGGCGATCCCACCCGCGAGCACGCCGTCGACAACCGCGCCGACCAGCGATCCCAGCGACGCGACTACCCCGGATGATCAGGCCCCAGCGACTCCGGACAGCACAGCCGAGGCCAGCCCGTCCGCCGATCCGACCGATGAGCCCACTGGCGACAACCCCTTCGTCATGGCAGACGATTCTTGGGGCAGCAGCTGGCGCGCCTCGGAGGCCACTGGCCAACTGGCCGAAGCACCCAATCCGCGATCCCGTTCAGCTCGGGCCGTCGCCGTCACCGGGCCGGGCACCCTCGACAACAGTCGCACGGGCAAATTCATCCAATCCTTGGCTTACCCGGCGCATTTGAGCCAGCAGCGCTATGGCGTGCCGGCCTCAGTCACCCTGGCCCAGGCCATCCTCGAATCCGGCTGGGGCGAATCCACCTTGACCCGCTTTGGCCAGGCTTACTTCGGCATCAAGTGCACCACCCAGATGAGCCAGTTCCAATCCGGCTGTGTCAATATGTCCACTTGGGAAGTGGTCGGCGGCAACCAGGTCAACACCACTGCCGGCTTCCGCACCTATGCTTCGGTGACCGATTCACTGATGGACCATGCCTATCTGTTGCGGTCCTTGCCGCGATACGCTGCCGCCTTCGCCACCAGCACACCCGATGATTTCGCCCGGGCCATCAAAGCTGGCGGTTATGCCACCGATCCCCTTTACGCCGACAAGCTGATCAACCTGATGAACAGCTACAACCTGCGGGCCTACGACTCTTATGATCAACAGATAATCATCACCGTCGAGGGTGGCATCGGCCAGCTCTACTGGGCAATGGGCGGGTTGAACTCGGCTTTGGGCTATCCGGTTGGTGCTGAGGTGGCCTCGGCTGTCCCCGGCGTGACCCTGCGCAATTTCGATCATGGGGCGATCATCTGGAGCTCCAGCAACGGGGCACATGCCCTGACTGGTGCCATCTGGGACGCCTATCGTGGTTCGCGCAGCCTGCGCCAACAACTAGGAGCCGCCTGGGGCGACGCCACTGCGGCTTGCGGCGGCGGGGTGATGGATTTCGCCGGTGGCTTGCTGTCTGCTAAACCCGGCAGTTATATCCTGGTCTCCGGTGTGAATCGGGTGCTTTATCGCAATGCAGGCGGCACCAACTCGCCCTGGGGATGCCCAACCGACTCGGAAGGGCATAAGTCCGACGGTTATTACCAATCCTTTGACAACCATCGAGTCTTCTGGACGGACATTATCGGAGCACACTCCGTTTACCGCTGGGGTGATATCGGCTGGAAATACTATTACACGGGTTCAGCTACCGGCCCTTACGGCTATCCCACCAGCGAGGAAACAGCCATCCCCGGCGGTTCCAGGCAAGACTTCCAGAACTATCATGTGTACTGGTCAGCCGCCACGGGCGCTCACACCGTATACCGCCACGGCGACATCGGCTGGAAATACTGGCAAAACGGCTCGACCAGTAGCCGCCTCGGCTTCCCAACCAGCGATGAAACTGCCACCGCCAGCGGCGCCTACCAGGACTTCGAGCATGGTCGCATATCCTGGACACCAGCCGGAGGGGCTGTCATCAGCTACCGCTGAGTCGATATTCACACCTACGACCGGGCCCCTAGACCTGCAGGTCTGGGGGCTCGGTCCTCATTGATCAGACTTTGTCTCGAACTGGCGGCAGAGCCAACACCCGACTGCGCATTGGCTCCATCTGATGGTTGTCAATATCCTCCGACCTTGACCCAAAGAAGCTCGCGACTTGGAGCGGGTGGGACGCGGTTTCTGTGGGGTTGTGGCCGCCTGTCCAGGCGTCCTTTGCTCTGCCAAGCAGTCCACCAAGATGGGGGCAGACCGGAAGATCACCATTTCCATCGAACTGGACGCGGCGTCGCGGTGTAACCTGAGTGCGATTGCTTGACCATCAAGGAGGAAACATGAGCATTCTGACCGAACACTTCGACTTGTCCGACGGGCACACCATCCCGAAACTGGGATTCGGGACCTGGCAGACCCCCAATGATGTCGCCCCGGAAGCGGTCAGCCAAGCGTTGGAGATCGGCTACACCCACATCGACACGGCTCGCGCTTATCAGAATGAGGCGGGCGTCGGCGATGGTTGGCGCACCAGCGGCCTGGATCGTGAATCGGTGTACATCACCAGCAAAGTGCCGGCCGAGGCCAAGACCTACGAGGAAGCCAAGGCGGCCATCGCCACCTCACTGGAGCAACTCAATGCCGGCTACATCGATCTGCTTTTGATCCATGCGCCCAAGCCATGGCCGCAGATGTTCAAGGCCGACATGCCGCGTTACTTCGAGGCCAATCTCCAGGTCTGGAAGGCCATGGAAGAGGCGCACGCCGCCGGCCAAGTCCACTCGTTGGGCGTGTCGAACTTCCAAGTCGACGATCTGACCAACATCACTGAGCACGCTCAGGTGATGCCGCAAGCCAATCAGATCCGTTTCCACATCGGCTACACCCAAGATGAGGTGGTCGAGTATTGCCAGAGCCACGGCGTGCTGATCGAAGCCTATTCGCCGCTGGGCACCGGTCGCTTGCTCGGCAATCCCGATCTGAGCGTCATCGCCGACAACAACGACGTCTCGGTCGCCCAACTGTGCATCCGCTATGCCTTGCAGCACGGCTGTCTGCCCCTGCCCAAGTCGACCCACCGCCAGTACATCGAGGCCAACACCAAAGTGGACTTCCAGCTCTCGGCCGATGACATGGCCGCGCTCGACGCCCTCAAACTGGATGATTGATTCCAAGGGCTGTTCGTCTGGGTGGCTTGGAATCAACTATCCAAACTGACACCAACCCCTACCGCGACGGTGGCTGATCAAACTGGCTCGGAAAGCCACTGATCAACCACCGTCGCGGTTCATCCCCCACAAGCATGACCTACCCCCAAAGCGACTCAGGGTCGCCTGGGCGATCGATCCACCCAACA
>JAITVZ010000051.1 GCA_031285505.1 Propionibacteriaceae bacterium
CATCAAAACCGGCTACCGGCGACAACTCAAACAACTCGCCGACACAATACGACTCATCGTCAGACTCACACTCTTCAACCAAACCAGCTATGCAGGCAGTTACGAATAAGGTTCTTAGAAGCCACCAAGCAGGCTGCGAACTCTGCCGAACGATCTACTCCATTGAAAAGCAAATAGGGCTCTTCATAATCCATGGAAATCACCGAATTAAGCGCTTCGTCTGAACCGGGTTGACTGATAAAAGACGTTGTCGCTCCCGTTTCGCCACCTGGCACCGACCAAATCAACATCTGCGACTGGTCAAATTCTACGAGCGCCAACACACCATCTGCATTGACAGTCAAATCTGTCCGGATACCCATATCTTCAAGACAACCACTGAACTCGCTGGCTGCGGTCTCCAGTACAGGATCATCATTAGAACCATCTGACGCAACACCGCCACTACAGCCCGTCAGCACTGCGCACCCAATGAGGATCAATAGCCTCTTCACCGCTCCGGCGACTGACGAACTTGACCTTTCCTGGGGCAACCGTTCAGTATTCGGCACCGCATCGGCACCCTCTTGCCGATCATCCTCTTCATCTGCGCCCTGATCACTGGTGGGCATCGCCAAACCCCACACCTTGTCGCCATCTGATGATCCGGGCAGCAGCCCCAGTAGGTTCAGACCAGCGGCCAAACCCGCAACAACCAAGAGGCTACTATCCATCAAGGCGCCCACCATGCAGACAATCAGCCCCACAACACCAGCCACACAGGGACCGGCAGCAGCGATCATTCGTCTATGGCCGGATGCAGGCATTGCCACTGCCACAGGCACACTCGCACGTGTCTTAAGCCTGTAACGCCAGGGCCCAGGAGTTAGCAGACGATGCGCCGTGGCGTGCCCTAACTCATGCAGACCACAACTTATAACCAGACTCGCCAAGCACATCCAAGCACGGCCAACGATAAGCGGCATGAATGGAACAAGAATTATACTGACCCACCAAGGCAGCTGTCTACGAAGAATCGACACAATTAGTCCGCGAAGTCCGTTAGTCATTCCAATTCCAATCACACCCATTACCGACTTTGCATATCCTCATACTTTAGGATTACAAACGTGCAAGTAATGCCTATTGCAACAGTCACACAAGTGCGCAATTCATAGGCGGAAACGACGCGTGGAAGCCCGACCGTCAGACAAGCCATGATTGCCACAGTTAGCAAAGCTGAAGACGCCGTACTCAACAAGTCACCCTCGCGATAAGGCATCAATCTCCCACCAACCAGCCCCGCGATGACGGCGCATAATCCGGCCAACAAAATGTCTAAAGTATAACCATTAGACCATTCTGACAATAAGTCATACGATCCAAAAACATAGCGCGACACTAATGCGTACACATAGGCCATTCCCACAAGAGCACCTATTGCCACCAGCGCCGCACCTGTGGTTCCCATATTCCACATAGCAAGGGCCTTCCAAGCTGGTCGCGGCGCCGCAAGTGCACGCCATCTCAGAGGAATATAACTTCCAAACGCTGTCATCACTGAAAGCGCAAGCAATGCCACCATTGACCATGATATCATGGTCCAGGCCACCCTAATATTAACAACCCTGTCAAGCCAGATAAACAAGGCAACGACAATAATAGCTCCAATCATCATGAGCCTATTACTTGGGCGTCGCCAATAGTCGTGGAACGCCGCTCCTGATATTGAACCGGTGCGCATCAGGCACTTGAATGGGCGGCGGATCTGTTGCAGTAATCCCGCATCACTGATCCCTGCGAATAGAATCCAGCTTGCGAGGCTGATGAACATAATACCGATTCCTATAACATGAACTTGCCATTGCGGCCAAGCCAACAGATCCAATAGAAAACGCGCCATTTGATTATCATGCATTCCCGCGGTGACCCCATTCAGAATCATCATCAGCACTACTGCCGTTATCACGACCACCACCAGAGCTCCGGCAGTCCGAGCAGCAGACACACTTCCCGTCAACTTCGTAACTGCTACCTCAACCACGGCAGTCAGCAATCCCATGACACAGATCACGTCAAGCGACCAATACAACGCCAAACTCAGCGTTGCTCGATCTGAACTTATGGCATACGCCATCGGAACCATTGAAGCGAGAGACAGTGGCAAAACGGCTGACACAAGCAAATCGGGAATGACCTGAACCAGGCCGATTTTCACTCGACCCAAAGGCGCCACAACCAGCAAAGGTCGCAGATCCGCAGCGAATCCACGCTGCGACAGCATGACACTGCGAATAATCGCCACAAAGAGCGTGAAACTCATGGCCACCGTGCACGCTACCAGTGCGTCTGCAACCTCGCTAAACCTAACGACCGGCCCAAGAAATGACAGAAATTGCGGCAGTAACCACACCCACAACCCGACCAGCGCCACTGACGCAAAGATCCCTAACGCAATTGCTCCCGGTGTCGTCAGGGTCCCTCTGATGCGGCGCCACGACAAACCGAAAACTAGGCGCAGGACCGCAGGAACAACATGACCAACATGCCTTCGACTTTCACCGGAAACCGAGTTGGATTCTCCAGTGCCTCTCTCCAATGCCACCTGCGACATGATTAACCTTGGCTACTCGGTGGTCGAACTGCACGAGTCCGAGTCATGCCGGCCACGAGGGCACCAATTGCCGCACCAGCAGCTGCCAAGGCCACGGCCAACCAGCCACTGAAAGAAACAGCTGGGCTGTCAGGGCCCCCCTGCACCTGAAGCCCAGGTAGCGACAAAGACGTGCCAGACAAAGCGAGGATGAAGCCACCCACCACGCATAGCACAAAAAGGATTAGCCCAATAAACAGGCCTACCCACAGTCCTTTGAATACCCGAGACGCCCGTTGGGAATATGTATTTGTAGATCTCATAGTACTTTATCAACTCTCTGCTAGTATCATGTCTCGGAATGCCTGCCTTAAAGTGAACTGCGACTCACTGTGTGCAAATTCGCCCTGGACTTCGCCGCTTTGAATCATGAGCACACGAGTCGCACATTCAGCCGTTATTTCTAAGTCATGACTCGAGAGCAGAACCAATCCACCAGCATCCGCGTGGGCTTTTATGAGCATCACCACGCGATCGACCATCAGAGGGTCAAGGCCACTGAATGGTTCGTCCAGGATAAGAATCTGTGGCCTTGTCGCCAGAGCTGCCATGAGATCAGCTTTTCGGCATGTGCCATGCGAAAGTCCTGCCAGAGGCTCGCGCAAGCGGTCCCGTATTTCCAACACATCTGCCAGCTCATCAATCATCTCTCTATCAAATGGCTGACTAAAAAGGGTGCAATTGACACGACACATTTCTTCGATCGTTAGAAGTTCAGGACGAGGTAAATTGTCCGGCATGAAGCCAATCAAGCGCTTCGCAGATGGGCTGGTGCGATTGAGACCGTTGATTTGAATTGTTCCTTGATCAAGTCTAATAATGCCGACAATCGAGTGAAGGAGTGTGGTCTTGCCGGCACCGTTTGGGCCGGCAAGACCAACAATCTCCCCAGCTGATGCAATGAGATTGACATCAGCGAGTGCGATCGTAGTGCCATAACTCTTGGTGCAGTGTTGGCAAACCAAGAGTGGCATTGACGATGAGTCGCTGGAGGGTTTCACTAGTGGCAACCCACCGAATACCAGGCACCATCCTGTCGATATACGCCGAAGCTCATGCCCTTCGTGCCGCAATATATCATCATTCCAACGATTGCGATCACACATAACGCGATGATGACGATCACCAGGACCACATACCAGGCAATCCGATAATCATCTAGATCAATGTCTGAAACATCCCGCCGAACAGTGGCCCAAGGAGGCAAGATTGAATATAACATTGCCCTACCTCGATATGCACTTGATTGAGAAGCGGAAGTTGCCGATATCTGCCAGCACGCCAAGATTCATGCCCTTTGACATGCACCAGATGGTTGCGGCGATAAGAGCCACCAGGCAAATTGCCAGTAGGATGATGGCAAGGACGGTGTACCAGGCATCATGGAATCGCTCAATGGTATGTGGTGGCGGTGGTGCAGTGAGACGCCCGCGATCGCCTCCAACCAGCAAGACTTGCGAAAGCATGCTAGTATCCTTTCTTCTGTGTTTGGTGGGAGGGATTGACGCCTATCTTGTCAATTGTGAGCTTGATCCCTCCCGATATTTATTTACCTTCACGGTAGCATCAAGTTCCACTCCCCCGGCGGTTTCCACTTGTTGCCATGAAATTCCCCAAATTGACAAGGGAAAATGCCGGTTACGGATTCCTTGAGGGCCGGGCCAGTGCCTGAGGCCATTGGTTCCACTGACCTGGAACGGCCGTCGGGGGCAGTGGCTTGAGCACCTAATGCGTAGACACGAGTTTCTTGTGGTGATCATTGCCGAAGATGGGCAGTGCCACCGCGGCCCTCCGGCCCGGCGCCTGAGTTGCCACCGCCGCTGCCCACCTAATCCCGAGCGATGTTGAGCACCGTTGCCCACCTCGTCCTCGCCCGATCTTGGTATGCCCCGACCAGCGCCGAGCATGAACCTGACTAACCGGTAATCTGCTCACCTGACCCTGGATTGATGTCGACCATCCGTCGCTATTCGAGCCGGGAATCCCCGCCTTGGACCGCCGCCTCTCCTCCACCGCCCTCGACTAGACTGCCGGCAAGGAGTGTGACATGTCCGTTTTCGCTAGTCTGCAGCCGGTGCCAGCCGATCCGATCCTCGGGGTGACTGAGGCTTTCAACGCTGATCAATCCCCCGACAAGATCAACCTTGGGGTCGGTGTCTACGTCGATGAGCAGGGCCGCATCCCCTTGCTCGACTCGGTCACCGCCGCCCAAGCCGATCTTGATCAGGCGCCTCATCCCTATGGCTACCTGCCCCAAACAGGCATACCGGCCTATGATCAGGCCTCCGCCAAGCTGGTTTTCGGCGCCAACTCGCCTGCCCTCCTCGGCGGACGCATTGTCAGCATCCAGACCCTCGGTGGCACTGGCGCTCTTCGGATCGGCGCCGGATTGTTCCGCTTGGCCACCCCCCAAGCCACCGTGCTGATCTCCGACCCGTCCTGGGAGAACCACCGCTTGATCTTCGAGCGGACCGGCTACACGGTTGGCACTTACCGTTATTACGACGCCCAGACCGGCGGGGTCGACTTCGACGGTCTGCTGGCCGACCTCAACCAGGCCGCCGCCGGCACGATTGTCATCCTCCACGGCTGCTGTCACAACCCGACTGGTTGCGACCTGACCCCCGCGCAATGGGACCAAGTCATCGCCGTGCTCCAGGAGCGCGACCTGGTGCCCTTCATCGACTTCGCCTATCAGGGCCTTGGCCATGGGCTGGATCAGGATCGATACGTCGTTGAAGCCCTGGTCGACGCCGGCCTGGAATTCGCCGTGGCCAACTCCTATTCCAAGACATTCAGCCTCTATGGCGAGCGGGTCGGCGCCATTCATTGGGTGACCGCCGACGCCAGCGAAGCTACCCGAGTGGCCTCACAAGCCAAAACGGTCGTCCGCTCGCTCTACTCCAACCCACCGACCCACGGCGCCGAGCTGGTCGCCGCGGTGCTCAACACCCCCGAGTTGGGGGCCTTGTGGGAACAAGAGGTCGCTGGCATGCGCGATCGGATCAAGGCGATGCGAGCCGCCTTCCGCACCGGCTTGGAGTCGGCTGGCGTCAGTCGCGATCTCAACTACATCACCACTCAGGTGGGCATGTTCACCTACTCCGGATTGACGCCGACTCAAATGGCCCGCCTGCGCCAGGACTTCCACATTTATGGCCTGGATTCCGGGCGGCTGTGCATGGCCGCCCTCAACCAGTCCAACATCGAGCGGGTGGTCGCAGGCGTCGCCGCCGTCATGGGCTGAGCGATTGCGATCGTGGTCAGCGTCGCCAACCAGGTCTGCGCCAGTGAAGCGACGACGATCCGAGCATTTTCAGTCAAGCCGGTCGCACCAGGAAAAGCTGGTTTGGACATCATCGCCCGCTACCGACGGCGCTGCCATGCCGATCTGCTTCACCCAGGCCCGCTCCTCTCTTCGCCGGCGCGGTGATGACGGGGCCAGCCAATGACAGCCCACGGGCCCCTGCAGGCGCCATTGCCAAGGTGAGCCCCACTATTGAGCCGCGCCCCACTGGTCAACTGTCACGGTCACATTCAACCAAGAGGCGATTTTGTTAATCGCTTTGAGGGTTTGAGCTGCGGATTGGTTGACGTATAAGAACAGTCCAGGCGCCACTTCGCTAGTCGCGCGGCCGCTGGGATAGTTCTTCTCCGAGTTCCCCAACGGGAATTTTGCGGAGGCCGGCAATCCGATTAAAGCTGAGCCCGACATCGACGCCTACCGCCATTACATCGCCGGGCATAAGGATGATCCGGGAATGAGCATGACGCTGGTCAATTCATCGCGACTGACGTCAGTCGATCAGGAGATGATCGATCAGCACATGTACGATCCGCCCGGCGACGCCACCCGGCTGATAGTTGACGGCATCGACCACACGGCGCAGTGGGCGGCTTGCCTGGACGAGTCGGGTTACAGCGGTGATGCCGTCGAAGCCGCCATGGAGAGTGCAAGCTTCGACCCAGCATGGGCCGCTGCACTGGTCGCCGCCAACAACCAGTGGGCCGCCTGCGCTCGAGAGAACGGCTGGTCTCAGGTCGAGGATGTTGACATGCCAGCCGACGGTGACACGAGCGACCTGTTCGTCCAACTGCCCGAGGAGATCACCGTCGCTCAGATCAATCAACTGATGGCCGCCTGCCCCAACTGGGATCCCGAACGCGCGGCCATTGAGCAGGCCTGGTACGCCGAGAACCCTGGCGGGGGCAATATGCCACCCGATGTGGCCCCACCCGCGCCGTTCATCGCCATTGGTGGTCCGGACACACTCCCACCGGGCACCGAGGCGGTCGCCAACAACGGGTTTCGGGTCGTCGACGAGGCGGCCTTCGCGCAATACCAGGCCGAGATTGCGGCCAAGGAGTCTGCCCTGAACGCTGACCGGCGGGCTTGGGAGTCAACACATCCAGGAGAGTAGGGGGAGGGCCTTCAACGACAAATCACCCGCCCAAACCGTCGCCTACCCAAGCTGATCAATCCCATCCGCCACATGCCAAGATATCCACGGATCATCGAGCCACAGGCGCATGGTCCTGTGCAGTTTTACGGATCCAGTAATTCTGGCGGCTGGCATCGCACCCTTCACCCCCTATGCTGCAACTGGCCGGCCACATCTGATAATCTGATTTTCATGACCACCGCAGTCTCCCCGCCAATAGTTCTCAGTGCAACGGAAGCCAGCCGATCATTCGCCGCTGTCATCGAACGCGCACATCACGGCGAGACCTTCATTGTAGAGAAGGGTGGCCAGCCGATGGCCCAGATCACTCCGTCATCGGCACCCGCTAACGGAGCACTGGTCCGCGACTTCCTCGACGACTGGTCTCCCGATCCAGTCGGTTTCACCCCCGCCGTGTTGATCGCCATGGAATCCCTCGATCAACCTCAAGCTCGAGACGAGGAGCGGCTGAAATGGGCCGCCGACTCCTTTTAGACACCGGCATCCTGATCAGTTGGGAGCGGAATCGTCAGGACCGATTCTCCCCCCGCCCCGATGACGATTTATGCCTGTCAATGATCGCGGTATCGGAGTTCATGACGGGGCTGGCACTCGCGGCCCCTGAGCAACAACCCAGATTGCAGACTTTCATCGATCGTCTCCTTGAAGTTGTGCCCGTCCTGCCATTCGACGAAGAGATCCTGGACGCTCACGTGTCACTTCGCGCCTGGGTCATCCGCCATGGTCAACCTCGCGGCCAGCATGATCTGATCATCGCCGCAACCGCCATCACCACCGGGCGCACTCTGGTGACCCTTGACCATAAGGCCCGCTTCGAAGAGTTGCCTGGGGTGAGGGTGATTTATCCGGATGTTTCCTCACCCCTGGCGCAGGCTTAATAGGCATCGGGACTGTCACAACCCAAAGAATCCAGACCTAATCGAGCGCCCAATCCCCGGTTCTTTGACTGGTGGGCCTCATTCAACTCCAAAACCCGACCACAACTCCAAGACCCGGGCCTCGGCCGGGGCGGCGCCTCAGTTTCTTCGAGTTGTGGATGAGGCGCCTTCCAGAATGCGCATTGTCGGCCTGCCCGCTAGACTGTTCTCGGTTATTCCCCGGTTGGTCTTCC
>JAITVZ010000092.1 GCA_031285505.1 Propionibacteriaceae bacterium
GACACTCCAATCATCCTCGGTGAAACTCTCGCGCCGCCCGCGATGACCGCCAGCCACTGCCGCCGGACCAGAGATCAATAGAACCCGGCGCACCCCGCAATGGCGTGCGGTCGTCATCAAACGCTTGATCCAGTCGCTGCGCCGCTGCACCACGGCCACCTCATCAACGAAGCGACCGATCGGCCAGGGCACGGGGCCGGCCAGCACATAGGTCGCACCAGCCATCAAGGCGGCCCACTCCCCCTTGCTGCTTGCCATCGGCCGCAAATCGAAGTCTTCGGCAGATCGGCCCAATGAGTCGCGGATGCTGATCAAATGGGGAAAGTCAGCCGGTGTGCCCGCCGCCCAGCGCACCCGCATGCCCATGTCGAACAGGTCAGCCACCACTTGGCTGAGCAGGCCGTCGTCACTGCCCAGCACGGTCACCAACTGTGCGCGCGCCACCATTTTCCCCTCCTCCCCAGCAGTTGCTCGATCGCCAACTTGATCGAGCAACTAGTCGCAATGCCCCCTGTTGGCTTCAGCCTACGCCCCCAGCGACCACGTCGCGGCGCTCCCGGCGATCCAGTGGACAAGACCACACCCGCCGAGACCCAGTTCTGCCCTATTCTGAGCCTGACCGCCCAATAACTCTGATCGGTGGTCGCCTGCCTGGAAGGGACAATCACCCATGAGACGAGGACTGATCGGCGCCGCTGCCCTGCTGTTGGCCGCCGGGGCGTTGACCACATTGACCGCTTGCGGCTCTACCGACCAAGCTGTCTCCGGCGGCGGCGACCACTTCATCGTCGGCTTCGACCAGAACTTCCCACCCTATGGCTACGTCAACGATGACGGCGATTTCGCTGGTTTCGACCTCGACCTGGCCGCCGAGGTGGCCAAGCGCAACGACTGGCAGATCCAATACAAGCCGATCAACTGGGACAACAAGGACCAGGAGCTCAACTCCGGCTCGATCGACTGCATCTGGAACGGCTTCACCATTGAGGGCCGTGAGGACGGTTACACCTGGACCGAGCCCTACATGGACAACTCCCAAGTGATCGTCGTTCGCCAAGACTCTGGCATCAACGATCTGGCCGGTTTGAAGGGCAAGACCGTCATGGCTCAGGTCGACTCAGCCGCCCTGCACCTCTTGGAGGACGGCGGCGACCAAGCCGAGCTGGGGGCCAGTTTCAAGGCCCTCCAACAGGTGCCTGATTACCAAAGCGCTTTCCTTGAGCTCGAACAGGGCAGCGTCGACGCCGTCGCCTTGGACCTGCCGGTGGCCAAATTCCAGGTGTCGGGCAAGACCGACACCTTCACCATCCTGGAGGATGACCCCCTGTCGACCGAGCACTACGGCGTCGGTTTCAAGCTGGGCAACACCGATCTGCGTGACAAGGTGCAGACCAGCCTGAAGGCGATGGTGGCCGATGACGCCGTCGAGCAGATCGCTGCCAAATACGCCGATCAAGGCATCGATTTCCAATCGTGGATTCTGCCGGCTTGATCCGGTGAAACGCTGGATCAGTCGCAGGCAGGCACGGCAATCACTGGCCAGTCGCGGCCAGGGTGAGCAAGGGGGTTGATCGATGTCCTTTTCGACCATGGTCGAAATGCTGGGTGCAGGCTTCCTCACCAGCCTCCAGATCTTCTGCCTGACCTTGCTGGGCTCACTGCCTTTGGGCCTGGTGATCGCCTTTGGCCGGATGAGCCGTTTCAAGCCCTTGTCGCTGCTGGTCCAGCTCTACATCTCGATCATGCGTGGCACGCCGCTGATGCTCCAACTGATGGTCGTCTATTACGTGCCCTATTTCGGTTTCGGCGTCTCCATGGGCGACGGCTACCGGATGATCGCCACCATCATCGCTTTTGTGCTCAACTACGCCGCCTACTTCGCCGAGATCTATCGCAGTGGCATTCAGTCGATCCCTAAAGGGCAGTATGAGGCCGCCGCCATCCTCGGCTTCTCGCGGCGGCAAACCTTCTTCGTGGTTATCTTGCCGCAGATGGTCAAGCGGATCCTGCCATCTTTGACCAATGAGGTGATCACCTTGGTCAAAGACACCTCCCTATCGTTCGTCTTGTCTGTGCCAGAGATGTTCACCCAAGCCAAGGCCATCGCCGCCGCGCAGCGAGCGATGACGGCTTTCTTGGTGGCCGGCGGCTTCTACTACGTCTTCAATGCGGTCGTCGCCTTCGGCATGAACCGCCTGGAGAAGAAGATGGACTACTACCAGGAGTGAATTCCCTCCAGGTCGAGCAGATCCGCTCGCTGAACCACGACGGGCTAGTCGAACGTCTGGGCATCCTTATCCGCGAAGTCATGGCGGCTATCGACTCTGCACGGGCAGTGCAGTTCGCCCTTGATCTGTGACAATGATCGTCAGCGCCTGATCTGCCTGGGCCACCAGGGTGATCGTTGCCTGGCTGGCAGTGACTGCTGAACCATTGACCGTCACCGCTCGATCAGTGAAAGCCGGGTTGCCCAGGACGATTGGCCCGCTGCTGAAAGGCTGGATCCTGACTCGATCCAGTTGCCCCTGGGCCCAACGGAGGCTGACGGTGTGTCCGCCGACGCTGCGCAAACCTTCAACCGACCCGTCGGGCCAAGTGTCGGGCAAAGCTGGCAACAGCTCCAAGACGCCGCGGTGGCATTGCAGCAGCATCTCGTGGACACCGGCGGTGTAACCGAAGTTGCCGTCGATCTGGAAGGGCGGATGCTGGTCGAAGAGATTGCGCGAGATCTGCTGGCTGATCAGGTTGCTGATTAACTGCCGGCAGACATCACCGCGGCGGGCCCTGGCCCAGAGGTTGAGCTTCCAACCCATCGACCAGCCGGTGGCAGCCAGACCCCTCGCCTGCAAACTCTGCATCACCGCTGCCTGGATGGTCGGATCGTCACAGTCATAGAGCGACCATCCCGGATAGAAGCCGATCAGGTGGGACAAATGCCGATGCTCCCCCTCCCCCTGCGCACCGGGAACACCGCTGTTGTGGTCATAGGCAGTCCACTCTCTGATGTGCCCATCGGTGGTGATCTGGGCCGGTGACCAGAGATTGACCAGGCACTGGGCGACTGTGCGGCGCAGCCCGTCATCGTCACCCAACCCCAACTGGTCGATGCTCGCGATGGTCAAAGTGAACAAGTCGGCGACCAACTGTTGGTCATAAGCAGTGGCGAGCGTCAAGGGGCCATGCTCGGGCGAGTAGCCAGGGACGACCAGGTATTTCCCGGCGTATGGCCCCTGGTCAGGGCTCAGCAGCGCCTTGGTCCACATCAGCGCCGCCTCACGGATGATCGGCCAGTAGTGCTCTTTGAAAATTCGGAGATCGCCGCCATATTGCAGGTATTGGTAGAGGTTCTGACTAAGAAAGGCATTGCTGGCCGGCGACCAACCCCAATGCCAGGCGTGCCCCGGAGCGGTCAGCCCAAAGGGATTGCCGCAGGTGTGGACCGTCCAACCGGCCGAGCCATCCGTCGCCTGCCAAGCGGCGGCGGGCGTGTCAACCGGGTATGAATACTTCTGGGCGGTGTAGCGCCCGGTCACTCGCAACGACTCAGCGAACTTCTGCAGGGGTTCGAGGGTCTCCAAGAGATTGCCTGGCCCGACCGGCCAGTAGTTCATCTCCAGATTGATGTTGTAGTGGTAATCGGCGTTCCAGGCCGGCGTGTTGGAGTTGTTCCAGATCCCCTGCAAATTGGCCGGCAGGCGGCTGCCCATTCGACTTGAGGCGATCAATAGGTAGCGCCCGTATTGGTAGAGCAGGGTCTCCAACAGTCGGTCCGCCGCCGGCTCGCCAGCCGATGGGTAGGCGGCCAGCAGCTCATCAGTTGGTTGGGCGCTGGCTCCGCCCAAGTCGAGCCGGACGCGCCCGAACAGGGCCTGATAGTCGCTGAGGTGGCGGGCCAGCAAGTCAGCGTCGGTCCGAACACTGGCCGCCGCCACCTGAGCGCCGACTCGGGCTTGCAATTGTCCCGCTGATTCACCACTGCGATAGGTCATGGTGAAGGCGCTCTGATCGGGTTGGGGGCCATAGGTGGTCGGTTGGTCACCGTAATCGCCATAGCCCGTGCCCGTCCGACTGTAAGCGTTGCGGTAATCAGTGCCAGCCGACCAGATGATCGTCGCTGAATCAGCCTGATCGACGCTGATGGCGTCGCCGTCAACCACCCGCTGCCCACCGTGATTGAGCACTCGGCAAACCCCGGCATAGCGCAGCCCGTTGTCGGCCAAGGCACCGTCCAACCGTAACCAACCATCGCCATCGACCCGAACCGAACAGCCGCTGACCTGGCCTGGCTGCAAAGCGGCTCGGAAACTGATCTGACCAGGCTGATCGGCCATCAGACGAATGACGATGACCTGATCAGGCGCACTGGCGAAATATTCACGGAGATAGTCACAGTCCCCCACTTTGAAACTGACTCGGGCCAGCCCATCGACCAGATCGAGCTCGCGGCGATAATCGACCACTTCGCTGACGGTTGATCGAAAACGGTGCGCCAGACTGAGCCAACCGAAGTTTTGGTAGGCGCCGTAAGCGTCTTCATTGCCCTCAATCTGGCTGGCGATGCTGGCCCCGCCCGCCGATAGATTCGCCGGATCGATACTGCCGCGGATTGGCGCCAATGCTTCAAAGATTGCTTGACGATCGGTGGGCTGGGCATTGTAACCATAGGTGTAATCCCTGGCGGGCGCTTGATCGGCGCTGGGCCCTTGGCTGGTGTGGTCGGCAATCAGCTCATCGCTGTTCTCCCCCGCCGGGCAGCGGCTGACAGGGCCCCCCGTCCACAACGACTCTTCATTGAGTTGAATCCGATCGTCAAGCAGGCCACCACCAAGCATCGCTGCCAAGCGACCGTTGCCGATCGGCAGCCAATCGGCCTTGGCGTCGGCCAGACTGTCGGTGTCCGCCGGTTGGCGATACCACAAGGCCAGATGATGGCGCGGTGGTGGAGCCGCCCCGATCAAACGCAAGCCAGCTGGCGGTGATGATGATTTCCCCATGAATTCAATTCTACTGTCCCCCTCAGCAACAAATTCTCGGCGCAAGAGGGCAGATGATTGATTGCAAGGGCTGGCCGTCGGGGTGGCGGCCAGGTGGTGATGGGGCTCGGCGGTCGTGGGCAGCGGGGGTGTCAGGCGATGACCCCAACCTTTCACCACCCCAGTGGCGGCGCTCCTACGAATCTGCGGCGACCGAAGTCCCCTTTGGTAATCCCTCGGTCGCCAAGGCGTCTGACAGCGAATGGTGATAGATCGCCTCGGCCAGGAAATGCTCGGCGCAGAGGGCGTCGTAGGCTTCCGAGCCGCCCATCACCACCAACTCGCCGGTGTCGGCGCCAGGCAGGCGATGGGTGAACATCGCCTTACGGCCACAGTGGCAGACCATCTTCAGTTCGCAGATGTCATGGGCCAGGGCGAACAGCCGGGCCGTGGCCGGCCAGAGGTCGCCTCGGTAGTCAGCTCGCAGGCCGTAGCAGAGCACCGGCACATCCAGTTCGACCGCCACCAGGAAGAGCTGGTCGATCTGAGCGGCAGTCAGGAACTGAGCCTCGTCGACGATGACCGCCGCCAGTCGAGACCCGTCAGTTGCTGGCAGCGACGACGGTACAGTCGCAACGTCAGGGCCCGAGCCACCTGTCGAGACCCCGCGCCGGCGAGTCTCGATCACTTGGTAGAGGTCGTCGCCCGGATCGCAGATCACATCGGCGTCGACAGCCAGCTGGCCAATACGTGAGGCGATGGCCGCCGAGCGCGAGTCGAGGCGCGGCTTGATCAGAAGCGTCGGCTGGCCCACCTGTCGATAATTGTGGGCGACGATGGCCACCTGTGCCGACTTGCCCGATCCCATGACGCCATAGCGCCAGTACAACTTGGCCATAATCGTCCTTTCTGCGACGCGAACCAATCCGCTCGACCCAGCCTAGACGTCTTGGCGGCGCTGCCTGGCCCCATATAAGGCCAGCCGGCTATCAACCACCACCTCGACTGACTGATAGGCGGCCTTATGGAAGGCCTCGGCCTGGATCAACCCAAACATCCCCGCGTACCTGGATCAAACGTGAATGACTTCCGGCCCACCCTCGGCGGAAATAGCATCGAAATCGTCATCTTGAGTGTAGACAGGCAAGCCGCGAGCGCTGGCGATAGCCGCGATCCACAGGTCGTTGACGTTGACTCTGCGGCCTGCCAGGGCCAGCTTGTAGCGAAGGCGAGCCCACTCGTGAGCCGCCCCAGGATCGACCGTCAGCAGGTCGACATCCGCCAACGCTTGGTAAGTCAGCAGACGAGCAGCCCTGGCGTCGGCGTCCTGAGCCGACAGCACCCCAGCCTCCAGTTCCGCCAAGGTGATGACGGTGACGTAGCCCTCATCGGGGAGGCGGACCGCCTGCAGGCCACGGCCAGACTCCTGCGCGATGAACACACTCGTGTCAATGACACCCGTACTCATCGAATCGGCTCCAGACTGTCGGTGTCGTCAGCCAGGGATGCCAAGTCTTGCCGCATCGCCGCGTCCGTCTGAGGAATGCTGACAATCTCGGTTGGAGTAAGGAAGGATTTACGCCGACTTCCCAAGGGAACAATCTTGGCGATCGGTGTGCCACGCGTCGTCAACACGACTGTCCGCCCCTCACGCGCCTCTTGAATAACCTCCGCCGTGTTGTTGCGCAGGTCCCTGACTGCTGCGGTCATCATGCGACAAGCGTAGCACCAGTGACTCCACGCCTGGCACGTGGGCACTGCTAAGAAACCGGGGAGCCGGGGTGACCGGCAGAACCTGACGGAACACTAGCCTTGGCCCATCGATCATGCTCGACATCGACCCCTTCACGGCTTGCCAATCAGAGGTCGTCGATGACCGACTCGGTGAACCGGCGGTCTCCGGTCGGTCTCTGCGTCAGAGACCGACCGGAGAACCAACTTCATTTTCTGCTGTCTGCTCGCGACCGCAGTCGGGCAATCAACGCCTCGACTACCCCTTGACCACCGGGGCCTGGATCTCGGTCTTCCAGTCGGCGACATCATCCTTGTTCCAGATGCCGTCGATGTACCACTCGCGCGCCGGGCCGGCCGGCTTCCAGCCGCCGTCCTCAACGGCCTTGGCCAAGGCGGCATAGGCTTCGCCCAGCCCGTCGTATCCACCCAGGTGGGTGACGCTGATCGCTTGGGTCTCGGGCAGCTGCTTGAAGACGATGCCGTCAGCGTCGACACCGGGCTGCACCACCGACTGACAGATCTCGACGTGAATGTCGTGGTCGCGGTGCTCCTCGTCGAGGTAGCAGGTGAAGCAGTAGTCATCCGGCGTGCATTCCAAGCCGGGGTTGGCCTTGGCGACGCGCTCCCCGACCTCGGGAATGAGCTTCATCAGGTCAGAGTACTCGGCAATGACCGTGTCATAAGAGAAGACGGTGCAAGCCTTGAGAGTCTTGACGATCGGTTGATATAGCATGAGATTGCTCCCTTGTTCGTTGATATACCTATTCAACGAATGGAGACGGTGGTCCAGCATCAAGCGCTCGTCCGCGAGCTCGGCCCGACGCCGCTCAAGCAGCTGGTCGACATCGCGACCATCCAGCAGCGCCGCCACATCCGGCAGGGCGAAGCCGATCCCTCGCAGGGCGACAATCTTCGCCAAGCGCCCCAACTGCTCCACCGTGTAGTAGCGGTAGCCGTTGACCGGATCGACGAAGGCTGGCTCCAAGAGCCCGACCTCGTCGTAGTGGTGCATGGTCTTGACCGTCACCTTACCGAGCTTCGAGAACTCACCAATGCGGAACACCTGAGTCTCCTTTCGTTGACACCAGTCAAGAGTCTCCGGTTGCCGGAGGGTCAAATGGGAGTCTATGGGAGCTGACAAGGGGTCACACTGAGGCGCTCCCACAGCCTAGGATCCACGGTCCACGCCAATCTCTCCGACCGACTGCTAGCCTTGACCCATCAAGCAAGGAGTGAACCGTGCCCGTGATCAGCACCTTCTTCGGCATCAAGATCACCCTCTACTGAGATGATCATGAGCCGGCTCACTTTCATGCCCAGTACGCCCAGCACAAGGCCTTGATCAACATCCAATCGGCTTCGGTTCTGCACGGGGCTCTGCCCGCACGCCAGCTCAAGCTGGTCCTGGCTTGGTGTGAACTTCACCGCGATGAGCTCTTGCGAAACTGGGCCCTGGCGCAAGACAACCAACCCATCGACGTAATCGCTCCGCTTAGCTGAGAGGTGAAGAGATATGGACACCTACTGGCCAGAGGTGACTCAGGCGGTGGCAGGCCCAGATCACACGGTCTACGCCTATCTCACCGACGGAACGGTGAGGCGTTATGACGCCAAGCCATTGCTGAACCATGGTGGCGTGTTCTCACCCCTGTCTGATGAAGGTCTCTTTCAATCATCCCTGACAGTTAGCGACGGGACGATCGCCTGGGATTTAGGTGGCCACCATGATCCAGCCACCATGCTCGACATCGACCCCTTCACGGTTTATCAATCAGAGGTCGTCGATGACCCCCTCAGTGAACCGGCGGCCACCAGCCCGGCCCAGAGGAAGTGACTGAAACATCGGCGAAGGCACCGTCCGCAACCTGATCAGTGCCATCCTGATGAAGCTCAGCCTGAAGAACCGCACCCAGCTGGCGATCTGGTTCCACGAACTGGGCTGAGGGCGCTGGCAGACGGCCTCGGTGCCACACCGGTGCTACACTCGGTGCATGCCAACTACCCTCGAACGCACGACCTTCACATTGACACCACCGGTCAAACGAATGATCGAGACCGCCTCCAGCCAATGGCCGGAAATCAGTGGAAGCCGAAACCTGATGCTCCGTCTGATGGCAGAGGGCGAGGCCGCCATCAGGCAGCGGCGGCTGGAGCAGGCCTACTCTGACGCCTACAGCGCCTGGGACTCATCCGACGACAGCGACGACTGGGAGCAAACGACGGCTGACGGTCTGGAAGAAAACCGATGAGACGCGGTGAAATCTGGTTGGCCCGATTCGACCCAGCCCAGGGTAGTGAGGTGACCAAAACACGACCTTGCGTCATCGTTTCCAACGATGCCAGTAACCGTGTCGTTGAGCGGCTGCGCCGAGGCGTCATCACCGTTGTGCCTCTGACCAGTAACACCGCCCGAGTCTACGATTTCCAGACCTTGATCAAGGTCACCGGCACCAACGGGCTGGCCGTTGACTCCAAGGCCCAGGCCGAGCAAATCCGCTCCTTGAACCATGAACGCCTGGTCGAGCGGTTAGGTCAACTGCCCCGCGAAGTTATGGCAGCCCTTGACGCCGCAATAGCAGTGCACCTGTCGCTGGACTTATAACGTCCTCGCAACGTCCGACAATATGCGGCAGCAACCGGGCACCACACCCAGCAACACACCAATGGGACGCGACCCAGACTGCTTGTGAAATCTACTTACTGAATCTGAACTCCACCACGTCGTCTGGCATCATCACGTAATCCTTACCTTCCAGCCGGGCCTTGCCGGCAGCGCGGCAGGCGGCCACTGAGCCGTACTCGACCAGGTCGTCGTAAGAAACGATCTCGGCCTTGATGAAGCCCTTCTGGAAATCGGTGTGGATGACTCCGGCAGCCTGGGGAGCGGTCCAGCCCTGGTGAATGGTCCAGGCCCGCACCTCCTTTGGGCCGGCCGTCAGGTAGCTCTGGAGCCCGAGTGTGGCGTAACCGACACGGGCCAACTGATCCAGACCCGGCTCGATGACCCCCATCTCGCTCAGGAACTCGCGGGCCTCGGTTTCATCCATCTCAACGAGCTCCGACTCAAACTTGGCGTCGAGGAAGATCGCCTCGGCCGGGGCGACGACATCGCGCATCCGCTGCAGGGCCTCAAGGTCGGCCAGTTCGTCCTGGTCACAGTTGAACACATAGATGAAGGGCTTGGCGCTGAGCAGCCAGAGGTCGCGCAGCGGTTCACGATCGATGCCGGAGGCGAAGATGGTCTGGCCAGAAGACAGCACGTCGTAGGCCTCCCGCCAGGCGTCGAGGGCGGCAACGGCCTCCTTCTTGACCCGCGCTTCCTTCTCCAATCGCGGCAGGGCCTTGTCCATGGTTTGTAAATCAGCCAGGATCAGTTCGGTGGTGACCGTCTCAATGTCAGAAGCCGGGTTGACGACTCCATCGACGTGGGTGACGTCGTCATCGGTGAAGACCCTGGTCACCTGGCAGATGGCGTCGGCTTCGCGGATGTTGGCCAGGAAGGCGTTGCCCATGCCCTCGCCCTGCGACGCCCCCTTGACGATGCCGGCGATGTCGACGAAGCTGACCGTCGCCGGGATGATCTTCTCGGTGTGGTAGAGCTTGGCCAAGACCGACAACCGGGCGTCGGGCACCCCGACCACACCGACGTTCGGCTCGATGGTGGCAAATGGGTAATTGGCCGCCAGGACGTTGTTGCGGGTCAGCGCGTTGAACAGGGTGGACTTGCCCGCATTGGGCAGCCCGACGATTCCGATTGTTAAAGCCACGGCAAGAGTTTAGTCGGGCGCAACTTGTTCTCTGAACCATCCCGGACCATCAGCTGACCCCGCAGACTCCAGACTGGCGCCGTTGGGCGGATCAACTAGCATGCCTCAAGGTTAAACTTCACCAGTGACAATCTGGAGCATCTCTGACACCGTCCCTTGGGCCAGCCGCGTGCTCACCGCCGGCTCGTCGCCAACTCGCTCCGTCAGCGTGCGCAGGCCCTGCACAACATCATCGGGGCGGACCAGCGGCTCAGTGTGGCGGATGATGACCAATAGTCCGGGCTGATCGGCCACGTCCACACCCAGCATCGGCGTCAAGCAGGACGACAGGTCATGATCCTTGGTCCCATTGATGCCCACTGAAGCGGCGACGACCAGCTGATCGACCCCAGCCATGTCCTGCAGCGGCGCCGGCTGGGGCGAGGCACCTTGACGCGCAGGACCGTAGATGTCCACCGGATCAACCTCAACCAGCTTCGCCACGCTCGCCCCATTCCCCGAGGCATCGGGCCACAGCGACATTGATTCGATCCGGTCGGCCACATCGAAGCTGCGCGGGCCGTTCTTGGTCATGCGACAGACCTCCACCTGCGGGGTCAGCCGCTGGTCGTAGGCCATCAGGGCCGACCGCCAGTCGTCTGGACCGACCCCATTGATCTGGATCAGCCACAGGCTGGCGGTGAAGGCATCAGCCCCTGCAACCAGCTCGTCGAGCGCCAACACCGGCAGGCCCTTCGGCATGACGGCCCCGAGAGCCGCGCCAGCCGCCGCCGGATCAACAGTCTCGCGAAGCCCCAACACCACATACTCGGCCCTGGATGCCGCCCCGGTCGGCGCTGGGTTGATGTAGGAGATGCGCGGGTGAGGGTTGAAGCCCGATGAGTAAGCCATCGGCAGATCGGCGCGACGCAAGCCGCGTTCCAAGGCCCGGGCGTAATCACGGTGGGAGGCGAAACGCATCGGCCCGACCTTGCCGTATTTCAGCAGCAGCCGCTGAACCGGTGGCGGGTTCTGGGGAGGCTGTGGCCTAGGCATGGGTCGACCCCATTTCAATATCGACGCCCAACCCCGGGCAGACACCACAGTCATTGCAGCCGGCCCAGCGGCAATCGGGCACGGCGACATCAGCTTGGGAATCCTCCCAGTCGTCCCACAACCAATCGCGGTCCAAGCCGACGCAGAGATGATCCCAGGGCAACACCTCGTCACGATCACGCTCGCGAGTGGTGTACCAGTCGAGGTTGACCCCCTGATCCTCCAGAACCGGCCCGGCCACCTCGACCCAACGCTCGTAGGAGAAATGCTCGCTCCAACCGTCGAAGACTCCGCCAGCCCGCCAAACTGCCTCGATGGCCGCCCCGACCCGCCGATCACCGCGGGCCAACAGCCCCTCAATACGGCCCGGTCGACCATCGGCATACTTGACCGAAATCGCCCGTGAGTAACGCCGATCGGCCCTGATCGACTCTTTCAAGGCACGCAACCGGGCGTTGACCGTCTCAACGTCACATTGGGCGGCCCACTGGAAGGAGGTGTGGGCCTTCGGCACGAAAGCGCCGACTGACACGGTGCAAGAGACATCACGCTGACCGGTGGTGGCTCGACCGACGTCGATCACCCGCCTGGCGACGTCACCGATGGCGGCGACATCGGCATCG
>JAITVZ010000146.1 GCA_031285505.1 Propionibacteriaceae bacterium
CGGCATGGTGGCCACCGCGAAGAAGGGCAAAGAGGTCAGCAGCTGCTCGGGTAGGCGCAGTGCCTCACCGAGGATCATGATAAACCAGAGAGCCCCGAAGGCTCCCCAGGAGATGGCGACAGCCAATCGGGGCCAGCAGCCAACGCCCAGCACCACCACGCCGATCAGCACCAGCAGGGAGGGGATGAAGGCGAAGGCGGTGGCGATGATCACACCGGTGTCGCTGTAATCCTTCATGCCGGCGCCGAAGGCCAGCGCATAGATCGCCGCCAGGACCACCAGCAGGATCAAGGCGGCAACGAAGGCTAAGGCGATGCGCTTGCCGGCCCAACCGAGCCGTGAAACTGCTCCGGCCAATTGACGCTCCAGCAAGCCCCGGGTGTCATCCTGGGCCATGGTGGCCGCTGAATAAATGGCGAACGATGACACGCCAAGCGAGATCATCGCCAGGAGAAGACCGACGACTGACAGGATCGAGGCGGCGTCGACTCCGACAAAGGGGACATCGTCGAACATGTCAGCCATCATCGGTGTGATCGAGCCGAGCATCAGGGCGAAAACGGCGATGCCGACGGCCCAGGAGATCCAAGCGGTGCGCTGCAAACGAATGGCCAGGCCCACCACACCGGTCATCCACCCGGCGGCGTCGCGATGTCCTGGGCGGGCGGCGAACAGCGACCCAGCGAAGTCACGACGGGCTTCCAACTGCCAAGCCAGCACCACCAGGACGACCAGTAAGGCGACCACCAGCAGCATCGGCCAGAGATGATTGTCGGCCCAGGGGTTCATCTGCTCAGCCCAGCCGATCGGTGAGATCCAGGTCAATTGGGGATTGGCGACGTCGGTGCCCATCCGCAGCAGGTAGAAGACCCCGATGATGGCCGTGCCCAGGCCATTGGCCCCGGCCGACGAGGCCATCAGTTGGTTGGTCACGGCGCCGAGGCCGACGCCGATCAAGCCGATGGCGGTGATCGAGGCGGCGAACACCCAGGAGCCGAGGGGGTCTGGGTCACTGGTGTGGTTGGAGTCCAGCAGGGCGCCGAAGTGCAGGCCTTGGCCGAACAAACCAATGCCGATGCCGACCAGCAGACACAGGGCGATCGCCATGATCAAGGCAGCAGCCAGGCTGGCATGCAATCCCAGTGGCCGGGAACGGAACAATTCGGTGCGTCCGGCGTCCTCATCGGCGCGCAGGTTGTGTGTCATCAAGAAGACCATGCCGATGCCGAGCATCAGCGAGACGAACATCCAGCCTTTGATCCAGACAGCGGCGCCCAGGGGCGCCGAACCGGCGACAGCCGCCGCCGTCCAGCCGAGCAGCGATTTCATCGCGTCGGTGCCACCGGTTTGGATCAGCACCTGGAGGGCGTCGGGATCCAGTGTGGCGTAGTAAGCGCCGATGAAGCCGATCATGCCGGCTGTCACCAAGAACCAGACGATCAAGCGGGTCCGGTTATAGCGCAATTGGAAGCGCAATTCGGCGCCAAGATGGGCCAGGGGCGCCAGCTGGCCGCCTGACCGGCGGGCTGTCACCGTGGCGCCAACAGCAGTTGTGGTCACTTGAGTGCTCCTCGGACAGCCTCAGCTTGGACCGGGGTCAACGAGTCCTCGTAGTGGGACAAGAAGATCTCTTCCAGGCTGGGTGGGTTGACCACCAGGGTCTCGGGGCTCAGCCCCGCCATTGTCGCCAAGACGCCCGGCAGGGACTGTTGGTCGACCTGGAAACTGATCGCTCCCTGGTCGTCGCGGTAGTTGTAGACGCCAGGCAGCGAAGACAAATCAGTGCTGGGCAGGGCGAAGCGGGCTTCGACCTGGGTGCGTGTCAGGTGACGCAGGTCAGCCAGGCTGCCCGATTCGACGGTCGCTCCGTCACGAATGATGGTGACGGTGTCGGCCAATTTCTCGACCTCGGAGAAGATATGCGAGCTCAATAAGACCGAGCGGCCTTCCGTTTTTATATCAGCAATCGACGCTTGGAATTCAGCTTCCATGATTGGATCAAGTCCAGAGGTTGGCTCATCCAAGATCAACAATTCTGCCCTTGAGGCTAAGGCTGCCACCAAAGCCACCTTTTGACGGTTGCCTTTGGAATAGGTCTTGGCTTTCTTGCGGGGATCGAGCTGGAAGCGGTCGATCATTTCGTCTTTGCGGGCCTTTTCCAGCCCACCGGACAAGTGGCCGAGGACGTCGATGATTTCACCACCGGTCAGATTCGGCCACAAGGCGACATCGCCGGGGACATAGACCAGGCGGCGGTGCAGCTCCACGGCGTCGCGCCAGGGGTCACCGCCCAACAGTTTGGCCTGGCCACTATCGGCGTGCAGCAGACCGAGCAGAATACGAATGGTGGTGGTCTTGCCGGCGCCGTTGGGGCCGAGGAAGCCAGTGACCTGGCCTCTTCCGACCTGCAAGTTGAGGCCGCTCAGAGCTTGGAAGCTGCCATAACGCTTTGTCAGACCGACAACCTCGATGGCGTTGTCAGACATAATCAAATCCTTTCATAGGGTGTTCCCGCAGGCGCTGGCCGCTGCTC
>JAITVZ010000171.1 GCA_031285505.1 Propionibacteriaceae bacterium
CAGGTGCCTCACCAGGTGGTCCAGGAACGCTTCGAGCGCTTGGTTGAGCTGGTGGACGACTTGGCCTGGCAAGAGAATCGGCGTTTGGTGGGCGAAACCGTGGAGGTGCTTTTCGCTGAGGGGGAGGGGCGCAAAGACGGAGCAACCCATCGCCTGTCTGGTCGAGCGCAGGATAACCGTTTGGTCCATGTCCGCATCCCCGACGGTCAGCCCCTGCCCCGCCCCGGCGATATCGCTACCGCTGTGGTGACTTATGCGGCGCCGCACCATTTGATTGCTGACCAAGGATTTGCCGGTCTGATCCGCACCGCTGGCGGTGACGCCTGGGATCGGGATCACCCTAGTATCTGACTGCCCAAGGACGCCGCTGAAGTCTGCCTGGCTATTGTCAGTGGGTAAAAAGTCACTGTCGGTAAGTGGCCCAGAAAGTAGCATAAGTTGCCAAATGAGGGCTTTGCCAGCGTATCGCGGCGCGGCAAAACCATTGATTTATGGCACGCTGACAAGGTATTTTATCGTAGGGCGGCGGGGGCTCGAACCCCGGACCAAGGGATTATGAGTCCCCTGCTCTGACCAGCTGAGCTACCGCCCCAAGTGGTTGTTGAAGCTTATCAGGCAAGCAGAGCCAGTTGGGATGTGAATCAATGGCGCGTCGACATACTGGCCAATCGGAGTCGGCGAGACAATCACAGTCGCGAGATCGGCGTTGGTGAGGCGCCAGCCGAGTTGCTGCCTGAGCCACCACCGCCACTATTCGACGGCGATGGGGAAGCGCTGCTGGAACCTGAACCGGAGTCGGACGGCGATGGCGAAGCACTGGCCGATCCGGAGTCTCCGCTCGATGGCGAGGCGCTGCTCGATGATGACCCCTCACCCGAAGACGGCGTGCCCGAAGACGGTGTGCCTGAGGATGGACTGCCTGATGCACCGCCATTCGACGGCTGTTGAGTGGGAATCGGCGGTGGGGGCTGTGTGACCGGAGCTTGAGAGAAAATCAAGATAGCGATCAGCACGCCAACGGCCGCCAACAGCAGCATCAGCAACCAGGCAGACATAATGGTCAAGCGGCCACTGCGACTGCGCCGACCGGGCCAAGGCAGCGGCCAGACGCGGTCAATCGCTGGATTGCTGTGACTGACCCAGGGCAGAGCGAATCGAGGTCCAGTGGCCTCGCCGAGTTCAAGATTGGCTGACAGGTCGACTGCTTGGAACAGGCGCTTTGCCTCAGTGATGGCGGCTGGGCTGTGGTCATAAGCCAAGGCCACCCAGGGAGCAGTCAGTGCGGGCCATCCCTTGGGGGCAGCTTCGGGGCCGGCGCTTTCAACGAACTCTGCTTTGGCCGTTTCGGCTGAAGTGGGCAAGGACAATCCGGAAAATGCCCTAACGGTGTCGATGTCAAGATGGGCCACCTCGCCGGCCAAGCGGTCACGAGCGGCGGCGTCGCCGGCAGCTCCCTGGCTGAGCAATAGCAGCATCTCGGGCGCGCTGCGGTCGGGATGTTGGGCAATGTAGGCCACGCCAGCAGCAGTGGCTAGCAGTCTGGCCCGTGGCCAATAGGGACCAATCCGCGGCGGATCGATTGGCAGGAGTGGCGAGGTCTGGTTTGTCACACTAGAGCCCACCTTTCCCAAGCTTGGAGTCATCTAATTGGTCAGTCGCACAGCGTCAGCTATTCTAGCCGGTCGACCAGGATTGGCGGTTACCCGCCAGTACGACATTCTTGGAGCTTTCTGGGACTTCCGACCTAGAATCTGTCATGGACCGGTATCGTTGGGTCCGTACGCAATCGCCGAGGAGGATCTGTGACTTCGTCACCGCTGCAGCCGAGTGTTCCATTGACTGTCGAGCAAGCCGCCGGCTTGGTCGCGTCAGCCATCGCACAAGTGCAGCGGGTGATTGTTGGCCAGGAGCACATGGTGGAGCAACTGATGGTGGCCTTGTTGGCCAAGGGACATTGTTTATTGGAAGGTGTCCCGGGCACGGCCAAGACTTTGGCGGTGCGATCCTTCGCCACCGTGGTCGGCGGGGATTTCGCCCGGATCCAGTTCACCCCTGATCTGGTGCCATCCGATATTGTCGGCACCAGAATCTATTCGGCTCGCAAAGAACAGTTCGACATCCAGCTTGGGCCAGTCTTCGTCAACTTTGTTCTGGCTGATGAGATCAACCGCGCCCCCGCCAAAGTCCAGTCGGCGATGCTGGAAATCATGGCCGAAAAGCAGGTCTCGATTGGCGGTCACACCTATCCGGCCAAAGACCCCTTCATCGTCATCGCCACCCAAAACCCGATCGAGTCAGAGGGGGTCTATCCATTGCCGGAGGCCCAGCGGGACCGATTCTTGCTGAAAGTCGATGTTGACTACCCTCAAGGCAATGAGGAATTTGAAATCCTGCGGCGGATGTCGGTGCGTGCCCCGGAACCGAATCCGGTATTGAACCCGTCATTGGTCCGCCAACTCCAGGATCGGGCCAGTCAGGTCTATGTTCACAATTTGGTCGGCGAATACATCGTTCGACTGGTGATGGCCACCCGCAATCCCAAGGAATTCGGGTTGGATGATCTCGAAGCGGTTATCTCGATCGGTTGTTCATCGCGGGCGACTCTCGGCTTGGTAGCGGCGGCCAGGGCCTTAGCGATGATCCATGGTCGTGACTATGTGCTACCCACCGATGTCCAAGCGGTGGCCCGCGATGTCATGGCCCATCGCTTGGTGCTCAGTTTCGACGCAGTGGCTGACAATGTGCAGGCCAGTCAAGTGATCGAGCGGATCGTGGCGGTGGTGGCGCCGCCCACGCCAGTGTGGAACCAGACAGGCAATGCCGCGGCGCCGAGGTCCTGATGGCGGTGACCATGTCGCCAGCGGCGACAGATAGTGCTGTCCAATCGGTGTTGCGGGCTCCGACTGCGGCCACCATTCCACTGAATCGCTTGGCGCCCGAGGCAGCTTTGAAGCGGTTGGAATTGGTCATCGTGCGTCGCCTCGAAGGCTTCCTCCAGGGCGATCACTTGGGGCTGATGCCTGGTCCAGGATCAGACACCTCCGACGCACGGATCTATGTGCCCGGTCAAGACGACATCCGACGGATGGATTGGGCGGTGACGGCTCGCACCACCGTTCCGCATGTGCGCGACACCATCGCCGATCGCGAGTTGGAGGTTTGGGCGCTGCTTGATGCCACGCCGTCGATGAATTGGGGCACTGGCGGCGTCACCAAGCGTGATCTCGGCATCGCCGCCATCGCCACCCTTGGTTTTCTCTCCCAAAAACTCGGTGATCGTTTCGGCGGTCTGATCATGGATCCGTCTGGTGTCCAACGTATTCCGGCTCGCGCCGGTCGGATGGCTCTCTACGCCTTGTTGCGCCGTATGCTGACTCGGCCGATCGCACCAGATCGCTCGTCCGGCCCGATCGACTTGCCCGAAGGCATTGAGCAAATGGTGCGAACCCAGCGACGGCGCGGACTGCGCCTGGTCGTGTCTGATTTTCTGACCGCTGGTGATGTCAATCTTGATCCCAACGCTGAAACGGTCTGGGAGCGGCCGCTGCGCCGACTGGCGGTGCGCAACCAGGTGCTCTGCGTTGAAGTGGTCGACCCGCGTGAGTTGGATTTTCCAGATCTGGGCGAAGTGCTGATTCGTGATCCAGAAACCAGTTTCGACCGCTACATCGACACCTCCGACCCGGCTGCCAGGGCTCGTTTGAACGCCGCCACCAGAGCCCAGCGCGAACGGATCGCTCTAGCAATCCGACGCAGCGGGGCAGCTCACCTGCAATTACGCACTGATCGTGATTGGGTCCAGGACATTGCTCGTTTCGTGGTGGCTTATCGTCGCATCGCCTCAGCAGTGCACACCCCACCTAGAGGGGTGAGCCGATGACACTGCAGGCCTTGCCTTTCGATGGATTCATGTCGGCCGATCGACTCTGGTTGCTTCTGCTGGTGCCCTTGGCCGTCATCGCCTATGTCATTGTGGTGCGCCGGCGTTCCCTGCAGGCGATGCGCTACACCAACACGACCGTCCTGGGGCAGGTCATGCCGAGGCAGTCGCAGTGGCTGCGTCATGTGATCGTGGCTTTGTCTCTGCTCTGTTTGTTGACAGTTGTGCTGGCTTGGGCCAGGCCATTGGGCCAGGAGCGTGTGCCGCGCGAGCGAGCCACCGTGGTGATGGTGATCGACATCTCATGGTCGATGACCGCCACCGATGTCGCGCCCAGCCGCTTGGACGCCGCTAAGGAGGCGGCGACCAGTTTCGTTGATCAACTGCCGAATGGCTTCAACGTCGCTTTGGTTGCGTTGTCGGGCAATTCCGGGGTGCGATTGGCGCCGACTGATGACCATGCCGCCCTCAATCGCCTGATCAACACCTTGCAGCCCCAAGACTCTTCGGCAGTTGGCAATGCCATCGATGCGGCTCTGGCCGCCGTCGCGCAGGCGCCGCAGGGCAGCGACGGGTCACCAGCCCCGGCAATGATCGTCATGTTGTCCGATGGGGCCAACACCAATGGGCAATCGCCCCTGCAAATGGCCGCCGATGCGGCCGCTGAATCAATTCCGATCTACACCATCGCCTACGGCACCGACAATGGTTATGTCGATCTTGATGGGCAACGTTACGCTGTGCCGCCCGATCGCCAATTGATGCAACAGATTGCTGACACCAGCGGTGGTTCGGCTTACACCGCCGACAACCTGTCCGGTTTGGACCGGGCCTATACCCGAATCCACAGTCAGGTCGGCTATGAATTGGAGGATAAGGAAATGACGGCCACAGCCGCCGGACTGGCTATGATCTTCGCCTTCACCGCGGCAGTCGGCGCAGTGCTGATGGGGGTGAGGTTCCGGTGATGCTGGAAATTGGTTTCCAAGCGCCCAGTCGCCTTTGGGCCTTGATTCTGGTACCCATTCTGCTGGGGATTTACGTCATCTGGGCCTGGTCGAGACGGTCGCGCCGGGCGCGTGACCAGGTCGGCCTCAATGTGCTGTTCCCAAAACGGGCCGCGTGGAAGCGCCACCTGGCAGTGGTGGCGGCGGTGGCGGCCTTGGCCTCGCTGACTCTGGCCTGGGCCATGCCC
>JAITVZ010000138.1 GCA_031285505.1 Propionibacteriaceae bacterium
GATCGCTGCTCCAGCCACAATTGCGCGGTCTTGGACAGATGCGACCGGTTCGATTGGCGGTCGGTCAAGAGGTCGACACTCAAAGCCTGGCTCAATCCTTGGTGGAAGCCGGTTACACCCGGACGGATTTGGTGGAGCATCGCGGTGAATTTGCCATCCGCGGCGGCATCGTTGATCTGTTCGCGCCAACGGTCGAAGCGCCAGTCCGACTTGATTTTTTCGGCGATGTCATTGAGGAGATTCGCCAATTCAGTGTGGCTGATCAGCGCTCGTCTCCGGTCACTTTGACCGAAATCGTCGCCACGCCCTGCCGCGAATTGCAGTTGACCGAGCCGGTGCGCCGACGAGCTCGCCAATTGATGGCCCATCATCCGGAATTGGTCGACATGTTGGAACGGATAGCGCAAGGCCATGTCGTCGAGGGCATGGAAGCCTTGGCGCCGGCTCTCGGTGATGGCATGGAGCTGCTGTCTGACACCTTGCCATCCGACACTTTGGTGCTGATCTGCGATCCGGAGTTGGTCCGAGCCAGAGCAGCTGATCTGACGGCAACCAGCGAGGAGTTCTTGCACGCCTCTTGGGCGGCTGCCGCCGGCGGTGGGGCAGCGCCGATCGATTTGGCTGCTGCCGCCTATGTCAGCCTGGAGCAGGTCCAAGAAAAGGCATTGGCCCGAGGATTGTCTTGGTGGGGGTTGGCGCCCTTTGGGGCCGGTCCAGATGTGGCGACGATGACCGTCGACGCACAACCCTTGGATGACGCTCCCCGCGATCAGGCGATGGCTGTCAAACAAATCACTGAGCTGATCAGTGCCGGTGCCACAGTGGTGGTGACCACCGGGGGGCGGGGTTTGGCCACCCGTTTCCATGATGTATTCGTCGAGGCAGGCCTGCCGGCACGCGTGGTCGACCAGGCCAGCGATCGTCCCCAGCCGGGGCAGGTGTCGATTTACCACGCCGATCTGGCCCACGGCTTCACCGTGCCCAGGCTCAACCTGCATTGCTGGAGTGCCACCGATCTGGCTGGCGGTGAGGTCCTTGACAAGGCTGCGCGTCGGCTGCCCAGCCGCCGCAAGAAGGAGATCGATCCGCTGACCTTGGTCAGTGGTGATTATGTGGTGCATGACTCACATGGGGTTGGTCGATATGTTGAGATGGCCAAGCGAACCATCAGCGGAGTCGAGCGGGAATACCTGGTCGTCGAGTACGCCGCGTCGAAGCGGGGCCAGCCCGGTGACCGTCTCTATGTGCCGATGGAACAACTCAATCTGATCACCCGTTATGTCGGTGGAGAGGCTCCGGGCTTGGACAGGCTCGGTGGAGCGGATTGGTCGAAGCGGAAATCCCGGGCGCGCAAGGCGGTGCGCGAAATCGCTGCAGAATTGGTCCAACTCTATGCCGCTCGGCAATCAGCCAAGGGCTTCGCATTCTCACCAGACACCGCTTGGCAGAAGGAAATGGAAGACGCCTTCTCCTACGTGGAAACCCCGGATCAGCTGGCCTGCATCGATGAGGTCAAACACGACATGGAAGCAGTCATGCCGATGGATCGTCTGGTGTGTGGCGATGTCGGTTACGGAAAGACCGAGATTGCGGTGCGAGCAGCCTTCAAAGCGGCTATGGATGGCAAACAGGTGGCAGTGTTGGTGCCAACCACCTTGTTGGTCCAACAGCACTACGCTACTTTTGCGGCTCGTTTCGCTGGCTTTCCTGTGCGCTTGGCCCCCCTGTCTCGTTTCCAAACTCCAGCCGCTGAGAAGAAGACCATCGCTGATTTGGCCAGCGGCGCTTTGGACGTGGTCATTGGTACTCACCGTTTGCTTAGCCAGGATGTCCATTTCAAAGACCTTGGGTTGGTGATCATTGATGAGGAACAGCGTTTCGGCGTCGACCACAAGGAAGCACTGAAACGACTGCGACTCGACGCGGACATTTTGGCCATGTCAGCCACGCCGATTCCCCGAACCCTGGAGATGGCGGTCACTGGCATCCGCGAACTGTCGGTCATTGCGACCCCACCAGAGGAGCGTCATCCGGTGCTGACTTTCGCTGGTTCCTACGACGAGGGGCAAGTGGTGGCGGCGATCCGACGCGAGTTGGCTCGTGAGGGGCAGGTGTTCTTCCTTCACAATCGGGTCGACTCCATCAACAAAGTCGCGGCTCACCTGCGCGATCTCGTACCCGAAGCCAATATCGCTGCTGCTCACGGTCGAATGAGCGAGCGGGAATTGGAGGCAGTGATGCTTGATTTTGTGGAGCGGCGCAGCGATGTGCTGGTCTGCACCACCATTATCGAATCAGGCATCGACATCTCCTCGGCCAACACCTTGATCATCGATCGAGCTGACACCATGGGTTTGAGCCAACTGCACCAGATTCGCGGACGTGTCGGGCGCAGCCGTGATCGTGGTTACGCCTATTTCTTCTATCCTGCCGACAAGGCCCTCAGCCAAACCGCCCATGATCGCTTGGCGACGATGGCCGCCCACACGGATTTGGGGGCAGGCATGCGTATCGCCATGCGCGACTTGGAGATTCGAGGAGCTGGCAACTTGCTCGGCGCGGAGCAGTCGGGCCACATCGCCGATGTTGGTTTCGATCTCTACCTGCGTTTGGTCGGCGAAGCGGTCTTAGAGTTCAAGCATGGAGACACTGTCGATGAACTGCCCCAGATGCGCATCGAATTGCCGGTGGAGGCCCATCTGCCCGACTCTTATGTCGGGTCGGAGCGCTTGCGGTTGGAGATGTATCGGCAGATCGCCTCGGCGGACACCCCATCGAAACTGGATGAGGTGGTCGATGAGCTGACTGATCGTTACGGTGATCCGCCGCCGGTGGTTATGGCCTTGGTGGCGGTGGCTCGTTTTCGGATCAGCGCCCGCACGGCTGGGGTTAACGAGGTGGTTGCCCAAGGCAAGTTCATTCGCTTCACGCCGGTCAATCAGTTGCCGGAGTCGCGGCGACTGCGTTTGGGACGTCTGTACCCTGGCGCTCTGGTCAAGCCTGAAGGCCATGTCTTGATCCCAGCGCCGAATGCCCCAGGCCTGCCATTGCAACCGCTGATCAATCAGGATTTGCTTGATTGGTCGGATCAGGTCCTGCAGGCGGTTTTTGTTTGAGTCCAAGAGGGGTCGGCATGCCGGTCGGTCTGTCTGTGATGCCGAGCAGTTTAAGCCACTGTTGAGAATCGTCGGCTAGATGCGGCCAAGGAGACTTGTTTGCAGTAAGCTCTCCTGTGGGTTTACGCATGTCTTGAGCTTTCGCTTGCCTGATTAGTCAGTCAAGCTGTAACCGGATATCGTAGACTCGCGGTCAGTCGATAGATGTGGCGTGATTTGGCGCGGCTTGATGGCTGATGTGGCATAATCCTGGGTATATATCTTTGGATTGAGGCAATGGCTGAATGCGGCAGTCGTGTCTTGGTTGAGTCCCAGCGAGTTGAGAGGAGTGGCGCGTGTCCGATCTGACCCCAGTGGACGGTGCGGTGGAAGACGATGCCTTAGACGTGTTGACCCACGCGCAGCTCCTGGCTGAGCGCCTACGCAAAGAGACTGAATCTGAATTGCTTGACGCCCAAGATCGCTGGGAATTCTTGATGCGTCAGAATCAGTCGGCTGCAGCCTTGGTTGAACAACGGCGCCACGAATCGGAGTCGGTCGTCTTGGCAGCCATGGACCTGGCTCAAACGGCCGGCGAGTCAATCATCCGCGATTCGGCTGACAACGCCAGGAATATCACCTCCGACGCTGAGACTTTCGTCGCCGATATCCTTGAGCGGGCCCATAACGAGGTTGAAACTGCCCAGACTCGCTCGGCGGAGCGCGAAAAAGCCATATTCTCGGTCATCTCGGATTTTGAATCCGACGCCTATGGCCGCATCAACGACTACCGTAATGCCGTCGAGGCGGAAATTGCGTCGATGCGTCAATCCCTCGAAGATGAAACGACCAATTGCCGCAAATCGCTCAACGCTGAGGTTGAGGAGGTTTGGAAGGGAGTCGAGACGGAACTGGGTCACCTCTGGGAGGCGATGCAGGCTGAGGTTGAGGCCACTGCCAGTTCGATCGAAACATCGAAGACCAGCGCTGAGGAGGATGTCGCCAATCTGCGGCGTCAGGCCCAAGAGGAGTTTGATTCCATTATCGCCGAGGCGCGTAGCCAAGCCAACGAGCAGTTGGAGCAAGTCTCGAAACAGGTGGCCTCGACTCAGGAATCACTCCAGCAGATGATCACGGCAGCCAACACCGAAGCCGATCTGATTCGTGAGGAATCGAATCACGAGGTT
>JAITVZ010000010.1 GCA_031285505.1 Propionibacteriaceae bacterium
GTGTTGCTGGTCGATTGGTTGGGGCGGCGGCGTGGTTTGGTGCGGCTGAGCGCTCCAGCAGCCCTGCGGCCACTGGTGGCGCGTACCCGCCGTTTCTGGACACCGGCGCGGCAGTTGCAGCTTGAGGCCGAAACGCTGGCCAACACTGCTGACTTGCCGCAGCCTGATGAACATCAGTGGGCCGCCAAGGGTGCTGACAGCGACCGGCTGGCGATGGCGACCGCGGGCCCTGTTCATGGCAGTGGCGCCCGCGCCGCCGCTGTGTCTTGGGCCAGCTCATCCGATCTGCCGCGCCTTGCCAGCACGGCCCATTTGCAGCTGGTCCAGCAACCGGTCTGGGGTTATCTTCAGCCGCCGCCAGGTCAGCAATTCCCGGTGCAGGGGCGGCCACCGTGGCCGGTTCCAAGCCCGTGGCCGCAGCAGGCTCCAGCTCCAACCGGTCCACAGCCGGTTTCGACTCCAACCGGGCTGCATCAGGTCTCAGTACCGAGTCGACCAGGGGCGCCGATGCCCACCGATATGTCCTGGTCAACCCCACCGACCCCAATGGCTGCAGGGATATCTGGTGTGACCCTGGCAGCTCAGTCTGCGGGGGCGATGGCGTCGGCTCTGCCTGGGCCTGAGGCTCAGCCGATGATAGATGCGACGACGCCGGGACAGTTCCAACCTGAGCCACGAAGCCAAGCGGCAGAACCAGAGACGGCCCAGCCAGTAGCCCAGCCCCAGCCGGAGCCTAGATCATCGTCGGAATCGCTGAACTAAGCCGTCGTGTCGCCGAAATCGTTTTGAGCCAGCGCGGTCAATCGATCCAGGGCAACTTGGGCGTCGGGGCCGGTGATGTCGGCCACCAGTTGGTCACCGTGGCGCAAGCCGAGGGCCTCAATGCCCATCAATGACCCGCCCGAGGCCGGGCCGGCCCCGCTGCTGGCGTTGCGGAAGCTGATGGTCGCCTGGAGGCCGCGCAAGCCAGTCACCAACCGAGCGGCTGGACGGGCATGGAGCCCGTGCGGGTTACGGATGGTCCAGCGAAACTGACGGGCTTGCTCAGCTGACACTTGGTCATTGTCTGCAGCGCTGGCTTCATCAGCAGGGGTGGTGGCTGCAGGGGGAACCTCAGCTGCCTTCGCCGTTGTCGAGCTGTCAGATGACACGGTCGTCGCGGTGGCTTGCACCTTCAGGCTGTTCCCAGCACTGGCCGGTGCCAGTTGTTGTTGCTTCGCGGATAAAGCCAAGCGGGCCTCTTGATCAACCTCGGCCAGGTCGGCGCCACCGCTGGCGGTGACCACCGCAGCGACCAGCCCTTCGACCAATGGGGCTGGTGAGATGACCACCTTCCCCGCTAAAGCCGGCTCCAGGAACTCCAAGGCCATTTCGGCGGAGAGGATGGCGCTACCGAGGTCAACCATCACCAAGACCCCATCCTGATCACTCAGTTGGCTGATCGCTTGGGCGATGGCTGAGGCGTCAGTGCCAAAGGTCTGCTCATCGAGGCCGGCCGCCACCTGAATCATCGGTTGCGAGCTGTCTTTGACCATCTCCAGGGCCAAATCGACGGCGGCGACTGCCAGGGCGTGGGAGTGGGAAACAACGACAATGCCGATCATATTTATCTTTCAGTTCGGGGACCGATGGTCAGTGCACCGCTATCAGACGGCGGCATAGGGTTGAGCATCGGTACTGGGGTTGTGGACGGGTGGACGCGTGGACGGACGCCTCAACAATCGCGCAGGAAGATCGTTGCAACAAAAGCATGGGGGGCTCAACTATGGCGTCGAGCCCCCCAAACTGCCTTACGACAGATGCTTGGCTGCTGCCTCCAACAGCATGGTCATCGAGGTGGCTCCGGGGTCTTGGTGGCCGGCGCTGCGCTCACCGAGGTAGGAGGCCCGTCCCTTGTGAGCCACCATCGGTATGGTGGCGTCTCGACCGGCTTCTGCTGCGCCAGCGGCTGCTGCCAACGCAGTGCTGATACCCTGATCGGCTTGCTTGTCATAGGCCTCGACTGCTGGAGACAAGGCGTCAACCAGGGTCTTATCGCCTGTGGTCGCCTTGCCCCGCTGTTGGATGCCATCTAGGCCTGCGCGCAAAGCCAAGCCCAAGGTTGGCGCATCATTGACACTCGACCAAGCCGCGCCCAGGCGCAGAAAGAAGGTGCCGTAGATTGGCCCGGAAGCCCCGCCGACAGTCGACACCAGAGTCATACCGACCTTTTTCAGGTAATCTGCCCCGCTGGCGAAGTCGTTCGGGTCGAGCGCCGCGACGGCTTTCATCCCCCGATCCATATTGCTGCCATGGTCGCCATCGCCGATCTCCCGATCCAAATCAGTCAGCTGATCGGCTCCTTGGTGGATCTGATCGGCGAAGTCGGCCAGCCAGGCGCCGAGAGCGGCTTGGTCGATAGCCATCAACGCCCCCAGCGCAATCCAGCGGTCGCCACCGGCGCGTCCCAGAGGTGGACCATCTCGTCGTCACTGCGCAGCAGGGTGACCGAGCAGCCGGCCATGTCCAGGCTGGTGATGTAGTTGCCAACCAGGCTGCGCACCACCCGAATACCTTCGGCTTCAAGGATCTTGACCACTTCGTTGTACATGATGTAGAGCTCAATCAGCGGCGTGGCGCCCATGCCGTTGACGAAGGCGATCACTTCGGAGCCGCGATAATCGAGATCGTCGAGGATCGGGCGGACCAGCTTCTCGGCCATATCCGAGGCCGGGCCCAGCTTCTCCTTGGAGCGGCCTGGCTCGCCGTGAATGCCGATGCCCAATTCAATCTCGTCGTCAGCCAGCTCGAAGGAAGGTTTGCCAGCCGCCGGCACGGTGCAACCGCTCAGGGCCAGGCCCATCGATCGACCATTGGCGATGACTCGCTTGGCCAAAGCGGCGATGTAATCGAGATCCTTGCCCTCTTCGGCGGCGGCGCCGACGATCTTCTCCAACAAAACGGTCAAGCCAACACCGCGGCGTCCAGCGGTGTAAAGAGAGTCCTGGACGGCGACATCGTCATCGACCACCACCGCTTCGACGCGGATGCCGTCGGCCCCGGCCATCTCGGCGGCCATGTCGAAGTTCATCACGTCACCGGTGTAGTTCTTGACGATGTGCAAGACGCCCCGACCGCCATCGACCAGCTTGGTGGCGGCATAAACCTGGTCCGGCACTGGCGAGGTGAAGATCTCACCGGCGCAGGCGGCGTCCAACATCCCATAGCCGACAAAGCCGCCGTGCAGCGGCTCATGGCCTGAACCGCCACCCGAGACGATGCCGACCTTGTCGGCCACCGGCGCGTCGAGGCGGTAAATCACTTTGTTTGGATGGTCAACGGCGATCAGATCACTGTGGGCGGCTTCCATGCCGAACAGTGAATCAGTGACAACATCATTGACATCATTGATTAGTTTCTTCATGGTGCGAGTCTTGCAGCTAATCGGGCGCTTCGCCACCATCAAACGCCCTTTGAACGGATGACCAGCCATTTCATCGTCGCCCGCACACTCGCTGGCCGGCATCGCCGAGTTAGCTCAAGATGTTCTTTTATGCTAGCGTTGAGTTGCCGTCGGGGCTTCGCAAAGAGAGACGATTATCGCGCTGCCCATTAGACTGGCCACAAATTCGGGGGAAAATCATGTCGCGCATTTTGATGATCAATGTGCCCTTTGCCGGGCACACCAATCCAACGTTGCCATTGGCTGCGGCTTTGGTCGAGGCCGGGCATCAGGTGACCTACATCAACGCAGAGCATTTCCGTGAGCCGATTGAGTCAACGGGCATCCGCTTTGTGCCCTATGCCGATTGGCCCGCTGATTTGACTCGCGAGGAGGAGGGTCATCGCTGCTTCCGGGCGATCTGGGACACCGCTTTGGGTCTCACGGAATCCTTCGACCTGTTGATCTATGAGATGTTCTTTTATCCCGGGATGAACTTGGCCGAGCGCTTGGGGCTACCAGCGGTGCGGTTGTTCGCCCAGCCGGCCTGGTGTCAGCACCCGACCTTCGGGCAGTTGGTGCGCACCCACTACAACTGTGCCAGGGTCGAGCGGACGGTGATGGATCGCTCGACCGCGCGCCACCTCGGGGTTGATCACTCCACCCTGATGAAGACGATCGCCGCCAGTCACCCCGCACTCAATGTGGTGTTCGTCCCAGAATTCTTCCAGGTCGACCGAGCCGGTCTGGGCGATGAGTTCGTCTTCTCAGCGCCGGACATCGGCGCCACGGCGTCGGCAATCAGCGCCGACCCGGCCTTCGATGATCTTGATCTGGCTGCCCTGCCCCATCCGCGACTCTACATCTCCTTGGGATCTTTGCTGGAGAAGGTCACCTTCCACCGCCAGTTCATCAAGGCTCTTGCCGATTGGCCCGGCAGCGTCATCCTCAATATCGGTCGAGCTGACCGGGCCCGACTCGGGGTGGTGCCGGATCACATCAAGCCTTTCGCTTTCGTGCCGCAGCTGACGGCCCTGGAATGGGCCGATGTCTTCTTGACCCATGCCGGTATGAACTCGGTCAATGAGGCCATGGCCTTGGGGGTGCCGATGGTCACTTTGCCGATCGTCAATGATGAGGTGTCAAACGCCGAGCAGGTGATTGGCCTCGGTGTCGGGGTCTCGGGAGGGCGGCGGCGCATCAACGGTCGGGCGCTGCGCCAGGCCGTTGACCAGGTTCTGGCCGATCAGGCCATGGCAGCCCGATCAGCCGCATTGAGCCGGGAGTATGCTGCCGCCCAGCATCTCGACCAGGTCATCGCTCGAATCGATGCCATCCTGGCATCAGCGGGCGACAAGGGCTGATCCGCCAACCTTTTCGCAACCAACCTCTGGCACAGCCCACTAGAATGGGCCGCACTGTGAGTGATGATTCCCAATCTGTGTTTTCCCGCCTTGAACCCTTGTTGGCCCGGGTGTCCACGCCGGTGCAATACATCGGCGGTGAGGTAAACACCATGCCCAAAGATTGGCGCAGCGTCGCGGTGCGCTGGTGCCTGTTTTATCCCGACACCTACGCCGTTGGTCAGCCCAACCAGGGATTGGCCATCCTCTACGAGGTTCTCAACGAACAAGCTGACATCTTGGCCGAGCGCAGCTTCGCGGTTTGGGGCGATCTAGCGGCATTGATGCGTGAGGCGGCGGTGCCGCAGTTCTCTTGGGAGTCGCATCGGCCAATCGGTGATTTCGATGTCATTGGCGTCGGGCTGTCCACTGAGTTGGGCTACACCAATTTGCTGGAGGCCCTTGATCTGGCGGGCATCCCACTGCACGCCGCTGAGCGCGGCCAGTCCGATCCGCTGGTGATCGTTGGTGGCCATGTCGCCAGCAACCCGGAACCGATCGCCGACTTCATCGACGCGGCGGTGATGGGTGACGGTGAAGAGGCGGTGCTCTTGATTTCGCGGTTGGTCGAACGGGCCAAAGCCGAGGGTTGGGGTCGCAGCCGTTTGCTCGAAGCTTTGGCAGCCACCGGCCAAATCTACGTGCCGCAGTTCTATGACGTCAGTTATGGTCCAGGCGGGTTGATTGCTGCCGTTGGGCCAAACCGCCCCGGCGTGCCGGCGCGGGTCGACAAGTTCACCTTGATGGGCTTGGATGACTGGCCCTACCCCAAGCATCCGATTGTGCCGTTGGCCGAAACAGTCCATGAGCGTTTCTCCGCCGAGATCTTCCGCGGTTGTCTGCGCGGTTGCCGCTTTTGCCAGGCGGGCATGATCACTCGCCCGGTGCGTGAGCGGTCGATGGACGTCATCGGCGAGATGATCGATTGCGGTTTGCAAGCCACCGGTTACGACGAAGTCGGCCTGTTGTCCTTGTCGAGCGCCGATCATTCGCAGATGGCGCCGCTGGCGGCTGGTTTGGCCAGGCGTTATCAGGGAACGAATATCTCATTGTCGCTGCCTTCGACCAGGGTTGACGCCTTCAATATTGACCTGGCCGAGGAGTTGTCACGCAATGGGCGCCGTTCTGGTTTGACCTTCGCCCCTGAAGGTGGCACCGAGCGGATGCGCCGGGTGATCAACAAGAACGTCGATGAGGCGGATCTGTTGGCCACCGTCGAGGCGGCTTTCGCTCGAGGCTGGCGATCGGTCAAGCTCTACTTCATGGCCGGAGTGCCGACGGAGACCGATGCCGATGTCGCCGCCATCGGT